>JAPUDU010000125.1 GCA_027492935.1 Fimbriimonadaceae bacterium
CTCCAAGAAGGCTTTACTGGTCACACTGTTTCCGGAACGCGCTGATTCCGGTATTGACGGCGATTGGTACGTCGTTCGGTTATTTGCTGACGGGTTCGTTTGTAGTAGAGACAGCGTATCTGGTTCCCGGAATTGGCAAGACTGCTATCGAAGCGATCACTCAACGGGATACGCCGATGATCCTGGCTTCTACTTTCGTTACGGGGCTCCTCTTTATCATCGTTAACCTCGCTGTAGATATCGTTATCCCAATCATTGACCCGCGGGTTAGGGAGAGCCAGGTTTGGAGTCGGCTATCTCGTTGTGCTCGTGATATTCGCTATAGTTGGCCCCAACTTCCGCCATCCTTACGATGTTGGTTTGGGTAAGCCACTACAAACCCCAGATGCAAAGTTTTGGCTTGGCACGGATGAGCTAGGACGGGATATTTTCGCTCGACTTGCTTATGGGGCTCGGATTTCCTTAACGATTGGGCTTGTTGTGCAAGTTGTTGCCGTCACGGTCGGAATTATTGTTGGGATTATCAGTGTTTACGGCCCGAAATGGATTAGCAGTCCGATTCAGCGGTTCACCGATGGGATGTTTGCTTTCCCGGATCTCTTGCTTGCGATCATGATCGTTGGCGTCTTCCAGATGGGCGTAATCCCCGTCATCATCGGTTTGGCTTTTACCGCGTGGCCACCGATGGCACGTTTGGTAAAGAACCAGGTGGCAACCCTTAAAGATCGGGAGTTTGTCGTTGCCGCTCAGGCGATGGGGGCAAAGACGCCGTATCTGGTTTTCAAGCACATCTTGCCGCATCTTTGGGGCGTACTGTTTGCCGTAATGATGGTAGATGTTGCGGCTACAATCCTGGCCGAAAGCACCCTGAGCTTCCTTGGTATTGGTGTGCGACCACCTGAACCCAGTTGGGGGCAAATGATTCAGGTGGGGAACGGACTAAAAGTTTCAGCGCCTCTCATGTTGCTCTGGCCCTGTTTGATCCTGTCGCTAACAATTTTTGCGCTTAACTTTGTCGGCGATGGTCTTCGTGCAATTGTTGAACCGAAGAAGAACCAGGCAATTTAGTTAATCTGTTTCTTGAACCACTCTTTCAGAGCTTTCACTAAACTGGGTTCAATTGGCCCGGAGTATCCCAAATCTTTCTCTGAATCAACGCGCTTGAGGTTGTGGCTTGCCTTAGGAACAATAAACAATGTTGCCCGGTCGCCAAATGCGGCGGCAAGAGGTTTGGCATCAAGCTCGGCGCTGATTTGGATATCGTTTTCGCCGTTGCCTACGAACACTTGACCCGTGTACTTTGCCGCATCGGCAAGGGGATCAATGTTGAAATAGCCATGCCATATATCAACATTTGAGTAGTTGAACAGAGAGGCTAAAGCGGGATGAATATCTTTGGGTTCTTCGGCTTTCGCTTTGAGTTCTTTGATTGCCCGATCGGTATCACTGGTAAGCCGGGTTTTGAGATCACCATCCGCAATTTGTTCGAAGTTGCGGTCAAGTTGCTCTTTAAGAATAACATCCATCGGACGACCTGGCCCGCCCAGAAGGATGATGCCTTTTGGATTTAATTCGCTGGCCAGATGGTTCGAAAAAAGTGCTCCTTCACTATGGCCAAGCATAAACATCTTGGACTTATCAACTGAGGGCTGAGATGCTAAGAACGCATACGCTGATTTGATATCGGAAAGGTGGTTTTCAACCGAGAAGAATTTGCTAATCTGCGATTTATCCGTTGGCCACTTGGATTGATAAATATGCACGGGTCGTTTATCAAAGCAGAGAGTGATTATCCCTTCTTCATTCAAATCTGCAGAGATTTCTTTCAGAACATTCGTCATGACCGTGGGCGGTTGATTACCATTCCGATCCGTGGGGCCGCTTCCGGGCATCAGCAATACCGCCGGTAATGGTTTATCGCTTTGAGGAACTCGCAAAGTGCCTTTAAGCTCTAATCCAACACCCGGAAAAGTAATCTCAGTCTCTTTCACATCCGGTAAAGCGGAGAGAGCAAACGTTGCGCAAAGTATTTCGATCATTGTCTAAATAGACGCAATGCAGGGTGTATGGGTTTCAAATTTAAAAAATGCACGTAAGACGGCCTTAATTTCATGAAGGTTCGGGGCTTCCCAGCAAAATTTCTGTGAAGGCGGTATAATGGTGGAACGTCGAATTTGGACAAAGTCCAGAACGGGGGAACCACCAACCCTAGGGGTGAAGAGTACAGGATGTACTCAGGTCTTTTCTTGAACCTAACCCGGCAGCTAACCTCGTAGGCGAAATCAAGAATATGAAAGCTCAACATATCACTGACACGTTCGTCGTATCGGAGGTCACTCCATGTCGTTTGTAAGCCAAATCATGCGCAAGGCAAGTATTGTCGAGCGTTCTGAGGCTCCTTCTGAAGAGAAGGTTGATAAGTTCGAAGAACTGGTTGATGAAGCAGGAATGATCCGAGATCGCATGGAAGCTTCGTTTACTCGACTCTCTGCGAACGAAATGGAAACCCTTGGCCCTGGCAGGCGCAAGGAAATTGCTCAACTCACGGAGACAATCATGAAACTCAAAAGTAAAAGAAAAGAGTTTATTGCGAGTCTCACCCGTGAAACGGTTCACTAATCGACTCTGTTTGAGAGTCATTACGTATTAGGAAATCGAGCATGAGCGAAAACATGGAAAAGTTTCGTCATATCGATGGCAGCGAAGCCATTGTAGAGACGGAGTATATCAAGATTCATTTTCAACACGGCGGTCACCCTGCGGATGTCGGGGAGAACGGTTGCAAGTTAGAAGATGTAATCGCGGTATTACAAGAAAAACTCCTTGATTTTCAAGGGAGGGAATTGGCTTGCGAAGAGAACGCTACGGCGCTCTACCACCTTGATCTGGCTCGAGAGGCTTTGTTGGTGCGACGAAGGCGACGCGAAAAACAAGGCATTTTGGGTTCACGAGATAAGCACAAATCAAAAGATTAATTCCTGGTTAAGTCAAAAGTGGTTGTAGGGGTGCTGGAAACAGCACCCCTCTTCTACAAGTCAATCTACAAATTGCGGACGATCGCATCGCCCATCTCAGATGTCGAAATCAACTCGCACCCTTTTTCAAAGATATCGGCCGTACGGAGTTTTTGATTCAATGCAGATTCAACCGCCGCTTCGATACGAGCCGCAGTTTCGTTGTCTTTCATCGAATACTGAACCAGCATCGCTGCGCTGAGAATCGCGGCAAGCGGGTTTGCCCTACCTTGACCAGCAATATCAGGCGCAGAGCCATGTACGGGCTCGTAGAGGCCAAAAACGTTATCGCCCTTGGGGTCGCTGACAGATGCACTCGGTAACAAACCGAGTGAGCCGGTAATCATTGATGCCTCATCTGACAAAATGTCGCCAAACATGTTTTCGGTGAGAATCACGTCGAACTGGCTTGGGTCGCGGATGAGTTGCATGGCGCAGTTATCAACCAGCATAAAGCTGAGCGACACCTGAGGATATTGAGCCGATACTTCCGTAACAACTTCGCGCCACAAACGGCTTGTTTCCAAAACATTGCTTTTATCGACTGAACAAAGATTTTTTCTGCGTTGCATCGCAATTTCAAAGCCACGATGAGCAATGCGTTCTACTTCAAAACGTGAATAAAGGCAAGTGTCGTAAGCAGTGTTGCCATCGTCGCGTCGCCCGCGTGGTTCGCCAAAATAAATTCCACCGGTTAGTTCACGAACAACCATCAGATCCATCATGCTTCGGCCTTCTTTAAGCGGAGAAGCGTGAATCAATGGAGCAAGGGTTTTGGCAGGGCGCAAGTTTGCGTAAAGGTTGAGTTCTCGACGAAGGGGAAGCAGGCCCCCAATCTCTGGGCGTTTGGTGATCGGTTCAATGCTATCCCATTTAGGGCCACCGACAGCACCCATCAAAACGGCATCACTTGCTTTGCAAAGTTCAAGGGTTGCAGGCGGCAACGGGTCGCCGCAATCGTCATACCCAGCACCGCCAAACAGTGCTTCTTCAAATTCGAGATTGAGGCCAGTTGCTCGGAGAACCTTAACCGCTTCAGCGGTAACTTCAGGGCCAATTCCATCGCCTGGCAGTACGGCGACCTTAAAAGACATGGTCTGAATTATGGCACTAGCTGGACGATGAACGTCGCCGGTTCCCAAGGATTGAAATGCCCGCAACCATCGCCAGTCCGGAGATGCTCATTGGGGCCAATAATGGACGTTCGTTAAAGATTCCACCGTACTTTCCATCCGATCGATCCAGACGCTCCTGACGCGTATTTGAAGTCAACATCAGCTGCAATTGATTAAAGTCTCCCTTTGTATGGAAATAGACTCCCAGCGGTCCAACAAGACTCAAAATCAGCAAAAGCCAGCCTAAGAACATCGCAAGCTTTTTCTCGGCGGCAAGACCGGCGAGGCAACAAACAAAACCAATGCCACACGTAATCATTGGGATATACGCCTTGGGTTCTTGCATCCATACTCCAGCATGTGCGTAGCGAGTTTCTGCGACTAAGAACAGAAAGCCGAGGGCAATGATTAACAAGATGAATTTATCTTTGCTCATGATTTACTCAATTTCGAGGCTGCGGAAGCGGCGTTGGGAGGGGCTCATATCCTTTGTGAGATATTGGTAAGCCCAAGTGGATTTGCGGAGTAAATCTTGGGCAAATTTGCCTTCTTCGCTCCCTGATTCAAAATTTTGTGGCTGTACGCGCTGGTTGATTTTCTCAAACGCTTTACGAACCTCGTCGAACGAAGCTTTTGCGGTGACATTGAGAATTGTTCGAGCGGTTGCTTCTAATTCGTTTGATTCCATGCCGGCGGTTGGCGTATCAAGAGTGGAATTTGCGGGTGCTTCAGGAGTTGTCGCAACCGGAGAATCTAGCTCACGCCAGGCATCGGCAACATCGATGCCCTTGACTCTTTCCCATTCCTGGTTAACAAATGATCTCAGGATGTTATAGGCTCGCTTGGTTTCACTCATGGTTAATTGTCTTGGCTTACCGATTGGTTGACTTCGTCGAACGATTGGCTGACATTTTGCAGACGCTTCACCAGATCGGGAAGCTCTGATTCTACATCAGAGATGGCTTGGGTGGATTGAGAACTGGATTGAGTAATTCTGAGAGTGAGGGCATCGATAGCCGCAGTCGCTTCGGCTATGTTGCGGTCGATACGGTCAATCGCATCGTGTGGTGCACTCGGGTCGTTGCCTTGGCTTTCAGTGCGGCGAGCCATTTCTACTAATACATCACGATTCGGCATCATCTTAGTTGCTTCGATAAGCGTTCGCCGTACGGAATCCAGGGCGTTGGGGCCAAGTATTTGTGCGGCGTCTAAATTAGGGTTGGCCTTGAGTACTTCCTCAAAATTTTCAGCCGCTTGCCGCAAGGGACGTAACATTGAGCGGCTTGAACTTGAGAGTTCTGAAGGGTGAGGGAACTTACCCGGATTTCCACTGTTGGTTACAACTTTAGTGATGAAGTACGCGACAAACGCAATTGCAAGTCCACCAAAACCAAACAGCAGAATTGAACTGAACATTTTCCTTAATCCTTACAGTCGGAACCGTACTGTGGTTCCAAATTGTCCCAAACCTCGACTACCAAATCGAATATGTGGCATCAAAACAACCTGATTAACGATCACAAACTCTCCATCAAGCCGAAATGCATCAACGTTGCTGCGCCACTCTCGTGCCCAAGCAGCAGTAACTCTATCGCGACCATTTGGCATCTGATAGATTGCTCGGATATCTGAGATATTGAGATCTTCATCGAAAGATGTATGTCCTTGTTGAGCAAAAATGATTTCCCCTTCAAAAGTGAACGGGTATTTGAACAGAACCGTATCAAGACCCAAAATGCTTCGATAACCGTGGTTTTTGCCTGCTCCACGAATATCTTGTCTCAGAATGGCAAATGCAGTGTCCTGAACACCAAAGTTTTCACCCAAAGCAAAGCTCAGACCTGTATTCTTGCCCAATCTTCCGACAACTCCGCGTGGGCGACCAGTTCCGGCGTCTGTAACGGCAAAATCAAGCAAAGCATCTTCAAATACGAGGTTGGTGTGAAGTCGCAGGGCTGGGGTTGTTTCCCGATAAAGAGAATGCTGTCCGAAGGGAAGTGCTTGTTTCCCTATTTTCCAATCTCCCGGTGATTCAAAGTAGAACTCGTCGACTTGATCCGGGTCGCCATCGCCGATATGGCGGGCAAGCCGTTGAGTGACAGCAAAGCGCTTACCATCAGCCATTCGCCCTTTGAACCCGACTGTACTTGGCATTGCGTAAGCATCAAACCATCGCAGTTGCGCGTTACGTCCATCGCCATTAAGGAACGTTGGTCGAAAGTCAATTGCAACAATAATGTCGGGGGTCTGGGCTTGAGAAATCGCGGCCGTAATCAATCCAATCAGTAATAGAGCCGACTTCATTCCTCGTCCTCATCTGGAGTAGTTGCTTCGAGGAGCCATTGCTCAATATCGTCTCGATTAACTGATTCTTGTTTCTGGGTTGCCATATCTTTGACCGAGACAACACCTTTTTTCAGTTCATCGTCCCCAATAACAAGTGAGTAAAGAGCATTGGCTCGATCTGCCATTTTGAATTGTTGCTTGATGTTTTTGCCTTCAATATCTAACTGAACGGAGAAGTCGCTTGCCCTTAAATCAGCGGCAAGTTCAAGAATCGCTGTTCTTGCTTCTTCCGTCGCCGCGATCAAGAAGGCATCTGGCATTGGCCCAGGGATTTCAATTCCTTTTTCTTCCAGAACAAGGAGAAGCCGTTCTAAACCGATGCCCACCCCTGCACTGGGAGTTGCCTTGCCGCCGATCTGTTCAATCAATGTATCGTAGCGACCACCGCCACAAAGTGATAGTCCGGGCAGGTCATCATCGAAGAATTCGAAGACAGTGTCGTTGTAATAGTCGAGTCCTCTGACAATGCTTGGGTCAAGGCTAAACGGCACTCCCGCTCGTGTGAGTTCTGCTTGAACTCGTTCAAAGCTTGCTTTGCTTTCGTCACTCAAGAAATCCGTGATTGGTGCAAGACCAGTCAAAGCTGTTTTCAGCTTTTCATCTTTCGTATCCAAAAGGCGAACCGGGTTCTTCACGAGCTTTGCCCGAGTGTCTTCATCCTGAGCATCAAGATAGTCTTTAACGTGTTCGAGGATCACTTGACCGTATTTGTTCCGAGTTTCAAAATTGCCAATGGAGTTCAAAAGTACACGCGTGCCTGACAATCCAACGCGCGAGAAGAAGTCGTGGGTGGCAATGATGATTTCTGCATCTGCAAGCGGAGAATCTGATCCTACAATCTCCATCCCCATTTGATGCAATTGGCGATAGCGTCCTTTGCCCGGGCGACCGTATCGAAAGCTATGGTTGATGTAACAAAGCCGAGTCGGGCCACCTTGAACGCCTATTCCGTGTTCTAAGTAGGCGCGCATAACCGGTGCAGTTCCTTCTGGCTTTAAAGCGACACGTCGATCACCTTTGTCGGTGAACTCGTACATCTCCTTACTCACGACTTCGCTCGCTTCGCCACTTGTCCGCAAGAAGAGTTCTATATCTTCGAACATCGGAGTTCGAATCTCTTGGTAGCCATAGAGCCAAGCTGTTCCGAGAAATTCACCTTCGATGTATTGCCATCGATGGCTTTCAAAGATCGTATCTTTTTGTCGTGGGCCAGGAATAATATCGTTGGTGCCTCGCGGGGCTTGAAATTTTTCGCTCATTGCAGACTTCCATTAAGGGCAATTTTCAGTAAATGGTCAAATGCGTCATTTGGTAACGGACGCGCGCCACCAAGAGTTCGGGCGTGGAGAATGACAGTCGCAACTCGTTCGAGGGTTTCCATGCGAAAACAGGCATCGTAGAGATCGCTTCCCATTGCGGCGGCACCATGGTTGGCGAGCAAGAACGTTTTATGGTCGTCCACGAGAGGGGAAATCGCATCAGACATTTCGTCCGTGCCAGGCATGGCAAACGGCACGGTAGCGACGCTCCCTAAAACAACTGCGCTTTCAGGTAACAAATTATCAGGAATATCTTCGCCCGCGAGGGCAAAACCGGTTGCTACCGGAGGATGCGCATGAACAACGGCTTGGCAATCCGGGCGACCATTATAGATAGCGGTGTGAAGACGGTACTCGCTACTCACTTTGCCTTCACCTTTAATCAGTTCGCCTTTTAGGTCAATGATGAGAAGATCGTTCGGCTTTAGATGACCCTTACTCACTCCGCTCGGTGTTATGAGGAGTTGACGTGGGCTCAGTCGGCAAGAAATATTGCCTTCCGCCCCGCCAATAAGATTTCTTTGCCAGAGTCTGCGCCCGACTTCGCACAGGGCACCACGCAGTTGCAGTTCGTTCATTCGCCTGGGTTGATTATGGCCTGGTAAGTGTGCCAGGCCTAATTGAAAGTGCGACGAACTTGATGAATTGCGATCAGTTGTTCAAGAAGTTCTGTGGCGCGATCAAGTGGCCATTGAGTTGCTGCATCGCTGGCCGCATTTGCCGGGTCAGGATGAACCTCTAAAAAGAGAGCATCTATGCCAACGGAAACGGCTGCGCGCGCCATCGCAGGGATGCTATCACGGTTTCCACCGGTTGTTGTTCCCGCGCCACCCGGACGTTGAGCCGAATGAGTTGCATCAAAGCAAACGGGATGCCCATAACTGCGCATGATCTCCAGACCCGGCATGTCAACGACCAAAGTGTTGTATCCGAAACTCGTTCCTCTGTCGGTCAACATAATGCCTGACGCATCAAATTGGCTTAATTTTTCAACGATGTTCTTGGTATCCCAAGGAGCAAGGAACTGTCCTTTTTTGACGTTGACGGGTTTTCCCGTTTGAGCGCATGCTTCCAGCAAGTCGCTTTGACGGCATAGAAATGCGGGAACTTGAAGAATATCAACGACCGATGCGACCGGCTCAGCTTGATGAGCATCGTGAAGGTCGGTTGTGACCGGAAGACTAAATGTCTTGGCAATGTGGCTGAGAATTTCCAAGCCTGCATCCATGCCTGCACCCCGAGTTGAGCCTGCAGAAGTACGGTTTGCCTTATCAAAGCTCGCTTTGAAAATGTAAGGAATTCCAAGGCTTAGACAGGTTTCTTTAAGCGTCCCGGCAACTTGCTCACAGAGAGCCTGGCTTTCGGCAAGACATGGCCCGGCAATAAGGGTCAATGGCCCGTTGCCGATGGAGATGTCTTGAACGTTGAATGGATGAGGAACTGGCTTCACTTGAGTGCTTCAGTGTAGTTCTTTTTCATCCAGTCAATAAAGTCTTTGTCCGACTTTGCCAAACCTTGATAGGTCGAAACATGCGTCCCGTCCGGCTTAAGAATTGCGTAAGTTGGGTTAGTGGATGATTGCGTCATCTTTTCCCGTAACTCGGCATTGGCATTGTCTTCGGGAGTTTCGCGGTCGGTGTAAAGTTCGACCAAACCAAACTTGGCGAGTTCATCAGAGTAACCCTTAGTCGGGAACTTCTGATATTCCATCACACGACAGTTTGTACAAGTCTTGCCTGTGAAATTAATGAAGATCGGCTTATTTTCCGCGAGTGATGCCGCTTTGACGGCTTCAAAATTCTCGTTCCAAACCAGTGCGCCACTTGATTCACCTTTTTGCTTAGGAGGATAGAAGCCAACCATCGGGCCAAGAATTTGGGCGTTAGTGATCCCGGCCAAAAGCCAACCGGCAATGAGAACGTTGGCAATGGCAAAAACCTTTCGACCAATCCCAACCTTAGAGCCATCATCGTGCGGCATTTTTATAATTCCGAATAAGTAAAGGGATGCGCCGAGGAAGATAGAGAACCAAATTGCCCCAAATGCAGCAAACGGAAGCCAGAGCGGATCATTCACGATGACGTCCATATTGGATACGAACTTCATCGCTGCTGCCAGTTCAAGAAAGCCCATATATGCCTTAACGGAGTTGAGCCAGTTGCCAGATTTAGGGAGCTTCTTGAGTGCGTTGGGTAGCAGTGCCAAAACGAAGAACGGCAATGCAAATGCCAGACTGAATCCAAGCATCCCCATAATCGGATAGAGGAGGCCCTCACCCGTTGAAGCACTCACTAAGATCGTGCCCACAAACGGAACCGTGCAGGTGAAGGTGGTCAGGCTGAATACAAACCCAAGAAGAATCGGGGCCGCAAACCCAGCGGTTTTCGATTTGCCTTGAACTTTGTTGACAAACTTTGTTGGGATTTGGATTTCAAAAACCCCGAACAAATTGATCGCCAAAAAGATAAAGAGAATGGCGAGGAAGCCATTTGCGATTGGGCTCGCAGCAAGCTTTTGAACTCCGGATGCACCAAAAATCAGTGTGACAATGAGCCCGAGTCCAACAAACGTTCCGATGATGCCCAAACAATAAGCAATTGCATAGCGCATCACAGCGCCAGGGCCTTCTTCTGATTTCTTAGTGAAGTAGCTGACCGTGATCGGAATCATAGGCCATACACAGGGAGTTAGAAGGGCAAGTAATCCTGCGGCAAAACTAAACAGCATAAAGGCAAGAATGCCTTTGCTTTTTGCATCATTGATGCCTTGAGTTGTTGAGTCAGTTGGTTCGGCTGATTCATTGGTCGGCTTCTCACCACCTGGTGCCTTTCCATCAAGAGCCGCGGCTAAAACTTCGGGATTTCCGGTGCTTTCCGCATCGACTGGTTTGACAAAGCCGGCGGTTTGTTCAGGTGGGGCAGTATCGGCGACGGTTCGCTCGGATCGTGCTTCACCGGGGGCGGGAGTGAAATCAATGCCAAGGATCGCTTTTTTAGGAGAATCGCAACCACTTGCATCGCAAGCTTGAGCGCGCATTTGCACTTGAATCTGCTTGCCATCACCCTTGATTACCTTGACCGGGATTGCAACGGTGAATTCGCCTTCATACTGAGCGACCGGCATTTGGAAACCCGTGTCGTAAATAATATGAGCATCGGGCCAAATTGGTTCACCGGCTGACTCCAGTAAGTTGCCGGGAAGGTCAGTAGTTGCGCTGGCAACAATATAGTCACCTTTTGCAATGTGCGGTCCGTAAGTGTGCCACCCCTCAGGCAAACTGCCAGTTACGATGATCTGAGTCGTTTCGCCAACCCGTGTGTCAGGATCTTTAATTTTAGCTGACCAATTGATCTTTCCAGACTGCACCATCGGTTCAGCTGGTTCTTGCTGAGCAAATGCAATGAGGCTAAACAACCCGATCAGGATTGTCAAAAGAATTCTTAAGTGTTTTGGCATCGAATTACTTATTTCCACTCGGCAAGAGCCTTAGCCCAACGCGCCGCCGTGCCAACCGCTGTCCAGCCTTTTGGCCGTGCATTGATTGTTAATTTTGCAGTTTCAACAATAGATTTAGGAGGGAAGCACATTGAATCGGTGCATTGCTGGTACCGAACCTTGATTTTTACTGATGTTGCCCCAGGCTTTCCTTCAGCACGGATTAAGAAAGGCACTTCGATCTGCCCCGAATAGGTAAATGATGCTTCCGTTTCACCGCCCACGGCATGAGCTTCACCATTCGGATACTTTAACTTAACGACTTTAATGGTTTCGTCGCCTGCGCTGACAACAACCGGAATCTGATAATCCTGGCTGGGAGGGTTTTGGTAAGCGTGCAACCCGGATGCGAATGTAATAATCGCCTTTCCACTGATCGGGGCACCAACCACGCCAGATGTTTGATCCAAGACAATCTTGACCGTTTGATCTTCCGCCTGTAACGGAGTGAGAGCCAAATTAGCAGCAAGCAGTGCGGGAATCAGCATAGTTGTTATTCCAAGTGTACTTGTCTAGACGAATGAAAATGCCCAACAAGAGGTTCCCCTTGCTGGGCAATAGGCCTCTTTTTCTTGGGATTAACCGGTCAAACCCAAGAATTTTTTAATTTTGTAGACGGTTGTTTGCCGATTCATTTCTGCGATCGCCAATGTGAGGGGGACTTCGTTGGGGCAAACTTTCACGCAGTTTTGTGCGTTTCCACAGTTCGTAATGCCTTCTTCTGAAGTTAAGTACTCAAGCCGGTCTTCGGAGAATGTTTTGCCGACGGGGTGGTTGTTGAACAAAAGTGCCTGAGCGATAGCCGCTGGGCCAACAAATTCAGTTCTTTCGTTGACCTGCGGGCAAGCTTCCATACAGCAACCGCACGTCATGCATCGACTGAGGTCGTAGCGAAGGCGACGGACATGGTCATCTTGAGGCTGAGCCATGCCAAGGTCGTAAGAGCCATCAATCGGCACCCACGCTTTGACTTTGATGAGATTCTCAAACATCTTTGAACGATCAACAATAAGGTCGCGAACGACAGGGAACTTACGCATAGGTTCCAAACGAACAACCAGCGTGTCTCCATGGCGTTCGGAAACTTCATCAATCAGGGCGGTGCAAGCCTGACGAATGTGACCGTTCACATACATCGTGCAAGTTCCGCAAACTGTTTCCAGACAAGCTGCTTCCCAAGCCACTGGCTCAACAAGTTGGCCTTCAGTTGTCACAGGATTTTTACGAATCTCCATGAGAGTGGAGATCACGTTCGCGTCTTCCCGATAAGGAATTTCGAAAACGTGAACAAACGATTTTGATTCGCTATTCAGTTGACGCTTGATTTCAAATCGAATTGTCTTTGCCGCTACCGCTGTTGACATAAGTTCGTTTCCCATTCTACGCAATTTGGAGACCCTTTTGGCATCTTAATCGGGCCCGATCCGTCTATTATTGGCAGAATGGAGGCGATTCAGGAACAGGGTTCGGCAGTTGATTCCCGACCGCGAGTGCTGGGAATTCCCGTTTGCGTTGCAACAATGGACGAAACGGTAACCGCAGTTGAATCACTTATTCAAAGCGAAGGCAACCATTTAGTCGTTACGGCGGATGCATCCGGGATTGTTATTGCCCAGGATGATGCTTCACTCCGCGAGATTTATCATGCGGCGAGTTGGGTAACGGCCGATAGCAACGGTGTTGTTTGGGCATTGGGACGGCAAGGAATAAAAACCGAGCGAGTCAGTGGAGTTGATCTAGCGGACAGGCTCCTCGCCCTTAGCGCAGCTAAAGGTTACCGAGTCTTCTTCCTCGGGGCCGCTCCTGGTGTTGCTCAAGCCGCAAAGGAGAAGATGTTGTTGAAGCATCCGGGTTGCAATATAGTTGGCACCCATGACGGTCATTTTCCGGAATCCGATTTCGAGTTCATTGCCCGCGAAATTGCTCCATTTAAGCCAGATATCCTCTTGGTTGCGATGGGAATTCCTCGTCAAGAAAAGTTTATCCAGGCAACAAAAGAGATCATTGGCTGCAAAGTGGCCATGGGCGTTGGCGGAACCCTGGATGTTATGAGCGGGCAAGTCAAGCGAGCCCCTGTTATCATCCAAAAGCTTAAAATTGAATGGCTCTGGCGCACGCTTGCCAACCCCAAAAAGATTGGCAAGTTTATGACTTTGCCCAAGTTCTGGCGGTTAGTTCGGCAAGAAAAGAGATGAAAATCTACACCAAAACAGGTGATGGCGGAACAACCGGAACGTTAGGGCAAGGGAGGCGATCAAAGGACGACCTCCTTTTTCATGTGCTTGGGGAACTTGATGAACTCAACGCTACCTTGGCCATTTGTCGAATCAATTCGCAGTGGCGCCGAGAGGAATCGGATTTAGAATCTCCCATCTTTCAAATCCAATGTCTCCTGTTTGCGCTCAGTTCAGAGATAGCTTCATTATCAAACGACGTACGGTACGTAGTTGGAAACATCGAGAACAATATCCAGCAGCTGGAAAACGACATCGATGTGCTTGATAGCGCTTTGCCGGCTCTCAACAATTTCATCATTCCCGGAGGCACAGTCGCATCCTGCAATTTGCATCTTTCCCGTGCAGTTTGTCGCCGAGCGGAACGGGGATTGGTTGAGTTGCAGAGTCGGGAACCTTCAATTCGGCTAGAAAGTGTAAAATACTTAAACCGTCTATCAGATTGGTTGTTCGTTCAAGCGCGAATTGAAAACCACCTTGCTGGAATCGGTGACGACATTTGGATCAAGAAAGATGATTAGTGCTGCATTTGCTATCGCATACTCCGCAACAACGCTCGTACCAGGGCCAGCGCAACTGCTTTCCGATGCCATGGATCGCTACTATCATGCCGGGAATGTTGCGGGCACAATTGCAACCACACTTTCAGAAGGATCAGTTGTACAAAAGATAAGAACTCAAATTCAGTTTTCTAGCCCAGACCGATTATTCTTTGATCAAGCCTTAGAATCCGATCCTAAAGCGGCGATCCGAGCAATTTCAAACGGAACGCATCTTGTTTATCCCAGCCCAGAAGATTTTGATAGCAAGACTAACAAGCGCCTTTATCTAGTAGAACCGATCATGCAACGCAGTGGGGGTTTGATGGATATTCGCACGATGTATGCGATTTTCTCTCGCTCAGTGGTTGATCGCTCAATTCCGCTTGAGATTGTTATTGGAAGAGATAAAGACCTCCAAGTGATCAGTCAGCTGCTTTCCAACTTCACCGATGGTGGGGTTCGCACTTACAACGGTGAAGAAGTAAATGTGATTTTGTGCGATGTGCTCCATAAGGTTGGTTCGGAGTTTAAGATGAAAGGGGCTTTCTTTATCAACGAGACGAAAGATATTCGTTACTTCAAAGCTTACGGAATTCTGAAAGATGATCGCCGACGCAATGTCGAATTTAACGCGGAATGGATTGTGAATCTCACTGTGAACAACCAGGATGCGATCAAGCCAGAACTCTACAACCTCGATTTAGTCAAGAAATAGAAGGTAAATCGCGGGAAAGTTGTTTAGGGCCATAGCCAAACTGTACTTTTCATGTATGATTGACGGGTGGCAGAAATGGCAGAACGGGTTCTAACCCCCAAAGACCTCAAAAAAGGAATGAAGGCGCGGGTTTTGACCGTTGATGAAACCGACGAACTGTGTCCGCGTTTGCTGGAATTGGGTTTGACACCAGGGATTGAATTTGAAGTAATCAAAGTTGCTCCTTTAGGTGATCCAATTGAAATTGACGTAAGAGGATACAAACTCTGCGTCCGCCGCAGTGAAGTGGGGTGCCTGCGTCTTGTTGAACTTGACTGACACGCCTGATATTAAAAAACCAACCCGCGAGCATCCACTTATCGCGCTTGTCGGCAACCCAAACGCAGGGAAAACCAGCCTTTTTAATGCCCTTACGGGCGCAAACCAAAAAGTCGGTAACTATCCTGGGGTTACGGTTGAAAAAGTATCTGGCTGGCTTAATCTGGAAGGAAAACGCGCTGAGATTATTGACGTTCCAGGGCTGTACTCGCTTTCTGCAATATCCACCGATGAAGAAGTTGCTATTGATGCCCTTCTCGAAGAAGGTTCGCAACCTGATCTTCTGGTATTCGTTCTTGATGCATCAAATCTCGAACGGAATCTTTTCTTATTCTCTCAGCTTTCAGAAGCTGATCTCAATGTTGTTGTTGCGCTCACCCTTACCGATGTTGTCAAGCGAGAACTTGGGGAAATAGATCTCGTTGCATTAACCAAGCACTTGGGATGCGAGGTTGTGCCTGTGGTTGCCCATAAAGGGGAAGGCGTTAAGGAACTTCAGCAAGCAGTGTTGCGCGCATTAGAAGACCCGCGCGTGCTTGATCTCGACGTAGGATTTCCGAAGATTATCACCGATTCTGCTGATCGCATCGTTGAAAAGGTCAACCGGTGGGGCGTTGATATGCGTCCAAAAGAAGCTCGATGCGTCTTGCTAGACGATCAATGCACAACGGGTGATCGATTTAGAGATATTCCTGAAATATGGAGTGTGGTTGAAGAAGAGCGCAAAGTCGTTTTTGGACAACACGCACAACCCAAAACCATTGATGCACAGTCACGCTACGCCTGGGCCAACAAAGTAAAACGCGATAGCTATATTCCGCCATCGGTTCCACGCGGACGAACTAAGACCGAGCGAATTGACGCGATCATCACCCACCGATTTTGGGGTGTGGTTGTGTTTCTCCTCATCATGTATGGGGTTTTCCAGTCAATTTATACGTTTGCCGCTCCATTTATGGATTTGATTGATGCAGGCAAAAGTTTATTGGCCGACGCAGTTGGTGGCTTACTAGAAGGCACCCCGGCGATTCAAAGCCTAGTGGTGGATGGGATTATTGAAGGCATCGGAAGTGTGGTTATTTTCTTGCCTCAGATCATGATTCTCTTCTTCTTCATTTCTGTATTAGAAGGAACGGGTTATCTTGCTCGAGCTGCGTTCTTGATGGATCGGCTGCTGGGGTGGTGCGGACTGAATGGCCGAGCTTTTATTCCGCTTTTAAGTAGTTTTGCTTGCGCTATTCCTGGCATCATGGCGGCGCGGGTTATGCCCGACCAGCGAAGCCGGATGATGACGATTCTGGTTGCTCCTTTGATGAGCTGTTCAGCTCGGTTGCCGGTCTACGTTTTGCTCATTGGGGCGGTGATTGAACCTAAATTTGGACCGGTCTGGGCCGGTGTCAGCTTGTTCTTCATGCACTTTATCGGGCTAGCCGTGGCGATTCCAGTCGTTATGATTCTCAACAAAGGTTGGTTCAAAGGGAAGCGTTTGCCATTTATGATGGAGCTTCCCAAGTACCAGTGGCCGCGCTGGAAAGATGTCTTGATTACCGTCGTTTCCCGCGCTAAAGTCTTCCTGGTCACCGCCGGAACGATCATCTTCGCGATGACGATCATTATCTGGGCTTTGCTCTATTTCCCCCGTGGAGATGTAAATCTGTACGAAAAGGAATGGGTGGCTCAAGGAAACGTTGTTAGCGACGAAGCTGAGTTTGAACATTACTCTGAATTCCGCCAACGGGAAGATTCAATCCTTGGTCGGTTTGGTCGCACTATTGAACCGGTGTTCAAACCCGCAGGCTTTGACTGGCGACTCACAACCGCGATCCTTGCCGCATTCCCAGCGCGAGAAGTCGTTGTCCCGGCGATGGGAATCCTTTTTGATACCGGTGGAGATGTTGACGAAACCTCCCCATCACTGAAGAAGTCGATTCAAGCCGCAAAGTGGCCCGACGGAAGCCAATTGATGACTCCCTGGACTGCAGTTAGCCTCATGGTGTTCTTTGCGCTCTGTTGTCAATGTATGGCAACCCTTGCGGCAATACGGCGCGAGACAAACAGTTGGAAGTGGGCCTGGTTCTCGTTTGGATATATGACAGCTCTAGCGTATATCCTATCTGTGGCAATTCAACAAATCGGGAAGCTATTCGCATGAGTGTTCCGGAGATTATTACCATCACCATTGTTGTCGGTGGAGCGGTGTATTTCATGATTCGCCGGACGATCGGAACGTCCAAGGGTGAAAAGGGAAGCTGTAAAAGCTGTGGAGATACATGCGGATGCGCAATCAAGGATCAGATCAACCAGAGTCGACAGTAAAGCCAAAGACGTCACTTTCCAAAATCTGGTTGACGTTAGTCGGGAGTTACTACTTTCTTATTCTTGTGGCTTTTTGTCTCTCACCTGATTTACTCGCGGGGATCACTGCTTTACCGGCAATTGGGTGGATCACACTTGGATTGGGGTTAATTTTCTTCACCAGTTTCAGCACCTGGCGAAAGTCGGGTTTGGTCTTAATCAAATGTTTTCTCGTTGTCGGTTTGTTGACCTCTGAAGAACTATATATTCCATTAAGATGGCTGATGCACGGACGCTCTAACGCCAGCATCGCTTACATTTCTCTAAACTGCGCGGGTGGAGACCCCAATGTAGCTCGGGAAGCAGTCTCCCGAGGAGCGGATGTCGTATTTTTACAAGAATCTCCGAGCAAAACAGAGACGAACGCTTTGGCAAAAGAGTTTGGTTATCTCGCTTTCTGGGGAGTGGATGGTTCTATTCTTACGCGGGTTTCTCCTGTTGTTGATGACGTCATAAGCGAACAAGACTTTGTTGCAATACGCCAAGGTGATCAAGTATTTGTTTCACTTCGGCTAATACCACCGCAATTTCGCCTTGATTATTGGAGTCCAGACTTGTGGCAAAGCCAACGTATAAACCTCGTTGATCGACGTGATCAGTTACGAAAAATCATGGATCAAGCTTGGGCATTAAACAAAAAGGCAGGAGAATACGGCACGATCGTGGTGGCGGGGGATTTCAACGCCATTCCAGGACAAATCCGGGCTCGAGACTTTAATCTGCACGATCTAGGATCAACGAATGGGGTGAACTGGGGTGGCTCGGCAGTTAATGATTATCCTCTTGCTAGGATCGACCGAGTTTGGGTGACTCCCGATAATTCCCTCAACAGTTTCCGGGGCAAGGTTGTGACAGAAAAGACAAAATACTCTGACCACCGAATGGTCATCGTCTACAAAGAATAATTCCTCCGAGTTTTAGCTCAGAGGAATTACAGCATGAGCAAGATAGCGCTACTCTTTTTGAACGTGAGCAAAGTCAAGTTCAACCGCAGTATCACGACCAAAGATTGAGATCATGACCTTGACCTTTTCGCGATCTGGGTTGACTTCCTCAATTCGGCCCGTGTAATCAGCGAACGGCCCTTCAACAACCCGAACAATATCGGTTTTGATAAACGCGATCTTCGGTGCTTCTTGGCTTTGTTCGAGGTTCGAAACAATTCGCTTGACTTCATAGTCTTCAAGCGGAACCGGCTTGTTTCCACTGCTAACAAATCCAGTCACGCCGCTCGTGCCTTTGATCAGCTTAAACGTATCGTCGTTCAAGTACATCTGAACCAAGATATAACCGGGGAAAACCTTGCGGTCACGTTCGCCACGCTTACCGTTGCGCGTAACCAATTCTTTTTCCGTTGGAATCATGATGTCGTAGACATCAACTTGCCAGAGCGACATCATGTCAGCGCGGCGACGGAGAAGTTCTGATACCTTTTTTTCATGTCCAGAAATGACATGAACGGCATACCACGCGCGTGCCATGGATTATTGAACCCCCAGCATTTGGAAGACTGTGCGGATTAAGAGCGTCAGCAAGAAAAGAAATCCAGATACAAGCGCACAAACCGCGATTACGGTTCCTGTGAGGCGTGTGGTTTCCTGCGGAGTCGGCCAACTGATTTGGCGCGCTTCTCTTTGCAGATCTTTGAAGAAACCGCCAAGCCCGCGCTTAATGGTTGGGGTTGGGAGTTTCCCGGCTTTAGGCTGCTTGCCCGAAGATTGATCGCTCATTATTTCCGTCCTCCTCCTAATGCAGTGGCTAGGCCTCTGAATGGGGGGATAACATGGATATTACCACTGCTTATTAACAGAAACGATCAGAAATGGGCCTGATCTTGAAAGATTTTCAGGCCCGAATTTTTTTGATTTTGTATCGAATCGTTCCCGCCGGAGCTTCAAACTCGGCGACTTCATCGACTTTTAATCCCATCAAAGCATCACCCATCGGTGATTCTTCACTAATCAAATCTTCATCAGCGTTCGCTTCAATACTTGCTACGAGCCTGATTTCAAATTCAAAATCTCGATCCACATCTTGAACGGTGACTAACGATCCCAAACCACAGT
>JAPUDU010000126.1 GCA_027492935.1 Fimbriimonadaceae bacterium
CCCTGCCGCGGCCGGAATCGTCCCCGCCAGCATGGATGTCGAGTGAATAATGTGCTTGGCCTTACTGCCAATGTGGCTCCAGTTATCGCGAGCGCGACCCGGAGAAGTCGCCTTACCCCAAACCTGCGAACAAAGCTCTTCAATCGTCATCCCCATGCGATCAGGGTTATCCCAACCTCTGCGGCAATCCTTCAAAAAGAACGCCGGCATATCGCGGTGAATCGGTGAAATCCAGTCATTGGGCTCTAGCCCAAACAAAGAGCCAACCAAAATCGCTTCTTGGTTATGGCTACTATAAAGCGTGCCGCGTAGACGTCCACGTTTTTTCTCCTTGATCAAGCGAACATCAAAATAACGAGCTAAATAAAGCTGTTTAAGAAGTTCACGATAATCATCGTGGGTAAGCCGATCGCTAGGTCGGCTAACCGGACTTTGCTGCCCATCAGAATGGGTGCTGTCGGTGTCCGTTGTCGTTGTCGCCACTACTATTGGTCTCCGTCTCAGCTCGGATTGTTCGCGTCAATCCGGGTGGAAAGTTCGCAAATTGTACCGTTCTGCAAGCAGGTATACGGGCCAAACGAACCCAAATGCCTAACCTAATCTATCGGACGAAAAAGCCCCGGGGTCTATATCAACCCCGGGGCTTTTTCTGTATTTATACCGAGTAAGGCTTACTTGCCAAACTTGGACTGAGCTGTTTTGACTTCGCCCATAACTTGGTCGAACCCACCGTAGCCAACGAACTCGTGAACGATTTCGCCCTTGCCGTTTACAAATTTGCATGTCGGCATAGCTTCAATTCCGTAGCGAGCTGCAATGTCGGTTGACTTGTCAACGTCGACTTTCACCAGAACCATGTTAGCCGTAGCCTTCTTGAATTCGTCGGTGGTGAAAACTTGCGCTTCCATCATTTTGCAGGGGCCACACCAGTCAGCCATGAAGTCAATCATGACCAATTTGCCAGAAGCTTGAGCGGTGTCCAACGCTTTTTGGAAATCCCATCCCCAAACGCCAAGATTCATTGCGCTGAGGTCAACCTTTTCTGCGCCTTCAGGAGCAGCGAAAGCATAAAGCGAAGCATCGTTAGCACCAAGAGTAACATCGTTCAGAGAAACGATTTGCTCAACCGTACCGGTCAATGTTTTGCTGTTGATCGAAAGTCGAGTCGGCATCTTAGATTTCTGATTAATGTAGAAATCCATTACCGTGTCGCCTTTAGCGTCTGCTTCAACGCGAACAACGTCGTGATTTTGACCAGCAAACTTGCGCTCACCAGATTTTTCAACGCGAGCAACCTTTGCAAACGCCTTTTCGTTAAAGAACGGTGACCAAACTTGGTACTCCATCGGGCTCATAACTTCAGAAAGTGCTTGAGCGGTCTGTGGAACAGTGTAGTACTGGTTCTTGCCTTTAATAAAGGTTGTAATGTCCTTACCGTCTGCAACAATCAACTGAGAGTCAGTTTCGATTCGAACTCGATCCGGCTTTGCCAAATCGATCTTATATTCACTCTTTGCGCTACCCGTGTTCACCTGAACAACCGCAGAAACTCCTTCAGCTTTCAACAAAGTCGACTTAAATGAGTCGAACGATGGAGCTGAAAGAATTGCGAATGCCGCGACCGAAACCGCAACTACAGGAGCCGCTAACAACATGCGTTTTCCATTCATAATGCCTAGACCTCGTTCAAAAACGAAAGTTTTTGTTCTCTCTATTGTACCAATTAGTAACCTGACAAGTTGCAATAGCTATTAAATACGCAGGTTTTTCCACCGCAAACTCGAATAAAATAACCTCTGCATGAAGCTACCCGGCGCCCTCTATCTCATTCTCGCATCATTCTTAATTCTCGCCGGAATCTATAACTCGATCACTCCCTACCGCGAATCAGGCATTCTCCGCTATCAACGCCAACCTGATCCGGTCTCCGGAATGATGGTGCCAAGCAAAGTTCAAGATGTCGGAGCCCCCGACGAACGCCAGCATGCAAATTACATCGCCCACCTCACAGAAGGCAAAGGCTTTCCCGTTCTCAAAGTTGGTGACCCCGAAGCTTACGAAAACTACCAATCCCACCAACCTCCCCTCTATTACATTCTTGCCGCCGGGTGGAGCAAAATAACCGGCTCAGTCCCATCCAATCCCGATTCAGGATTCCGTCTCCGATTCCTCAATTCCATCATCGGACTTGCTGGACTCCTCGGCATCTATTTCGCCGGAGTATGGGGCCTTCAACGCCAAGATATCGCCCTTGCCGCCACCGCATTTGCCGCGCTCCTTCCCATGAACATCGCCCTCCATAGCGCGATTTCAAACGACCCTCTTCTCTACGCTCTCGTCACTTGGGTTTTCGCCCTCAGTGTCAAAGGATTACAACAGGGATGGACGCTTAAACTTGCCCTCATCATTGGTGCCATTACGGGCCTCGCCATCCTCACTAAGACAACTGGTTTAGTCCGTCTTCCCATCGTAGGAACTGCCCTCCTCATGCGCGACCCCGACCCCGAAAAACGCCCGAAGAACGTTGCTCTTATCTGGGCCGCCGCTCTCGGAACCGGAGTCCTTATCGCCATACCCTGGCTCCTTCGCAACAAGGGGCTCTACGGTGATTTCCTGGCCGTCTCCGTTTTTAATGCCGCTTTCACCGGCTCCCCCCAAGCCAGCACATTCATCGAGGGTCTTGGTGCACAAATCTATTGGCTTAACATGGTTCTTTGGTGGACCGCTCGTTCATTTATCGGTGCCTTCGGCTACATGGATATCTTCCTTTTTGATTTCATGCGCCCCGACCAATCCGGTGCCCTCTACTCCGCAATTTTTCTCATCACTGGCGGAATCGCACTTTTCGGACAACTCGGATTCAAAGAGATTAAAGCAGAAGCCGAAGATCAAGCTCTCCCCCAACCCAAGAGATTCCAAATCCTCCACCTCGTCCTCCTCGCATTCACCACAATCCTCTTCATCCGGTTCAACCTCCAATATTTCCAAGGTCAGGCACGCTACCTCTTCCCTGCAATGGCATCGTTCGCGTATCTCTTTGCATTTGGCTCTGTCCGCCTCATGAAATCAAAGCCCGACCTCGCTTATCTTGTCCCGATGATTTTCCTCGGACTACTCAACTTTGCCGCCATCCAATCAATTACTTCCGGATTCCCACTGCGCCAACCATAGACCCAGAAAAAAACCAGTACCCGAACCTCGTAACCCATTTAAAACAATCTTCGTCCAAAATAGCAGGTGTTGTCCCATTCCTACGACAGAGCAATGTCCGAAAACTTCGATGATGATCTCGTCCTAGTTGATCGCATCCTGTCGTCTGACCACCACGCTTTCCAAACTCTCTACGAAAAATATTACGACCGAGTCTTTGCCATCGCACGCGGAATCCTGCTCGACAACGAAGAAGCTGCCGACTCGGTACAAGAAATCTTCACTCTCGTATACAAAAACCTCGCCCGATTCGACCGTCGATCAAAATTCTCGACTTGGCTTTTCCGTATCGCCGTCAACCGGTCAATCCAACAAGCCCGGAAACTCAAATTTAAAAAGAAGCAATCAGAATTCGATAATTTCGTCGAAACCATCCCCGACAAAGAACCGCCCGTAGAAGTCAATGACCCACACGTCAACGAAACAATGGCTGTTCTCCATCCCAACGACCGAGCTATCCTCACCCTTTTTTACTGGGATGAACTGAGCCTCCAGGAAATCGCTGATAGCCTTGGATGTTCGGCTAACGCCGCCAAAACCCGACTTTTCCGTGCTCGTGAACGCTTCAAAGAAGTCTTCGAAAAAACTGAAAGGAGGGAAGATTAAATGAGCATCCCCCCAGATCTCAGTGAAAAACTCTGGCAACTAACCGAAAGCCAAGATGCCAAAGCCATCGAAGCCTTTCTTAAAAAGCACCCCGAGCTCAAATCAGAGTTCAACGCCCGGTCAAAAATGATCAATGGCATCAAAGGTTCTCGCCCCGAACAGTCCAAAGCATCGAAGGGGCGTTTCATGCCTTCCCCAAAGCCGCTTAGTTCCGGCCCAAATCGACTTGGAGCTGCGGTCGCTGCCACTATCCTCGTTGCTGGTGCAGTGTTCGCCACTGTTGGAACTCTCAAATACATCGAGAACACAACCGCCCCTCAAAAACCTCTTAATATCAACCAAGTGCATAATATGACCGCCGGCGGCGATGGCACACCTCAGCCGAAACAAGAACTTCCCTTAATAGAAAATAACCCTCCGGTCGCAAATGATCCCGCTTCCGTCCAGCCTCTTGAGGCTACTCGTGCTGTTGATCGCCCTGTCACAATCGTCGCCAAATCAATCAAGTTATCCAGTGCTCTCAACGATATTGGACTTCAAGCCGGAATACGCCTTAACTCTGCCCCTGGAATGCCCGACCCAGAAATCACCCTCGACTTCCGCGATGTCCCGGCAATCCAAGTTCTCCAAAGCCTTGGTCAACAATTTGGTTTCACCCCGATGACCGAATCGCAGAATTCTGTACTCCTGATTCCCGCCCGTGACCCCAACAGCCCAAACAATAATCAGCTCCCCGGATTTGCTGGATCAGCGACATCACCTAACAGCGAAAATACCGGTTTATTGCCAATTCCTATACCCGAGACGAATGAAATTCGATCACAAAGCGAGTCACAACCGCGACAATCAGATTAAGAGTCAGTCACAATACCTTCGGTAAAAAATGAACCGCCGCTTTAAATCTGCTTTCACCCTCATTGAGCTGCTTGTTGTTATCGCAATCATCGCGATTCTCGCTGCCATCCTCTTCCCTGTGTTTGCTCGGGCCAAAGAAGCCGCTAAGCAAACTCAATCCCTTGCACAAATGCGACAATTGAGCATGAGTGTCATGATGTACGCTGGAGACTATGATGACAACTTCGTTCCGGCCTCCAACCGTGACGCCAACCCCGCGATCTTGCCAATCATCTGGACACAAGGAATCGAACCCTATGTCAAGAATCCGCAAATCTTCATTACTCCCGGTTCAGGTGGCGGTTACGCAACCGATTGGAATTCAAGACGACACCAATCCGTCGGATACAGTGATGCAACCGGCGTAGAACTCGCCAGCACCGCTGTTCCAGGAGCGGCCTTACCCGGCACCGAAGGATTCCCAAGCTCCGCCAACTTTAGCCAAGCTGAAGAAGTTTCCCGAACTGGACTCTTCACCATAACCGCTAATGCACCAAAAGATGTCACCACCACCAAACACCGTGGCTACGTCTTTAACCCATATAACGGACTAAACGATCCCGGTGGAGACTACTACAAGGGCCTCCCCCTCATTTCTGACCGCGACCTCGTTACCAAAACGGGCGATGTCAACTACCCCGCTTCCCCAAGCTTAGCCGCTGGTGCTCTCAAACCTGTCCTCTGCCCATTCGGTGCAACCGGCAAGAATGAAGGCAAAACTCCAGTCGTCTTCGCGGATGGTCACGCAAAGTCATATAGTGCCAACTCACTCAATACTTTCGGCAACGTCATCTGGCGCTTCCGCTAAGTTAGCAACAAACAAGTTAAAAATCCATCTCATGCAATGAGATGGATTTTTTTATCTCGGAACAAGAAACATATCACCTAAGAACACTATAATGATCACAGGGCAAAAATAAATGAGTGATCGAGATCAAACAACAAACGACCAACAAAGCGAAGAGCCAATTATCGAACAAGCTGAAATCGCAAAAGAACGTGTTGCCGCCGATGCTCTTATCGCCATCGCACCCGGCATTGTTGTTTTAATCATTGCCGGCATTCTCTATTACTATCAACGAACTCAACAAGGATTGTTCGCCAGTGTTGGCATCGTGCTTGCTATCATCGGAGCCGGGCTCATCGGTTACGGACTCTTCAAAATGAACAAAGTCCGCGAAATCGAAGGTCACCCCATCGATTGCCCATTCTGCGAAAAAACCAATATTCTCACCTCAAAACCTGAGAATGATTTTCGATGCGTCCACTGCAACCGAGACGTCCCCGTTACCGACGGAAAAGTTCTCAACGTCTATCAAGTCCGATGCGGATTCTGCAACACCCTTAACTTTTATAGCGATAAATCAACCGGTCTCATCTGCGAATCTTGCGACCGAGAAATCCCCATCGCCACCGATGAAGAAAACCAAAACAAAAAGGTCTTTGAAGCCTACACAATCCACGACGACAACCAACCGTACGATCTCATTCTTCTCCAAGCTCCTGATTCCGAAGACATGGTCAAAACTCTCCAGCAAATGCTTGCCCTAAACCGCAATCAAGTCAAGGAAATCATTGATGACCTACCCCAAACTCTTCTGACCGGAATTCCTAAAAAGAAAGCAGAACTTCTCACCGCTCAAATCGCTGTACACAAAGGCAAAGCCGAATCCAAAGTAAGCGGCACTTAAACATAACCACACATGGGTTTCCGTACAACAGAAACCCATGTGCCCTACCTCTCAATCACAATTTTTTCCCCGTATAAACACTGAGCTTCCATAAAACGTCAACCTACTATATAAATAAGATGAAGTTCAACGCCGCCTTTTGGATCATAGGATCCGCAACCCTAGTCATCGGAGCTATCGGATGCGGTGGCGGTGGTTCTTCAACGGGAGGAAGTACTCCTCTCGCTTGCGGCCCTGAATATCTCACCCCCAACTATGTCACCGCGACCGATCCCGGTGATAACGAAGAAAACGTTATTCTCACTTGGCCCGCATTCCCTCTCAATGTTTACTTCGCCAGCAACCAATCCGCAACCTTCACCGGAACGGCATACAACACAACCGATACATTTCTCGAAGCCCTGCAAAGATGGTCCGATGCAAGCGGCGGCAACATGACTTTTAACCACGTTAACTCCTCAACCGGTGCCGACATCACTGTCAACGTTAACCAACTCTCTTCTGCCCCCGGCGGCGGAGGAACACTCGGATACACCCAAGTCACCTACTACCCTTCAAACGGACAAATCGTAAGTGCAAACGTTACAATGAACACATGGCCCGGAATGACCAGAGCCCAGTTCGTTGATGGCTTGAGAGGAACGAGCACCCACGAATTCGGTCATGCTCTCTTCCTGCAAGGACATAGCGACCTGCAAGCCGATAGCATGTACTACCAAGGCTCATCAGCTCTCGACAAAGCAGCTTCCTCACTGCCTACTGTGGAACTTTCTCATCCCGTTCAGCCGAACGCCAAGTCGCGAAAGGCGCACCTGGCGAAAAGCCAGTCACCAAAACAATCTACTGCATCGGCCACTAATCAACCGTTTGCAACCTTTCAAAGCTGGTCTGCAATCCAATCGGTTTGGGAGTCGAAATCTGATAGACAGGTCGTCGCTACATGCGTGGTCGATCAAGCCTTCTTGACTTGAAATATTAAAGTATCGATCAACCATCACATACTTGAGGAAAAGCTGATCGTTGCGGTTCCAAAGCAACGATCCTAGCTGATACACTCATTCCATACATATGCCAACCGTCAACATCGCTCGAGCCCTCAAAGTTAAAAACCGGCTCACATCGCGTATCAAAGAACTCATCGACTTCATCAACAAATCAAACTCCGTCGTCGTAGGGGCGGAACGCGCCGGATCAGTTAAAGCCGCTTACGACGAAGTCGTACAAAAAACAGAAACTCTCGCCGAAGTAAAAGCCGCAATTCAGATTGCCAATCAACCAGTTCAACTAAAAATTTTCCAACTTTCCGAACTTCGTTCACGCAAAACCTTCCTCCAACGCCTGGTCACAACCCAAGGTACTTCCGCAATCGGATACAGTGGCGAAGTCGGCGAATACGATGCCGAATTAACCGGAGCATATGTCGCCGAAGAAGTCAAAGCCGTAACCAAGCGACTGGAGTCAATCCAAGATGAGCTCGACGAATTTAACGCGAAAACTCAAATCGAAATCCCCGAAATTGGAGAATGAAATCCCGGGGATCGATGCTAGTAAGAAAACCAACACCTCTTTTCTAAGAGAACACGCCGTAGTAACTACGTGCAAAGATCGGATGTAAGGCAGAGTCAGGGTCAAAACTCTATGAAGATGAAAAACCTTGAAACGCCTGAATCCTTGTCCTGAGTCAAAACTTAAAACTCAGATCAGTTGATTTTCCAACCCGTCGATCCCCTGGATTTGAATCTAAACTCACTCAAATCGAAGAGTTTCCATAATCTCTTTATCAGGCACTAATACAATATCGCCCGACCCAGATTCCATAAACATCACCTGATAATATTGCCCCTTAGTTTTCCCCGCATAAAGAATTGTCGAAGTAGCACTTGCCCCCGAACCCGATGTGACCACCGCACGCCATGCTGGCCCAACCGGTAAATCCACCTGACGTTTCGTTGTCTTAACCTGTTCTCCAAAACTAAACGTCACCATCATATCAACATACTCATTGGCTGCTCCTTCAGGATTCGTCCCATTATCACGGTGCGAAAAAGCCGTCACCATCACCATACATTCACGACCCTTCGCATCTGGTCCAATATAAATGCGCGAAAGTGTTTCAACATCACTAAACAGCTTTGCCATCTGCGCCATCGGGCTATCGTTCGGTGCAGAATCTTTACTAAAAAATGCCGGCAACGCTAAGTTCATTTTCGCATTCCCAACTGACTCTTTCTTCCACCCTTCAGGCACAACCGCCGGAGCTAATGCCGTTGCACCACCATTACTTTGACAACCAACTAACAACATCAACAAAGCAAGAATGGTTACGAACCGGCTTGATTTCATTGTTTTTCTTTTAACCTTCATTGATTACACCCGCCCAACGCAAAAACTAAGAATCCCAAAACAAAGAACCGCACCATGATCAACAAATCATAGCGCGGTTCAGTCAATTCAGGTTGCAAATCTTAACGAATTGCCATTTCTGTTTCAACATCAAAGATGTGAATCTTGTTGATGTCAACTTCGAATTTATGGTCACTACCCATTTCAAGTCGATTCGCCGGATCCAATGTTGCGATCATAGACACGCCACCCATTTTTAAGTAAGCCGTATCTTCCGCCCCCAGTTTCTCCAAAACGTCAACCGTTGCTGTAAAGCAATGAGATTCTTCACATTTCCCAATCAGAGCCGCATCACTCACATCTTCGGGCCGAATGCCAAATGTGACTTTCTTGCCTTCCATTCCTGATGCAGCATGACCGGTTGGCAACGGAACAGTTAATGCATCAGAAACAAACTGGCCGCCTTGAATCGTGCCGTCAATAAAGTTCATCGGCGGAGCACCAATAAAGCCCGCAACAAACTTGTTCGCCGGATTGTTGTAAACAACCTCAGGCTCATCGCACTGCTGCAAAACTCCGTTGTTCATCACCGAAATGCGCTGACCCATGGTCATAGCCTCAACCTGGTCGTGCGTAACGTAAATCGTTGTGATTCCTAAATCACGATGTAAACGGATCAATTCCGCGCGGGTTTGAATCCGCAGCTTCGCGTCAAGGTTAGAAAGCGGCTCGTCCATCAAAAAGACTTTCGGTTTACGGACAATCGCCCGACCCAAAGCCACACGTTGGCGTTGACCACCAGAAAGCTCTTTAGGCTTGCGGTGCAACAAATGATCAATGTCCAACATCTTCGCCGCTTCATGCACCCGGCGATCAATGTCTTCCTTAATCTTCTTCGCTTCTGCCCCATTGGCAATCTGCCAGAAAAATCCCTTCAACTCCCGTAATCGTAAACCAAACGCAATATTGTCATAAACCGACATGTGCGGATAAAGTGCGTAGTTCTGAAAAACCATCGCAATATCGCGATCTTTCGGCGGTACATCGTTCACCCGACGATCCCCAATCATCAAATCACCTTCCGTCGCTTCTTCCAGACCTGCAATCATGCGAAGAGCGGTAGTCTTCCCACAACCCGATGGTCCAACCAGAACCATAAACTCTTTGTCTTGAACTCCTAAGTTCAAATCATTGACGGCTTTGACATCTTTGCCAAATATTTTCGTGATGTTGTTAAACGTGACTCCGGCCAATCTTCAAGTCTCCTTTGATCTTGACCAGGCGCCATTGCCTGACCGCGAAAATCCAGTATAGCAAACACAATCTCCAAAATCGCAAACAAGATTACAAACAAGTGTTTCTATACTATTTCAATCAACTCATATACAATCAAACCCAATTCCACGTATCATAGAGAAAGCTGGGCTGGCGTCCTTTTTTGCGCTGCCCCGATAAAGCCATGAAAAAAAGTGCATTTACCCTCATCGAACTGCTGGTCGTAATCGCGATCATCGCAATTCTGGCAGCCATCCTATTCCCTGTTTTCGCACAAGCCAAAGTTGCTGCGAAAAAAACCCAAGCAATCAATAACGTCAAGAATATGACGACGGCAAGTCAAATCTATCTCACCGACTACGATGACAGTTACGGACTTGCTACCCCACTCGTACCCGGCATTGGATACGCATGGGATCGTTTCATTCCTCTCTCGGAAATCGTTCCGACAACCGCTCCTGCTGGAGTTGCTGGTGCCATTAACACCTTCTACTACAACGCAATCAATCCGTACGTTAAGAATCGACAGATTCTTAAAGACCCCAGCGGAATGGATCAAAGCCCGCTACCCGCGAGCGTTTTTGCCGCCGCAGGAATTACAACGATTCCGGCAAATGCTGCCCCTGTAAGCTACACATACAATGGAATGCTAGAAGCATACAGCTCAACGGCGATCAATAACCCGGCAAGCACAATCGTCTGGTGGCCCGGTCAAGGAAAAAGAGCATTGCAAGGCGCAGGTTACGCATCACCTCAATTGATTTGTAACACCGCAACCGCTCCGTGCCGATATGTCCCTGCTGCTCCAGGATGCGGAACAACGGCTGTTAATGGTGCAATCAGCTTCTACACGAGAAGCTCAAGCAACAAAGGTTACGACCTTTACAACCGAACTTTGGTCTACTCCTATGCTGATGGGCATGCGGCAACCCGACGAATTGGTGTCTACTCAACTGGACCAACCGATCCTCGTACCGATCCGTTCGCTCTCTACAATGGCCAACAAGTCCTAACCGGTACTAACGCATCACGATGGTGGGATGCCAACTACTGCCACGGTTACTTGTTCCGACCAGACTTTGACTTCGCAGCATGGGATACTGCACTCCAAGCCCCGTAAGAATATGAAAAAACTCCTACTCATCCCAATCGCAATGGCAATCGTGTTCACAGCTACTGGCTGTGCTGCACCTGAGCCAGCAGCACCTGAAGTCAAAGGTGAAAAACCAGAAGTGATTCAAGCACAACCTGGAATGGTTCCACCAGAACAAAGAGCAGGCGCTCAACGCACAGGCCCGAGCGAAGGCGACGGCGACTAGAAAGAGGCAAATCGTTTCTTCGAGAAAGGGCTGGAGAGTTTCTCCGGCCCTTTCTCGTGTCAATCCACAACTTTGTGGCACTCCACAACCACCATAAAGCATAATAAAAGCTAATGTCCAAAGACATCCTGAGAATCGTAGCCACAGACTGTGGATCAACCACAACCAAGGCAATCATGATCGAACGAAACGAAGCCGGGGAATACCGACTCGTAGCAAGAGGTGAAGCACCAACCACTGTTGAAAAACCGTTCGAAGACGTCACCATAGGCGTCACAAACGCCATGAACGAACTTGAGGAAGTCAGCGAAACAAAAGTCCCCGAAGGATTCAAAGCCGCAAAACGCTCACTCATCAAAGATGGACAAGTCTGGCGGATGATCAAAGAAGGCAACCGCGACCAAGAAAGAACCAACGAATTCCAAGGCGCCGACCTCTATGTCAGCACCTCTTCCGCTGGCGGTGGACTCCAAATGATGGTCGCCGGTGTTGTCAAATCAATGTCTGCCGAATCCGCTGAACGCGCCGCTCTCGGTGCCGGTGCAATTCTCATGGACACCCTCGCCGTCGATGACGGTCGAAAAGATTTCCAAAAAGTAGAACGACTTCGAAAACTCCGCCCCGACATCATTCTTATGTCTGGCGGTACCGATGGAGGAACCAAGATCCACCTCATCGACATGGCCGAAGTTATTCGCCGCGCTGACCCCAAACCGCGATTCGGCGATATGAAACTTCCCGTTATCTTCGCCGGAAACGTCGATGTTCGCGAAGAAGTTAAAGAAGTTCTCGGGGGAACAATTGAACTCAACGTCGTCGATAACCTTCGACCAACCCTCGACTCCGAAAACCTTGACCCCGCTCGAGAAGAAATCCACGAACTCTTCCTCGAACACGTTATGCAACAAGCTCCGGGTTATAACAAACTCCTGGAATGGGCCAGCTACGACGTGATGGCGACACCCAACGCGGTTGGCAAACTACTCAAATCCTATGCCGACCAAGAAGGCATCAACATCCTGGGTGTTGACATCGGAGGTGCAACTACCGACGTATTCTCCGTTTTCGATAGCATCTACAACCGAACCGTCTCCGCCAACCTCGGCATGAGCTATTCAATTTGTAATGTCCTCAAAGAAACCGGCACCGATAACATCGCTCGCTGGCTTCCATTCGAAATCGACCCCTACGAAGTCCGGAATCGTCTCCGCAACAAGATGATCCGACCCACAACAATCCCACAAGCGTACGAAGACCTTCTGATCGAACAAGCAGTCAGCCGCGAAGCTCTTCGCCTCGCATTCATTCACCACAAGTCGCTCGCTCGTTCCCTCAAAGGCGTCCAGCAACAACGCGACGTAGGGCAAATCTTCGACCAAGTTGAGTCCGGTTCCACCCTCATCAAAATGATGAAACTGGACATGATCATCGGTAGCGGCGGAGTTCTCTCCCACGCTCCCATGCGTGCTCAAAGCGCACTCATGATGATGGATGCCTACCAACCCGAAGGCGTCACCATGCTCACCGTCGATAGCATCTTCATGATGCCCCACCTCGGCGTTCTCTCCGAGCACTTCTTTGAAGCCGCCAAGCAAGTCTTCGACTACGACTGTATCGTCAAGTGCGGACACTGTATCAGCCCCGTCGGAACTGGTAAAGAAGGCGACCCAATGGTTACTGTTGTCGGAGACGGAATTAACGAATCAATCACGGTCGGCCAAATCAAGGTACTCCCCCTCGGTCGACACGAATTCAGAAACGTCACGATCACTCCGACCAAACACTTCGATGTTGGAGACGGTAAAGGCAATAAGCTTGAAGCCAAACTCGAAGGTGGAACCGTTGGAATCGTTATCGATGGTCGTGGACGCCCCCTCGTCCTCCCCGAAGATCATTCCCATCGCATCTCCAAACTCCGAGAGTGGCTTGAAGCAATGGGCCTCCCCTTGCCTAAGTAATCAAAGTCACATCAAACGAAAAGTTACGGCCACCCCATCTGGAGTGGCCGTAACTTTGTTGAACACTTCGATATTCTGAGCTACAAATTCGGCTGCGGTGCTGCCCTACAATTAACAACATTTTCTTTTCCTTCACGCAAAATCTGTAATAAACTCCCCAAACGAAAAACCCCATTTAATCAAGTCACATCGATAGTATAAATTCAGATAATGACTATATACAATACAAGTAACAAATACTCTTGTATATAACTTGCATTCTTTTGAGGGGAAAACGGTAAAGGATGTTGGAGACAGCCATGGTTTGACCTTTTCTATCAGGTCACCGAATCCCCCTCACAAGATAACAATACTTACCTCTTTCAAACGGATTAAGTTCCTCAATTTTCAGAATCGACTATTTGTCCCAGGCTCGCACTGCCTCCTAACGATCAGCCCCGCCAATACCGATTAATCTATCAGGCAAAATCAAAGCTCTGCCAGAAAGGAACAAATGAAACTGAAAGGACTCGCCATAACCTTCTTACTTGTAGCTCCCCTATCCGCCCAAGCCGACGAAATACCAATCACCATTTCCGCCGACCTCCCCTTTTTCAATAAGTACGTGTGGCGAGGCGTGAACCTAATCAACGATCCTGTGCTTCAACCAAGCATCGACCTCGAGTACAAAGGATGGAACCTTAACCTCTGGGGAAACTACGACATCAACAATGCCAAACGGTTCGATGAATACGATGTCACCCTAAGTTACTCCGGCGAACTTCCCCAAGGATCTTGGACAGCCGGATACATCGACTACAACTACCCCGGCGCCGACGTTCAGCACTCACAAGAATTCTTTGGGCGTTTCGCGTTGAATCAAAATCTCAATCCCTATATAGAGCTAAACATCGATACCGACGAAGTTCGCGGATTCTATGCTCGCGCCGGTGTCGAAACCGGATTCACCAACTCATCCGGAGATTTCAACTTCCACAGTTGGATCAGCTACGGAGACAAGAACATGAACAACTCCCTCTACGGCAACAATAAATCAGGACTTGCTGATTTCGGAATCGAAGCCACCTGGAGCAAACAACTCAGTTCAAACACCACGGGCTATGTCAATCTGGGATTCACTTCCCTACTCAACAAAGACCATTTGGCCGGTGAGCCAAATCGCAACAACCTCATCTTCGGATTCGGCCTTGGAATCGGCCTGTAACAATCGGCCCAAAACTTATCCAAATCCTTGGGCTTCTCAAGAGCCCAGGGATTTTCTTTTATAAATTCCATAAATCACCCTCAATACTCCTCGTATTTCTACCGAACATGATGATGTGCCGGGGTTCGCCCTCAGCATAACCAGCCCAAGGATCGGGCCGGTAAACCGCAACGGATGGCGCGACAGGAAAGAAAACACTGCCGTGCAAGTAATGAAAAACATCTTCGGGCCGCAATCGCGCAACCTCGAGAACGCAATGAGCCTCACCAGCCAAAGAGCTGGTCTACTCAGCCGCAATCTCGCGAACGTGAATGTCCCAGGCTATAAGCGAGAAGATATAGACGTTGCCATAACCCCCGAAACCGAATCCAACCCCGGTGACTTCACACCAAATCTCCACAAAATGAACGCCAAGTTCGGGCGAGATAAAACCAACTCCGGGCAATCCATCCGAATCGACGGAAACAGCGTCGACCTCGAAAACGAAGTGATGTCAATTGCGGAAATGGAAATGAGATACCAACTCCTTTCCGAAATCACAAGCCGCTATTTCCAAGGACTCAAATCAGTCATCCGAGAAGGTAGATAATGAGCATTAACTCCGCCCTCCGTTCAAGCTCCTCCGGCCTCTATGCCGAGCGGATGCGACTTGATACTATCTCCGCAAACATCGCCAACGCAAACAGCGTAACTACCCCCGAAAAACCAGCTTACAGCCGTAAAGTCGTGGTTCTCCAATCAGACGATAACGGAGTTTCCATCGAAAGAATTATCGACGACAACGTGCCTCTTCGCATCGTCAACGAACCCGACCACCCAATGGCCGATGCCGATGGCAATGTCGAATACAGCAACGTAAATCCTGTAGTCGAAATGGTGAACATGATGTCTGCCACTCGAGCCTACGAGGCCAACGTCGCCGCATTCAATTCCGCGAAAGGCATGATCCAATCTGCCCTCAGCATCGGAAGAATTTAATCACTAGCAACGGAGAACAATAATGAGAATCGACGCTGCTAAGTCCCCAGTACAAAATCTGACAAACCCACTAAAGGCCAATGTCACGGAACAAGGTTCCGATAACTTTGGCCGCATGTTGATGGACGCCATTAAGGAAGTCAACGGAGCCCAGTCCGACGCGACAAAACTCCAAAACGACCTGATGGCGAATCGACCGGTGGAAACCCACGACCTGCTCATCGCGATGGAAAGAGCAAGCACCTCACTGCAACTGATGATGCAAGTGAGAAACAAAACGCTTGAAGCCTATCAAGAACTGAGCCGCATGCAAGTCTAGACAACGACTTACAAAACTGCGAAAACTCGTGGCAAATAACAACTGGTCTTTGGAATCCAAATGGGTGTAATCCTAGATCGAATAAGACAATGGTGGGATACCGCCGACCGAACACAACGATTGGTCACGGTATTCGGCGGAGCATTTCTCATCCTCATGCTTGGCATGACCATCTTTTTTGCTGGCAAGCCAAAGCTTCAGCCGGTAATCCCTGGCCTTTCAGATGTTGAAAGAGGCTCTATCTATGACGAGCTGACAAAAGGCGGATTCCAAGTCGAAATCACACCCCAAGGCGAAGTTGTAGTCCCCAGCAAAGATGTTCCTAAAGCGAAAATGTATCTCGCAACCAAGAACAAGCTGCCTAAGTCCGGTGGACAAAGCCTATCCATGATCGATTCAATCGGCATTGGCGACAGCCAGCGCAAAGAAAACGAAAAAATCATCGCTGCCAAAGAAGCCGAACTCGCCGAATCGATCTCGACGATGAACGGCGTAGGTGGCGCACAAGTGCACCTCACCCTCGGCAAAGATTCCCCATTCGGCGATCAAACCACCCCTCCAACCGCCGCTGTGCGCGTCACTGAATCCAACGAAGGCGAACTCTCAACCGAATCCGGTATCGCCATGGCTCGACTCGTTCAAAACGCCATCACTGGAATGAACGCCAAAGGAGTCACCGTTTTAACTGACACTGGCCGCATGATCTACGACGGTCAAGAAGTCGATTCCACTTCCACCCTCGCAAACCGAAAGATGGAAGCGGAAGCCGCCGAATCCAAGCGCCGAGCTACCGAACTCCAACGCGAACTCGATCAAGTTTTCGGTAAGGGCAACACCATTGTCCAAGTCGATGTCCAGCTCAATATGGATACCACCAGCATCAAGAAGGATGAAACCATCCGCAGTGGTGATCCGTTCGTCGAAGAATCAGCGAGCGAAAGCATGTCCAGTAACACCAACGAACCAATTCGTGGAACTGGCGCCGAATCAAACATCCCTGGTCAACCAACAACAACCGATCAAACCGATAAAGCCAGCAATTACAAAAACGAGCAAAAAACAAAACAGTATCCAACCAGTCAGACCCAAACCGAAATCGAAAAAGCCGCAGGTGAAATCATCGGTATGAACGTCAATGTCATGGCCAACAGCACGGTCATAACCGACATGAAGCCGCTCGAAAGCCGAGTCGCTTCGTACATTGCACCCTGGAAAGACAACGTCCGATTTTCCGAGAACGTAACCCCCGTCGCTTTCAGCGATTCCGCCGACAAAGCCCAAGCTGCCGCCGCCAAGGCCGCCGCTGGTTCCGCAAAGATGCAACAAATCATCTCATTGCTCCCCGTCGGTGCACTGGTAGCTGTTGCCCTTCTCCTGATTAAATCGCTTAGCAGCACGATCAAGAAAACCCAAAATCAAACTCTTGTCCTTGCTAACGGCGACAAACTCACCATCCCCGTCAATTCCGATCCTAAGCTCCTCGCTATGCTCGAAGAAGCCAGCCGCCCTGTCATGCTTGCTTCCCTGCCCGGCGGAACCAGTCACTACGATGACGACGAAGACGAAGTTGAGGAAGTCGAAGAATCAATCGATGAAAACGGAGACACCGTTGTCACAACCCGCAAAAAGAAGAAAAAGCGCAAGTCAGATATGTACTCAGAAGAAGAGGAAGAAGATGATTTGAGCATCGAGTCGATCAAAAAGAAAGTCGACATCCCACTTGAACAGATTCGAAAAATGGCCAAGAACAATCCCGAAGCCGTCTCAATGCTCCTCAAGAGCTGGATGATGGAGGAAGCGAAGTAAATGCGAAAAAAGACAGTTGAGCTCACCTCCCGACGCAAAGCGGCAATCATCCTTGCCGTTATGGGGCCAGAATTCGCCGGAGAAATTCTTAAGAACTTCTCCGACGAACAAGTCGAATCCATCTCAATGGAGATCGCGCGGCTCGAAAAAGTCTCCCCCGAACTCAAAGCCAAAATTATCTCTGAGTTTCATGAAATGGCTCAAGCTCAGGAGTTCATCTCCGAAGGTGGTGTCGATAGTGCCAAGAAAGCTCTTATCGCTGCATTTGGCGAAGAACGTGCTAACGAACTCACCGGCAAGATTGTCTCCGCAATGCAGGTCGTTCCATTTGAATTTCTCAAACGTGCCGACCCTCAGCAACTCCTCAGTTTCATTCAAGAAGAGCACCCTCAAACCATCGCTCTCATCCTGGCCTACATGAGTCCAACCCAAGCGGCAACAATCATCGGCAAGCTCCCCGCCGATCTCCGAGGCGAAGTCGCCGAACGAATCGCCGCAATGGATCAAACCCCTCCCGAAGTGATTCGATCCGTCGAAGCAATTCTCGAAAAGAAAGTCGCCAATGTCATCAACACCGAAATGACCAAAGCTGGCGGCCCTAAAGCATTAGTCGATCTCCTCAGCCGAGTTGATCGCCAAACCGAGCGACTTATCCTTGACGCCCTCAGCGAAAACAATCCAGAACTCGCCGATGAAGTCAAAAACATGATGTTTGTCTTCGAAGACATTGTCCAACTTGATGACCGCGCAGTTCAGTCTGTCCTCAAGGAAGTCGATTCAAAAGACCTCGGAACCGCCCTCAAAGGCGTCAAGGTCGAAGTCCAAGAAAAGATCTACCGCAACATGTCCGAACGCGCCGTCAACATGCTCAAAGAAGACATGGAATTCATGGGGCCAGTCAAGATGCGCACCGTCGAAGAGGCACAACAAAAGATTGTTGCCGCTATTCGCCGCTTAGAAGAATCGGGCGAAATCGAAATCGGTCGAGACGAGGAGGAAATCCTTGTCTAGTAGCGTCTTCAGCAAGAACATCCTGCGTGAAGTTAAAACCACCGGTAACTTCATGGATCAGCTTAAAACAACCCATGCAGTTGCCGAAGCAACCCCAGCCACGCAATGGACAAGGAAGCAGATTGAGCTTAAATTCCTCGAAGCTCACACGCAAGGTGCTCAAACCGGATATGCCGATGGATACCGACGCGGTGAAGCAAACGGTCTCGAAGTCGGCCTCGAAAACGGCATCACTCAAGTTCGACAAGAACTCGAAGCCACCCATCAAGAACAAACCGCTGCCTTCGCCCAAGACCTCCAAGCCGTACTCACATCAACCCAAGCCGGCATCGAACAGTGGTACATCGAAGCTGAAAAACGACTTGCCGTCCTCGCTATCGAAATCGCCCAAAGAGCAATCGGACAAGAACTCACCCTCAATTCCGAAGCCGTTGTCGATATCGCTAAGCAAGTCCTCCGCGAAGTTACTACTGGCAACCACATCCGCCTCCGCGTCAACCCCGTCCAGTCCGCCACACTCGATTCCCGCCGCGAGGAAATCCTTCAATCAATTTCTCACATCCGCGACATCGAAATCATCAGCGATTCTTCCATCCAAAACGGTGTCATCGTCGAATCCGAATCCGGAGTTGTTGACGGCAGAATTGAATCATATTTAGGACGCTTAGTTGAACATATCACCGAGGAAGCAGCTTAAACATGACTACCACACCGGAGTTCAAATCCGCCCTTCGAGCTGTCGATTCCGTCCACCGCTTTGAAGTACTGGGCCGGGTCACCCAAGTTGTCGGCCTCGTTATCGAATCTGCCGGA
>JAPUDU010000127.1:0-16159 GCA_027492935.1 Fimbriimonadaceae bacterium
GGTATGACTCTGGGTGAGCGGCAAGGGCAGCTTCGAAGTATGCCATTGCAAGACCAGCCTGGTTGGTGAGATCGCTTCCCGTTAGCTTTTGTCCAAAGATTGCTTGAAGGACTTGGTTGCCTCGTTCGATCAAGACTTGAACGTTTGCTGGGTCGGAAAGAAGAGCATTTTGGAACGGTTCGGTTGCGCCGCTGTAGTTTCCGGAAAGGAAAGCTTGGCTTGAGCGGTACATGTTCACACCAACACCATTGGGGTTGTTCTTTTCGAGGTCAGCGATAAGTGTGGCCATCGGTTGAACTTTGCCCCGGCTAAGGGTGAGATAAAGTTGGGTGTACTTTGTTACGTCGCCGTTCGGGCTTTCCAGGATAACTTCCTTTTCAGCGGCATCTGCACCAGCTGAGTCACCCATCATTTGGGCGACGATGGCCTTGATGGCAAAAGTGTATGCATCAGGGCTACCGTATCGATCCATGTTGCCAATAACTTTGCGTGCTTCGTCGATTCTTCCACCCATAACGAGGGCGTAGAGGAAGCGGTTCATGATCGGCGCGTTATCGAGATTTTTTTCCCAGTTGGGTCGAAGTGTGGAGGCAACGAGGGAGTAGCGTCGAGCCAGCAAATTAGTGTCGATGACGACGAGATCTTCGTTGATGCCTGCAAGTTCTGCGTTAGCGCTGAGAACACTTGCTTGACCCTCGGCTGCCGCTTTCAGAGCTTTGGCAACAGTTTCGTTTCGTTCGGTTGGGTTGGTTGAATTAACGAAGAATGCTCGGCGGAGGTTGATTGCGGAGAGAAGAGCTTTTGCGTCTGCGTTCTTGGGATCAGTAACGAGGACATCTTCAGCGAACTTTTGGGCAATATCTACGATTCCAGCGGCGTAGTTGGCTCGGGCCATTGCCATTCGGGCTGAATTATCGTTTTTGTCGATTTTGAGGGCGATTCGGGCGGAGTCAATCGCTTCTTGATATTTGCCGTCGCGTGAGAAACTGATTGATTCATCTACGTGGAATTTAACGCCTTTGGAGAGGCCGTTATCGACTTTGACGTTGTAAGTTTGTTTTGCGCTTTCGCCGTTGGCGTTGTAGGCTTCGAACTTGATGGTCAGGTTCCCTTCATCATGGGCGAGGGTATCGAGGGTGAATTGATACGGCGTACTGTCGTCGGTATTGATGAGGTTATCGCCGATATAGAATTCGACATTGCGCACTAAGACGTCGGACGTGACGCGGATTTCAAATTTGAACGATCCTTTGAGGGATTGTCCTTCTTTGACGTTAGTGGTCATTGAGATTGACGCCATGGAAAGGGCGGCAATTGAAGTTAGGGTTAGGGCACCAAGAAATCGTTTTGCAAACATGGGTTGACGTTAGGCCTCGCGTTGAATTATGACGCGTAAAACGGGAAATGGTAACTAGATCGCGTCGAGGTTTTGTTCTAAAGTCCGAATTCTAATGGCGTTGATGATGGGTTCGATGAATATTTTGCCGTCGCCTGGTTCGCCGGTGAAGGCGGCGTTTTGGATTGCTTCGACGACTTCTTCTTGAAGATGGAGGGGGACAACGACTTCGATGATTGCTCGGATTGGGAGAGGTACGACCATGTTTTGGCCGAGAAAGTTGACTGATTTTTCAGGGTTGTTGCCGGTTCCCCGAGCATCGGTGACAGTAAGGCCAGAGATGGGGAGGAGAGCTAAGGCGGACTTAACTTCTTGAAGTTTATGGGGCCGGATGAAGGCGAAGACGCGTACGATTTGGCTCATTGAAATTGATACTTGCGCCAATGGAAATAGACGCGGACGGGATATGTGAGGAAATTCAGCGAATCTCTATAAAAGTCGGCAATGGCAGTAGGGACTTCGGCTATTGTTCTTCGTTTGAGAATCATGGATAGGTTGTAGGCGACATAGATGAGATAGGTTGTTCCTATGATCCAGGTGAAGGCAAGGGATTCAAAAGTGGGGACTTCTTGTCGGCGAAGGATGAATAGGATTGGGATGAGAGCAATGCTACCAACCATGACCATTCCGGGGAATGAAAAGTCTCGACCAGCCAATAGCGTGTAAAGGCCGGTGAGGGTGGCGGCGATCATGAATATGAGGATCGGGTAGCCCATTATGTAGATATCAAAGCAGAGCTGACCAAGGAGGGGGATGGCGGCAAGGAGGAGAATGACGCTGATGGATTGTTCGAAGCGGCCTGATTTGACGACAAGGCGCAGAACGGTCATCGCTAGAAGGATGATTCCGAGCGTGATTAAAAGTTGGCTGTCGTTGAGAGGGAGATGTAGATATTGGGCGGATAATGAGATGGCGTAGATTGTAATGAGGTGACCAACGAGAGTGCGCTTGATGAACCGAATTTTATCGGGATAGGGTTGATTATCAACGCAGTTGGGAACCGTGTACGGAACGGGGAATGGGTTGTCGGGGAGTTTCACCGTTAAGCTGAGTTTACTTGAGGTTGGAGTTGAGATAAGTGATTGGAATAGTCCTGATTGTCTTGGCTGGTAATCTGGTTCTTTAATGGATCGTGTGAATCACTCATTGGAGATAATTTTTGAACAGAACCGAGCGTGGGCCGAGCGAATGCTGGCCGAGGATCCGACATTTTTTGTGGACAATGCTTCGCAACAACACCCGGAGTATTTGTGGATTGGGTGTAGCGATAGCCGGGTTCCAGCGAACCAGATTATGGGTTTGAAACCGGGCGAAGTTTTTGTACACCGAAACGTTGCGAATGTGGTTGTGCATACCGACTTTAACTGCCTCTCGGTCTTGCAATTTGCGGTTGAAGTATTGAAAGTGAAACACGTGATTGTGGGTGGCCACTATGGGTGTGGTGGGGTTCAGGCAGCGATGGATCCGGGGATATTGGGGATTGTTAGTAATTGGCTGCAGCACGTGGAAGACGTTCATGCTAAGTTTGGGGAAAATTTGGCGGGTCTAGACGGACAAGCGAAATGGGATCGAATGTGTGAGTTAAATGTTATTGAACAGGTTTACAACGTTACACGAACGCAAATTGTGCAAGATGCTTGGAAGCAGAACCAACCGCTCACGATTCACGGACTGATTTATTCGTTACACGATGGTTTGTTAAAGGATCTGGGAGTGAGTTGCGAGGGTAATCAGGAAGCTCGAGAGAAGTACCAGCAAGCGATATCAATAGAAAAGTAATCGCGGTTACTTGGGCGTGAAGGCTTTGATCATTTTTTGACCGTTATTTGTACCGGCGACTCGACGGGCGATGGCTAAGAACTCGGGAAGAGTATTGGTGACGACCCCACGGCTGGAAAGCGAGTTGTGGACGACGATGGGATTTTTGCTGGTTGAAAGAACGATTCCGGTGTGGCCTTGCATGGTGCCGTACCTCCCTTCGTAACGGAAAACGATAATGTCTTTTGGTTCGATGTCGGCGATTTTTGTTGGTTTGTATCCGTGCCAATCCATCGTTGCATCGCGGTAGAGGTCTTCTGTCGTGAGCCTTTTTAAAGCTGGTTTACCGGAGGCGAGGAGGAAGTCGGAGACGAAGGTGCTGCAGTCATTTTTGCCCCAGATGTATTTGTTGCCTTTGCGTTGATAGTTTTTAAGGGGGTAAATGATTTCTGGATGTAAACGAAGAGAGGAATCGGGAACAACCGTTTTGCCGAGTGTTCGTTTATTTGTTTGAATAATTGGGATGATGAACGCAGCGATGGCGATGATTGGTATGAGGACAAAAAGAAGCCAAACGAGCTTACGTTTCTTATGATTTTTAGTTTGGCTTCGAGGCATGGCTCTGGTTATTGTGACGCTTGAAACGAAGTGAGGGATAATCAGGGGCAGTGAAACGCTGTTATGGTTTAGTCCTTTTGGGAATTGCGCTCGTTGGGTGTGGCGCGGAAAATAAGAAACCGATTGAGTCCCCTCGTGAGGAGGCGGTGGTAAAAGAAACAGAGCCGGAACGGAAGGAGAAAGAGTTAAAAGTGATTGTGGATTCTGATATGACACGGAGTGAAGCCTTGGGTGAGAATGAGTTTCCGAAAGATGTTTTAGCGCAGATGGAAGTTGTGAAAGTTCGCTATTTGGGGTTTGATGGCCACGAACATGTGGGGCAAATTGTGGTGCATCGCGAAGTTGCGGAGGAAGTGATTGAGATTTTTGCGGAGATTAGGAAGGCAGAGTTTCCGATTTCGCAGGTGGTACCGATCGTGGCTTATGGGTGGAAGGATCAGGATTCGATTGATGACCAGAACAGCAGTGGATTTAATTATAGGAAGACGGAAGGGCCGGGGATTTCGGGCACGATTTTGTCACGGCATTCTTTTGGAAAAGCGATCGATTTGAATCCGTTCCAGAATCCTTTTGTAGCGGCAAACGGGGATTCGCCGCGGCCTTATATGCCGGGTGAGAAGGGGGTTTTGACGGCGGATTCGGCACCAGTAAAGATTTTTAAGAAATATGGTTGGAAGTGGGGCGGTGACTGGCGTGGAGCGAAGGATTATCAGCATTTTGAGCATCCTTGATTTGAGAGATTGACAGGGGAGCATAATCGGCTATGAGACAAACAAGGGCGGCAGTTTTGAATGAAGTTGGAGGGCGGCTCGAAATTAAAATTTTGGATTTAGGTGATCCGCGAGAGGGTGAGGTCGTGGTGAAAATGTCGGCGAGTGGGGTTTGCCATAGCGATTGGCATTTGGTGACGGGCGATACTCGGCATCCTTTGCCTGTTGTGCTGGGGCATGAAGGAGCCGGGGTTGTCGTTGAAGTTGGGCCAGGGGTTAAGGATGTGAATGTAGGGGATAGCGTAGTTTTGAACTGGGCACCTTATTGCGGAAAGTGCTTTTACTGCTTGAAAGGCAAGACTAATTTGTGTGATACATACGTTGGGCCTATGTGGGCGGGGACGATGTTAGACGGCTCGACTCGGTATAGCTTGGATGGGGAGCCTGTTTTTCATTACTGCGCTCTGGCGTGCTTTTCGGAGTTTGTGGTGGTGCCATCGATGTGTTGTGTTCCGGTTTCGGATGTTATTCCGACGGATATTGCAGCGGTGATCGGTTGTGCCGTAACGACAGGGGTGGGATCGGTTTTGAATACGGCTCAGGTTGAACAAGGATCGACGGTTGTGGTTTATGGAGTGGGTGGGGTTGGGCTTTCGACGGTTATGGGAGCCAAACGAGCGGGCGCAAGTGTGATTATTGCGGTTGACCCACTGGAGTCGCGTCGCACGGCGGCACTCGACTTGGGGGCGACTCATGCTGTAGAGACAGGAGAAGGGGTAGTGGCACAGATTAAGGAGTTGTGCAATGGTTATGGTGCGGACTATGTTTTTGAAGCTTCTGGGTTGCCTGCTGTACAGGAAGAGGCGCTTAAGGCTTTGCGACCCGGAGGAGAGTTAATCTTGTCTGGTCTATCGCCAATGGGATCGGCGACGAATTTGCCGGGGTCAATTTTGGTGCGGGAAGAGAAAACGGTGAAGGGGTCTTACTATGGTTCTTCGAATCCGCCAGAGGATTTTGTGAGTTATGGCGAGTGGTTTTTGGAAGGGTCGTTTCCGCTGGATCGGTTGGTAAGTAAACGTTATTCGCTTAATGAGATCAACGAGGCGTTTGAGGATATGTTGGCGGGAACAGTTCGTCGTGGTGTTATTGTTTTCTGAATTTATTACTATTCATTGCCGCCGAGCGGTTTGCCATCGTCATCGTGGCGGAATCGGACGATGAGCCCGAGTTGATAGTTGCCAAATCCACGGCCAAATAGAGTAAAGCCGCCTTTGTTTTTAGCTTCGGGTTTTATGCCAATTTTGACTGTGGTTGGGCTCCACGGATTGATGTGAAGTTCATTAGCGGTGACGTTAGAAATTTTGACGCCATCAATTGATGCTCCCTCGGAATCAACGCTCCATGTGCGGAGGGAACCCCATTGGTTCATGTTGTCGGGGTACCAGGTGGGATTGAGTTGCCCACGGGTGCCGCCAAAGTCGCCGGCCGAAGTGTAAGTACCGATTTCTATCCCGTTGATCCAGAGAGTGATGTCGGAGGGGAATTGGTTGTTATAGCCAGGGGCTTCGGAACCTACTTCCATGACAAGCTCAATAGCTTTGACGTGAGAGTTTCCGGGGAGAGTGTTGGCGAAGACGTATTCAACCCACCCGTTGGCCATCCAGATGATTTCGGCTTGAGCGCGTTCGGGAAGGAAGAAGGATACGGGGGAATCGAGGAGGCCGATGAATTTTTCTCGGGTTGCAAGGCCACAGGTAGGGAGAGGGCTGACGTTGGTGTACATCCCGATGGGGATTTCGATTTCGGCAAAACCTTCGTCAATAGGGGCTTTGGGAGCAAGGTCAACGACGAGTCGTTCGAAGACAACCCGGCATTTTTTTTGTGTTCCTTGGGGGGCGGCGACATAGTCACTAACGACGAGGCCGGCTTCTTCGAGAATTTGAATATGCTTGGTAATACTCGGTTGGGTGAGTCCGAGTTTGGCGCTGAGTTCACCGATGTTAAGTTCGTGGGTTGAGAGTAGTTCAATAATACGGCTCCGCGTTTTGGAACCGAGAGCTCGGAAGATATCAACACTCTCATCAATTGAGAGTTCTTTTAGTTGTTTTTGCATCATATGATCCCCGTGGCTTAGATTGAATATACCTTTGCTCGTTTTTCGTATAGGTGCTGGAATTTACGAGAAGTTTCGGACTACACTGTGGGTGTTCCTATTCAATTATATAAATTCACGAATGGGAATGCGGTAGGAATCTTGAGGGTGGAGTCTGTAGACTGAAGAAGCATATGGCAGCGCAAGAAATTTGGTTCGTCACGGGTAGTCAAAACCTTTACGGTTCGGAGACATTGAGACAGGTCGAAGTGAATTCGACTCAGATTGTTGGTTCGTTGAATGAGAGCGGTTCGATTCCGGTATCGGTGCGGTTTGCGTCGGTGATGAAGGATTCGGAGTCAATTCGGGAGCTAGTGAAACGGGCTAATTCGGATGAAAATTGTGTGGGTTTGATTTTGTGGATGCACACGTTTTCACCGGCGAAGATGTGGATTGGGGGACTGACTCAGTTGGTGAAGCCAGTTTGCCATTTGCATACTCAGTTTAATCGTGAGTTGCCTTGGGATTCGATTGATATGGATTTTATGAATCTGAATCAAGCAGCACACGGTGATAGAGAAGCGGGTCACTTGCACACACGGATTGGATTGCGACGCAAGGTTGTAGCTGGGCATTGGAGTTCAGCGCGAGTTCAAAACAGGCTTGGATCATGGGCGCGGGTTGCTCTGGCTTGGGCGGATTGGCATGGGGCGAAGTTTGCGAAGATTGGCGATAATATGCGGTTTGTTTCGGTCACGGATGGCGACCGTGTATCGGCGGAAGCGCAATTTGGTTTTTCTGTGAATGGATTTGGGGTTGGTGATGTGGTGTCTTCGGTTAATGACGTAAGTGATGTAGCGGTTAATCAGCTGGTAAGTCAGTACATGGATTTGTATGATGTTGCAGATTCTCTTCGAGCAGGGGGTGATCAACATGAGTCATTGAGATACGGGGCCCGACAGGAGATCGGCTATCGTCAGTTTTTAGAAACGGGTGGGTTTAAAGGGTTCACCACGACGTTTGAGGATTTGCATGGCTTGGATCAATTACCGGGGTTTGCTTGTCAGCGTTTGATGGCAGACGGGTACGGTTTTGGGGCCGAAGGTGATTGGAAGACGGCGGCTTTGCTGCGATCTTTTAAGCAGATGGACTTAGGATTAGAGGCAGGCACGAGCTTTATGGAGGATTACACCTACGATCTAACTGAAGGTTCGGAGTCAGTTTTGGGGTCGCACATGCTCGAGATTTGCCCGACAATTGCATCGGCCAAACCACGGTTGGAGATTCATCCTTTGGGGATTGGCGGGAAGGCTGACCCGGTGCGTTTGGTGTTTGATTGCCGTTCGGGTGCAGCCACGAATACAACGCTTGTGGACTTGGGTCATCGATTCCGAATGATTGTTAACGAAGTGGATTCGATTGCCGTGCCAGCGATGCCGAATCTGCCGGTTGCGCGGGCTTTGTGGAAGATCAAGCCTGATTTTGAAACCGGAGTGGAAGCATGGATTTATGGTGGGGGAGCGCACCATACGGTGTTTAGCTACAACATCACGAGCGAACAGGTACGTGATTTCGCAGAGATTGCGGGAGTCGAGTGTGTTGTGATCGGCGAAGGGACGAAATTGCAGGATTTCCGTAACGAGTTGCGATGGAATCAAGGGGCTTTTTCGAACCGTGGCTAAGTTAACTTTGGGGCTTGATTACGGTACGAACAGTGTCCGTGGTCTGCTTGTTGATGTGGGGTCGGGAGATGAGGTTGCGACAGCAGTCTTTCCTTATCCGACGGGTGATGCGGGGGTTTGGCTTAAATCGGATGATCCGCACTTGGCAAGACAAAACCCACAGGATTATTTGGATGGATTTGTCGCGGTTTGTCAGGAACTGAGTAAGACGGTTGATTTGACGCAGGTCGTTGGGATTGGCGTAGACACTACTGGCTCCTCGCCTATGCCGGTAGCGGCAGACAACTCCGCTCTGAACACTGATCCTCGGTTTAAGGATGATTTGGCCGCTTTTTGCTGGCTGTGGAAGGATCATACGGGGTACGCAGAAGCAGCCGAGATTACGGCTAAGGCGACAGAACAAAACTTGCCTTATCTGGCTAAGTGCGGCGGGACATATTCGAGTGAATGGTTCTGGAGCAAGATTCTGCGGTGTGCACGAGTTGCACCAGAAGCGTTTGCGGCGGCAGAGAGCTGGGTTGAAATTTGCGACTGGATTCCGGCGCAGATTTGTGGAATCACACAGCCGTCGGCGATTAAGCGCAGCCGTTGTGCGGCGGGGCACAAGGCGATGTTTGAGGAAGAGTGGGGTGGTCTGCCGGGCACTGATTTCTTGGCAGGACTTGATCCAAGATTGGTGGAACTACGCGACCGGCTTTATGACACGGTTTATACGAGTGATGTTGTTGCTGGTCATGTTTCGGCGGAGTATGCGGATAAAACTGGCTTACCGGTAGGAATTCCGGTTGCGGTTGGGGCATTTGATGCTCACTTTGGGGCAGTTGCTTCGGGGGCGAAACCGGGGACTTTGGTGAAGATCGTGGGAACCAGCACTTGCGATTGTATGGTTTATCCGCTTGATGAAGAGTTGGCGGATGTTCCGGGGATGTGCGGCGTGGTTAAGGGATCGGTTTTGCCCGGTTTCTATGGCCTTGAAGCAGGGCAATCAGCGGTGGGCGACATTTTCAATTGGGTGTCTCGGCTGACGGGTCGTAGCCATGAGGATTTGAACCAAGAAGCTCTGCAAGTGCGGCCCGGTGAGAGTGGTTTGCTTGCTTTGGACTGGTTGAACGGAAATCGGACGATTTTGGTTGATCCATTGCTTTCGGGGATGGTGGTGGGGCTAACGCTTTACACGAAACCAGCTGAACTTTATCGGGCGATGGTTGAGGCCACGGCTTACGGAGCATTGCGGATTATTGACCGGATGGAAGAGTACGGTGTGAAGGTTGAGTCAGTCGTTGCATGCGGTGGGATTGCAGATAAAAGTGCTTTGACGATGCAGATTTATGCGGATGTTTTTGGGCGCCCGGTTTCGATTGCGAAATCGGAACAGACATGTGCGTTGGGATCGGCGATCTTTGCGGCAGTTGTAGCGGGCGAATATGGTTCGGCTCTGGAAGCGCAGGAAAAGATGAGCGGCTTAAAGGACGTTGTTTATCGGCCTTCGGCGGAATCGCATGCGGTTTACTCGCAGCTTTATGGACTCTATTGCCAGGCGCACGATTCGTTTGGAGTGCGAGGCGATGAGGGTGGTTTGTTCAACGTTATGAAGAGCTTGAAAGAGATTCAGGAGCAGGCAAATGGATAACTTGGCGAAGCTGCGGGAAGCGGTTTCGGTAGCGAACAAGGCGTTGCCGGAGCAGGGTTTGGTGACGATGCACTCGGGGAATGCGAGTGGTTATGATCCGGCGGAAGACTTGCTTTACATTAAGCCTTCGGGGATGGATTACGACCAGATTACGCCGGATAACTTGGTGCCTGTGCGGGTTTCTACCGGTGAAGTTTTGGTGGAAGGAGTGAGGCCGAGTGTGGACTTGCCGCATCACCTATTTATCTATCGAAACATTGAAGGAGTGCGAGGGGTGATTCATACGCACAGTAACTATGCAACGGCATTTGCGGCGGTTGGACATGCTGTGCCTTTGGTTTTGACGGCGATTGCGGATGAATTTGGGGCTGAGATTCCTTGTGCGCCTTACGTTGATAACGAGGACTCTCATATCGGGGAAGCGATTCTGAAATATCGGAATCGAGCCCCTTCGATCTTGATGGGGAATCATGGCGTGTTTGCGTGGGGAGATTCTCCACGGTCGGCATTGAAGGCGGCGGTGATGACGGAAGATGTTGCCAAGACAGTTTGGTTAGCGATGCAGATCGGTACGCCGAAAGTGATTCCGGCAGAAGAGGCAGAGAAGTGGTACGACCGTTACCACAATCGATACGGTCAAGGATAGGAAATGAAGCGATTGACAGAAGCGAAAATTGGTAACCCCGGATTGGCACGCATGGCGGTGTTGATTGGTTGTTTGGCGTTAGTGATGCCCGCTTCTGGGCAGCCGCAACGTCGTCCGGTTGTGGATACGATGGGAATGGATCAGGGCGTTAACACGATCGAATCACCTAACTTTACGCTGAAGTTGGGCAAGGTGAGTGGGGTAGCGGTGAACCTGTTGCCGAAGGGGCATAACGGGTTTGACTTTTTGCCTTCTGATCGACTTGAAGCACGATGGGGCGACGGTTTTGTGCACTTGGGCGATTTGGGTCTGCGGTTGCGAGAGTCGGCGGGGGGAGAGTGGTCGGACATTTCGACTTATAAGAAGCGAGTAGCGGCGAAAGCAGTCCCGCTTAAAAAGGGTGATCTTGCGGCGGAGGATTTGTCGGCATCTTTTGGTGATTCTCCAATGGTTAAGGTTGTGCGCCGCTGGACGGTTTCGGGCGGTCAACTCAGGTTGTCGTTTGAAGTCACTAATATGCTCAAGTCTGGTCTTGAGATTGGAGGATTAGGGATTCCGATGCCTTTTAACAACATCATTGTTGATCGGAGCCTTGAAGAAGCCCATGCTAAATGCTCCTTTACTGATCCTTATATTGGTTCGGATGCGGGTTATCTACGGGTGACTCGATTGGATGGGGTTGGGCCAACGATGTTGGTGACTCCGGTGGGCAAGACTCCGTTGGAGGCGTGGCATTTGGTAAATGAACCGATGCGACCGAACCAGGTTTTTGAAGGAATGATGGAGTGGTCGGTTCATACGAAGGCTTTTGCGGAGAATGAATGGAAAGGGGTTAATCAGTGGGTGAATCCTAGCTCGACGACTTTGAAACCGGGCGAGACACGTACTTATGGGGTTCAGTTCACGCCTTCACCCAGTATTCGGGCGATTGATGCGACTTTGGAGAAGATTGGCAGACCTGTAGCGGTGGGCTTCCCCGGTTACATTTTGCCGATGGATGTTGATGCGAAGTTGTTTTTGAAGTACGGCAAAGCGGTTAAGACGATTAAGGTTGAGCCGGCTAATTCGGTGACTTTGACAGCGAATAAAGAAGGCAAAAACGGTTGGAAGGGTTATTCGGTGCGCGGAAAGAAGTGGGGACGCTCGCGGGTGACAGTGGTTTATGGGGATGGAACAGAGCAGGTTGTTAGCTACGCGGTGATTAAGCCTGAAACGGAGGCGGTTAAGGATATGGGGAAATTCTTGACGACAAAGGCTTGGTTTACGGATGAAAAGGATCCGTTTGGACGGGCTCCTTCAGCGATTTCTTATGATCGGGAAGCGGATCAGCAGGTTGGCCAAGATTCGCGGGTTTGGATTGCTGGGTTGGGCGATGAAGGCGGGTCGGGGAACTGGCTGGCTTTGGCGATGAAGGAGTTCGGGCAGCCGAACGCGGCTGAGGTGGCGAAACTGGAAGCTTTTGTCAATAAAGTTGTTTGGGGGAATTTACAGTTTTCGGATGGGCCGAAAAAGTTTGGGGTTAGGAAGAGCGTTTTTTACTACGATCCGAAGGCGTTGCCGGCTTATGGATATGATACGAAGTCGAATTGGACAAGTTGGACTTCTTGGAGTTTGGAGGCGACGAACGATGTTGGTCGGGGCTATAACTACCCGCATGTTGTGGCGGCTTATTGGTCGCTTTATCGGATTGCACGGAATCATCCAGGCATGGTGAAGAGCCGGGATTGGAAGTGGTATTTGAATCAGGCTTATTCGACGACCGAATATTTGACTGGGCAGGACGAACAGGGCCGCGACAAAGTTGGTTACATGCGGCTGGGATTGATGGACGGAAGCATTTTTGTTTCGTTGTTGGAAGATTTGCGGCGGGAAGGTTGGACAGAAAAAGCGGATTTGATTGAAGCGCGGATGAAGATGCGGGCGGATCGATGGGCGGACGAGGCGTTTCCTTTTGGGAGTGAAATGGCTTGGGACTCGACCGGTCAGGAAGAGGTTTACATGTGGTGCAAGTGGTTTGGCTTTGAGAGCAAAGCGCAAGTTACTTTGAATTCGATTTTGGCTTATGATCCGACAGTTCCCCATTGGGGTTATAACGGAAATGCGCGTCGCTATTGGGATTTTCTTTATGGCGGTAAGTTGAGCCGGATTGAACGTCAGATTCATCACTACGGGTCGGGTCTGAACGCAATTCCGCTCCTGAGAGAGTTCCGTGAGCATCCCGAGGATGACTACTTGTTGCGGGTGGGTTATGGCGGAACGATGGGGGCACTTTCTAACATTGATGAAGAAGGGTTTGCCTCAGCGGCTTTCCATTCGTTTCCTTCGACATTGAAGTGGGATGCTTATTCGGGCGATTACGGTCCGAATTTCTTTGGGCATGCGTACAACACCTGCGCTTACTTGATTCAAACGAAGGATTTTGGTTGGCAGGCGTTTGGTGGGAATGTTTCGGTTTCGGGCGGGAAAGTGACTATCAAACCGACGGATTCGTTTAGGAAGCGGATTTATATTGCACCGGCGGGGCTTTATTTGACCTTGGATGCGGGCCAGTTTGAATCGGCAGAATACGATTCTAAGAACGGTGCGGTGACAATTAACCTGTCGGCAGCGACTTCGGAAACAACGACGGCTCGACTTTTGATTGACACTCCGGCAGAAGGAAAGCCGGAATACAGACTGTTAATCAATGGTGCTGTGCCGGAGGCAGGGGCGTACCGTATTCCGCTCGCGGCTCATACGAAGAGCGTTCACCTTCAACCTGTTGCCAAGAACTGAGCTTAGTGGTTCGATTGGTTGGCTGATCGGTCAAATTGGCCGACAGCCTTCTGAAGCAGAATAAACGCGAGTAGAAGGGAACCAATGAATATCTTGGTCCACCAGGAACTGAGTGTTCCTTGGAAAGTGATCGCGGTTTGCACGGTTCCGAGGATCATGACGCCGATAACGGTTCCGGTGATGGTGCCGTACCCTCCGGAGAGAAGAGTTCCGCCGATAACAGCGGCGGCGATAGCATCGAGTTCAAGGCCAGTTGCGGCGACGGCGTTCCCGCTTAGCGTGTAAAGAGAGAAAAGAACTCCTCCGATTGCAGCTGTGAAGCCGGAAATTGCATACACGGAGATGATTGTTCGGGGGACGGGTAAGCCCATGAGATTGGCGGAATCTTGGTTGCCACCAACCGCGTAGACAGTGCGCCCGAAGAATGTGAATTTGAGAATTAGTCCAGTGATAATGGCGAGGATAATGAAAACAATGCTTCCGGCGCTGAGGGTGGCACCGCTGAAGAGTTTGAAAGAGTAGAGACCGATTTCTTTGAACCAAGGGTGTTCGATTTGGATTGATTCGGTACTGATTGTGAGGGCGAGGCCACGGGCAAAGAAGAGTCCGCCCAGAGTGACAAGGAATGGGGCGATGTCGAATTTGGCGATCAGGAATCCTTGAACAACTCCGAGCAATGTTCCACTGCACAGGACGATGAGAATGGCCATCGCCGGGTGCATGTGTTGTTGGGCGATGAGTGAAGCGAGGAATATTCCGGAGAAGCCAACGACTGAGCCGACAGAAAGGTCGATTCCACCGGTTAGGATTACGAAGGTTAATCCGATTGCGGTTACGCCAAGAAAAGCGTTGTCCTTGATGATGTTAAAGCCGACACGGGGTTCGAGAAACCCCTTGAACATGAATCCAAACACGAGGTAGAGCACGACGAAAACAACCGCTGGGCTCCAGGTCGCGACAGTTGTGCGCCAGTTCTTCATGCGAGCACCTCTTTCTTACGGCTGTTCCATTTTTCTTTAATCTTAGGTGATTGGAGGATACAGACGGTGACAACGATTAAAGCTTTGAGGATGAGGGTTGCGGAGCGGTCGATTCCCCATGAAGTGACAGTTGTCGTGAGAGTCTGCATCAGGAGGGCACCGATAACAGCACCGGCGACGGAGAACTTGCCGCCGTTGAGTAATGTTCCGCCGATAGCGACGGCAAGAATGGCATCAAGTTCGTAATAGAGGCCAAGGTTGTTAGCGTCGGCAGCTTTGATGTCGGCGGTCATGACAATGCCAGCGAGGGCGGCACAGAGGCCACTAACAACGTAAGCTGACGTTTTTACAAGGTTGACGTTAATACCGGATAGGCGACTAGCGACCGCGTTGGCTCCGACGGATTCAAGGAAAAGACCAAATGATGTTCGGCGGGTGATGAGGGATACGATGAGGACGACGGCTACTGCGATCCAGACGGGGTTTGGAACGAGAAATTTTGATCCGGCACCGATAGCGGCAAAAGCGGGATTTTGGAACGTGATGATTTGGCCGTCGGAGATGAGTTGGGCGATTCCGCGTCCGGCGACCATCAGGAGGAGGGTGGCAATGATGGGCTGGATTTTGACGACGCTGACAAGGAATCCGTTGAGGAGTCCCCCCGATAAACCAGCTAATAACCCAGATCCTATAGCCTGGGTGGTTGCAGGTGGAGTTCCGGTTTTCTTTTCAGCTCCGGCGAGGACGAAGGCGGAAACAGATCCGGCGATAGCCATGACGGCTCCGACGCTTAGGTCGACACCTCCGGTGGCGATAACGAGCACCATTCCGGCTGATAGGATCATGACGGGGGCGGCTCGGTTGGCTACATCGACAAGGCTACCGACAAGGTGGCCTTCGAACCATCGAATAGAGAAGAATGAGGGCCAGAAAATCGCGTTAATGAGGAGAATGATTGCAAGAAGGATGAGAGGGGCCGCGAGTGGGGTGAGAGCCTTTTTCACGCGGTTGTTTCCTCAGCCATTTTCGCTACGATTCGTTCTTGGGTGACTTCGTTTCCGGATAGGACACCGACCATTTTTCTATCTCGGAGGACGGCGACGCGGTGGGCGATTTGTACGATTTCTTGAAGTTCGGAGTCGGCGACGACGAGGGTCATACCTTCGCCACAAAGATTTTTAATGAGCTTAAGGATTTCTTCTTTTGCGCCAACATCGACGCCACGGGTGGGTTCATCAAGAAGGAGAATTTCTGGCTTCATGATAAGCCAGCGGGCGAGCATGCACTTTTGCTGATTTCCTCCGCTGAGATGTTGGACTTGCTTTTCGATATCGGTGGTGCGGATATGGAGGGCGGCGACCATCTCATCGACAATGACTTTTTGTTGGGCGGTGGAAATAGGTGACCATGCCGGGCGTCTCGCTTGTAGGGCAAGCATGATGTTTTCGCGGACGCTGAGGCCGGGTATGAGTGCTTGGCTTTTACGGTCTTCGGGGCAGAACCCGATTCCGCTCCGAATTGCTTTTCGGCAGTTCCACCCGCTCGCGGGTTTGTTGTTGATTTGAAGAGTGCCTTTGTCGGATTTATCTGAACCGAAGAGGAGATGGAGGGTTTCGCTACGCCCGGAGCCGAGAAGTCCAGTGAGGCCAAAAACTTCGCCGTGTCGGGGATTGATACTGATTTGATCAACGCTGGCGCGTTTGCCCAGGTCGTCGGCTTGGAGTTTGACTTCGGCTTGGATGGGTTCAGGACGTTCGTTGGATGCGTCGGAGAGATCGTGACCAACCATGAGAGAGATGAGTTGTTCGCGGTTGATTTCTTGGGTTGATCCGGTGCCAACGACTTGCCCGTTACGAAGGATTGTGAGTTGGT
>JAPUDU010000127.1:16169-19261 GCA_027492935.1 Fimbriimonadaceae bacterium
GAAGTGGCTTACAAAAATGATGCCTAAGCCTTCCGCTGTGAGTTTGCGGATGACATTGAATACTTGCTGGACTTCGTCGGTATCGAGGCTGGAAGTCGGCTCATCGAGGACGAGCACTTTGGGGGTTTCGAGGACAGCCCGGCCGATAGCAACGAGTTGTCGGATGGCGAGAGAGTAGTGAGAGAGAGGACGACGGACGTCGAGTTTGAGCCCGAGTCGGTCGAGAACTTCCTCGGATCGGGTTTTCATTTGCCCCCAGTTGAGAATTCCTTTTTGTGAACCCAGACAGATACATTCAGCAACAGAAAGATTGGGAGATAGATTGACTTCTTGGTAGACCGTGCGAATGCCGAGGTTAGCGGCTTGTTGGGGTGATGTTGGACGGATGGAATTGCCTTCGAGGAAGCATTGGCCTTCGTCCCATGATTGGGCGCCAGTAATGACTTTAAGGAGGGTGCTTTTTCCGGCTCCGTTCTCGCCCATGAGTCCGTGGACTTCACCTTTTTGTAGGGTGAAGTCCACGTGATCTAGCGCGATCATTCCTGGAAATCGTTTGACTACTCCAGAGACCCTGAGTAACGACTTCTCGTTGATCGAGTTTTGCTCCATTAGTACTTGCGGTCAGGCAATACTTTTGCGGCGTTGGTGGCGTCGAACTCTTCGTCTTTGATAACTTGTCGTTTTTCGACCGTTTCACCCTTTCGGAACTTTTAGATTGAATCGAAAAGGTAGGGTCCGAGGAGCGGATTGCATTCGCAGATGTAGTTGATTTTTCCGTCGGCGATTGCTTGGATTCCATCGCGAACTCCGTCGATAGAGACAATCATAATATCGACGCCGGGTTTTTTGCCCGCGGCTTCAATTGCTTGGATTGCGCCGAGCGCCATATCGTCGTTGTGGGCGAAGATGACGTTAACAGATTGGCCCTTGGGGGATTTAAGGAGAGCTTCAGTGACTTCTTTGCCTTTCGCGCGGGTGAATTCTGCGGTTTGGGAGAAAACGATTTGCATGCCGGGGTTCTTAGCAATGACGTCGTCGAATCCTTTTTTGCGGTCGTTGGCGGGTGCGCTACCGGTTGTGCCTTCGAGTTCGGCAATTACGGCTTTCCCGCCGGTTTTCTTGACGAGCCATTCCGCTGTTTTTTGGCCTTCGAGAAGGAAGTCTGAGCCGATAAACGTGACGTACATATCTTCGGGGACATCTGGTCGTCGGTCGCTGACGAAGACGGGGATGCCAGCATCCTTAGCTTCTTTCAGTACGGGTTCCCATCCCGTTTCGACGACAGGTGAGAAAGCGATCACATCGACTTTTTGGTCGATGAATGATCGGATAGCTTTAATTTGGTTTTCTTGTTTTTAGTGAGCATCGCTGAATTTGAGCTCGATGCCCCGCTTTTCGGCTTCGCTTTTGATGGAATCGGTATTGGCGGTTCGCCAGCCGCTTTCGGCTCCGATTTGAGAGAATCCGACAACGAGTTTCTTTTCAGTGGAGTTGTTTGCGGTTCCGGGTTCGCCGGAAGTGGCAGGAGTTGGTGTGCTGGTGCTTGAGCATCCGATGACGAACGCTGCGGCAACCGGCATTAGAGCGAGCAGTAGTGTTGTTGCTTTCATGGCTTTGTTATGGTCTGAATTGTCTCTTGGATAATTATACTTTGGCACGAACTCCACGAACTTGTGATACGGAAGCGGCAGTTTGTGTCTCGGTGGCGCTAAAACGAACTTTAACGGTTTCCTTTCCTGTGGTGATAGATGCAGGAATTGGGAAAGCAATCTCTTGGAACGTATTGTTCTGAAGATTGTTGACAACATCCAGTTTGCCGATTTCTTGGCCGTCGATCGTGATAGTTCCGTTTCGGTTTCCACGGGAATTGACCCAGAATGTGACGATCAGCTCGTTGGTTGCTTTGGGGTCGACCTTCATTTGGAATTCGAAGAACCCACCTGGGTAAGGGGTTCGGAATCCTTTACCGTTGGCTTCGCGGTTATCGCACTTTTCGCTTGTGAGTTGATGATCGCGTTCGGGTTGCATTTCACCGATACGCATGATATCGACGGTACGGCTCTCGAGATCCTTGATCCGGGCTTCGTTGGCGCGGAATTCTTGTTCGACCTTTCCCATTGAGTTTGAGTGAAGGTGTCGAAATAGACCGCATAACGGTTGGTCGGGATTTTATAAAGAGGTTTGAGATGGAGTTGGCCTGGCCGACCAGCCGTTTCGACAATGAATTCAAGATCACCGGTTTTTCGGATGTATTCAGCGGGGGTCTTTCCATCGGGAACCACAACGGGGGTGAGAAGATCTTTGCCATCTACAGGGCCGAGGTCGGCGGCGAGGACAGTTGGTCCATATAGGAAAGCGACTTTATCTTTGTCTCCGGGAATCGACTCTGAGTAGATCGTCATGGGTAGATCAAATTCGATAACATCGCCTTTTTGCCATTTTCGTTCGATGGTCGTGAACGGATTGGTTTTAGTTGATTTGGCGAATGTTTTGCCGTTGAGTTTGATGTCGTAGTCGCCAGCCCAACCTGGATGGCGGAGGTTTACGGAGATCTCGTTTTTGCTTCCGGCTGTTACGGAGAGTTTCACTTTGCCGTTGGAAGGAAATTCGGTTTCTTGCTTGAGCTTGAGGCCCGTTTCTTTCCAATCGAGTTCGGTGGGAACGAATTGAGCGACGTATAGGGTGTCGTTGCCGGAGTGGAAATAGACGCCTTCTTGGTGCTTGGTGTGGTTTTCCATTCCGGTGCCGTGGCAGCAAGTGAAATCGTGTTCCGGGTTGCTGTAAGTTCGGGCGGCTCCACTGAGAAGGGGGAAGAAGTAGTTGACCATGCCTGTCTCGGGGTTTTGCGAGGCGAGGATATGGTTAATGTGGGCTCGTTCGTAATAGTCAAGATATTCGGCTTTGGGTTCCCATGTGAAGAGCGTATTGGTGAGCTTGAGCATGTTGTACGTGCAGCATGTTTCGCACGTATTTGTGGTGAGCTCCTGGTTCATTTTGTCGGGCAGGGTGAAGTATTCGTGGTCGCTATTGCCGCCGATGACAAATGTGTGGTGGTTGATGACGGTATCCCAGAAGAAATTGACCATCTTGGT
>JAPUDU010000128.1 GCA_027492935.1 Fimbriimonadaceae bacterium
CGGTCCGTGTTTGGAGCGTTCACTAAACGCGGTGCCGCTGATAAAAGTTCGAATCGCGTCCAGTTCGGTGTACCAATCTTTATTTTTGGCATTTTCGCCCCAATCGCCTAACGTTTTACGTTTGACACAGTAGGGTTTGGATCGGTTTTTGCATCGATACTGGATATTTCCGCCATGCAGCGTTGCAGACTCCAGGAGTTCCGATAAGGTTTGTTGCTTGGTCACAGAAACTGCTATTTTGAACCTAGCTGGGGCGGATTGGCTGAGTTCTAATATTTTTACCCAAAGTCGTAATAGGAGGCTACAGTCTTGTCGAAAGCGTTGGATTGGACAGAAAGATATGCCAGGGAGACGATGAGTTACTTGCAGAGCGACTCGTACATTTCCTTTGAGATGCGATTGGCCAAGCGATCCAAAAATATTTGCTCAAGATTGGCACGAATCTTAGCGGATTCACTCTCGATCCATTCCATGGTGGCGTGGCGCATTTTTGCTTCATCGGCAAGACTTTCTCTAAGTATTTCAAAAGGCCATCCCATAATAGAATTCTATTCGAGTAAGGCCGCTTGACAATGCCAGTGTATCGGCATAGAGTTGTTCGAGTTCTTTTCAAACTACATCCAAACGGACAACGTGCGATCCGACATTGACGAGGATGATTTGGCAGTATGTGTGCTGAACTTGGGCGGTAAGAGAGGTACACGAGTAATGTTCGGAGGATTTGATGGAGTCTAGGTTCTCACGGAAACTATCATCCATCCTGATTACTTGACCTACCTGGTAGCCAAGCTACAATGTTTTGGCTGAGATAGACGATGTTAGGAAGGATGTACTGCACCGCGATGACCGTTGTAACAAAGAAAACGCAATAACAAGGCTTGTTTGGTGCGTGAGCATGCCGCCAAGAGGGTGTCTGGAACAACAATGGCGAAATCCTGTGTAACTAGTAACTATCTCATTCCAAATATCCTTAAATGACGGATTGTCTATGTCGATTTGCAACTTGCCGCCGCTGAGGGTTTGACGCGGCCCCCGACGAAAATTAGTCGGGGGGACCTGCGATATGCGGATGTGCGCAGCAATATATTCGCCAATGAGGGCTGTATAGCGTGAGGACTCAAATGATTGCCGTTGATGCGAGAAAAGTCACTATGATTACAACTATGTTTAGGGCAATTCGCTCTATATCGAACACTCACTTTTGGCAGGGTACGGAAAATAATGTTTCAAAGTTTGTGCAAATACAGTTGTCTTCTTTAGAGCCGGTATTTGAACAAGGTTATTCATATTTATTCTATAAAAGGCAGATCTAACCGGCAGTGAAATTCAGAAATTTGCAAGAGTATGTGGCAATTTGATTTTGAAAACGAGGTGAACTGTATCCGAGGATCTGGCAATAAGCTGGATTATAATCCTATGATGCGATCTGTGATAGTTGTTACTTACCAATCTGCCGAAACCATCCGCAACTGCCTGGTCTGGCTTGTCGGGACATTGGACGGTGCGGACGAAATTATTGTAGTTGATAACGCAAGTGTGGACAGTACAGTGGATATTTGCCTCTCGCTAGCAGATGTAGACAAGCGAATTAAGGTTGTCAATGCTGGCGGTAACCTCGGCTATTCAAAGGCGGTCAATCTCGGGATATCAGAATCAAAGGGCAAGACGCTCGTTTTCCTTAATCCAGATACAGAGGTGCACCCGGGATGGATTGAGGGACTGGAAGAGGCGCTTGCTTTTCCCGGTGTTGGTGCGGCGGGGCCACTCGGCGACAACGTCGCGGGTTGGCAGTTCGTCGACCATCACCTTACGCTCCAAGCCGAAGCCCCCGCCATCCTTGCCCGGCAAATTGCAAAACAGTTCGCCGGGGAAACGGTAGAAACGAAATTTCTTGTTGGGTTCTGTCTTGCGGTGCGACGGGAAATAGTGGAAGAAGTTGGCGGACTCGATGAAGACCTTATTTTAGGATCCGACGATCTGGAATATTCTTGGCGCTTGCGGCTTAAGGGCTACAAACTCCTCATCTGCAAAGATGTATTTGTACACCATGCTGGTAGTGTGAGTTTTAGGCAGTTAGGTAAGGATAAGAAACGGGAAATCGTGCGACAAAGCGATTTGGCACTACTTGCCAAACTCAAAGCTCACTACGGAGATGTTTCCGCCCTGACTTCGATGGAACTGTGGGACTGCGATATCTTCGAACATGTGCTGAGACAATATGGTTGAGGTGTAAACGGTCATGCCATCCTGCCGGTAACATTTTACAGAGTTTGCGGATATATATCGCAAAAAGGTAGCCATGAAATCTGTATCTACTGCAATCATTCTCCACGACGACAATGCATTTTTGCGTTATGTTATCGAAGCCTTCAAACCGTACGGGGAAGTATTCGTATTTATCAGCCGACTCCCGTGGGCGGGGGATACCGGGGATTGGGAAGGGTCGGTGAAGATCGCCGAAGATGCGGGCGCCAACGTGGTGCTCGGCAACTGGGGCCATGAATCGCTCCACCGGCAAGCGGTTATCACCCATATGCGAGGACTGGGTCACCGCTACATCTTCATTCCGGACAGTGACGAAATCCCCGAACCGGGACTTGCCGAAAAGCTATGCCGGATTGCTGAAAGCGGGATCGCGGACAAGGTGAGGGTGCGGATGGACACATATTGGAAAACAACCAGCCATGTGGTTCGCCCACCCGAAGAACTTGCCCCAATCCTCCTCTTGAATGTTCAAACCTGCGAACACCGCTACATCCGGGAATTCGATGGAGGGACTGAAGTGCTCTTAGGGCGGGAGCATGGAGTTTTGCACCACCTCTCGTATGTTGGGTCGGATACCAGAATTCAAAAAAAGATATCGACCTGGAGCCACAAGCATGAAGTTATCCAGGAATGGTGGCAAAACAAATGGCTCGCGTGGGATAACGACCCGGCTTTGCGCGATTTGCACCCGACGCACCCGTTTTGCTTCAAGCAAATTGAGAGAAGGGATGTTCCGGATATATTGGCGGGCGTAGACCCACGCCACCCGTTGCACACATGCCCGGAAACCCGTGAAGGATGGCCGACGGTCTCAGTCGTCATCCCGCTCTACGGGGGCGAGGACGACATCAGCAAATGCCTAGATAGCCTGGAAAAGTGCCAAGGGCTGTTGCACGAAGTTTTGGTGGTAGACGACGCGGGGCCTGACAATGCCGCAAACGTTGCTGAACGATTCGGGTCAGCAAGTGTCATCCGGCGGAAAGATAACGGGGGGTTTGCTACTGCGTGCAATGAGGGCCTGCAGAATGCCACTGGTGAAGTGGTTATCTTCCTGAACAGCGACACAATCGTGCCGCGCGCCGGGCTTATTCGGCTCGTCGAATCACTGTTGGCGGACGAAAAAGTAGGGGCGGTTGGGCCAGTTTCGAACAACATCGCCTACTTCCAAAAAATCGACGTCCTTCTTAGCTCGCTGGATGTTATCGATGGGTTCGCGATAGACCTCGCAAATACGGCAAAGCCAGACGAACCCATCTCAATGCTCGTTGGATTCTGCCTTGCAATGAGGCGCGAACTAGCGGAAGAACTTGGGGGCTTTTGCACAAATTTCGGTAAGGGCATGTATGAAGACAACGACCTTTGCTACCGCATCCAGCGGGCGGGCTACGAACTCCGTATCTGCCACCGGAGCTTTGTGTACCACAAGGGTTCGCAGTCGCTTGCTCGGATAGACGAAAACCCTGCAGTGCTTATGCGACGCAACGAAGCGGGTTACCTTGCCCTTCATTCCGGGGAGGTTGCCTCAGGCTATGCCTCCCACCTTCCGTCGGAGCGGCGCGAACCGATCCGGTTTAGTCCCGATAGGCATCCTGAAGCGGTGCGGAGACGTCTCAAGGGTCGGGCAGAAGAGGCTGATATTTCCCTCTGTATGATCGTGCGCGATGAAGAGCGGGTCATCGCGGACTGCCTTACTTCCGCCTGCGACGTATTCAACGAGATTATCGTTGTCGATACTGGCTCCACAGACCGGACAATGGAAATAGTGGAGGGATTCGGGGCGCAAATGCATGAGATGGTTTGGCCAGAGAACTTTGCAGCTGCGCGCAACGAAAGCCTCAAATATGCGAAGGGCAAGTGGATATTTTGGATGGATGCAGATGATGTGCTCCCCCCGGCTTCGGCTGAGCGGATCCTCGATGCTGCAATCAACGCGCCGGATTGGGTCATCGGTTTTGTTGTGCCGGTGCAGTTTGTGGATGGACCGGGCGGCATGGGCACGCGTGTTGATCACGTCAAGTTGTTCAGGAATTTTCCGGGCTTGGTGTTTGAGGGGCGGATTCACGAGCAGATACTCGGCTCACTGAGGGAACACGGAGGCGAAATCCAGCGGCTCGATGCTGTGGTTTTGCACAGCGGGTACGACACCAGCGAGGTTGGCCAAGCAAAAAAGAAGAAACGGGACTCAAAGCTCCTTATGCTTGATTTGGAAGATCGGCCAAACCACCCGTTTGTACTCTTTAATCTGGGGATGACGGCATATTACAATGAGGAACACGAGGAATCCATAACATGGTTCAAGTCGTGCCTTTCTGTATCGGTAGCAGAGGAATCACACGTGCGCAAAGTGTTTGCTCTTTTATCGGGTTCCCTGCGGGCGATTGGAAGCAGAGCGGAAGCTATCTCGATATTGTGCGACGGCCTTCGGCTGTACCCTGAAGATCCGGAGCTACTTTTCTTGCGTGGCGTGAACAATATGGAGGCTGGACGATTCGGAGAGGCGCGTTTGGATTTGGAACGGATTCCTGAGGGTGTGCCCGCGCACTTTGCGAGTTTCGATACAGGCATCCAAGGCTTCAAAAAGTATTTTAATCTTGGTGTATGTTGTGGTGGTTTGGGGGACTATGTGGGCGAGCGATACTACCATTTGAGAGCGATTGTTTCCGGCGGGGACTATATCGAGCCTTCTAACTTGCTGATCCGTTCTGCTCTGGCGCGTCGGGATTACGAGGTTATTGAAGAACTGGTTAGTTTGCTGGAAACGCGCGATGAGCGTGGCGAATTTTGGGGTACCACGCTTGCTCAACTGTCCATCGCTCAGGGGCTCGACCCATTGCATCGTTTTTTGCAAGTTCAAGCATCCAATCCCCACGACCCACGCATTGGTGTGGCAACTGCCAAGTATCTTTTGGAACACAGTCGCTTTGTCGAAGCGAAACCAATTCTTGATGAACTTCGTCGCTCAGGCATACCGGCGGCTAGTTTTTTCATGGGAGTTGCATCTGCCAACGCTGGAGACATTGAATCTGCAAAGCAATTCTTCATTGAAACACTCAAACTAGATCCAGGACATGCTGCTGCGGAAAATTATCTGAAAAATTTGGAAGAAAGTGCAACACTTAATCAACAAATATGATATCACTATAGATGTAGCTCAGTGATTTTTAAGTCTGTACTTGGGCGAGCAGGATGATATTTGAATGTCTGCAGATTTTTCTCCATTAACTATGCAACTTTTAAGAGATAGGCCGAGTGCAAAAGATTTGGCATCACCAACCCATATTGGGAAAATTGGCGATGAGGGCGGAGGCGACTACGTTACGGCACAATTTATAGTCATAGATGATGTCATAAGAGACTTTGGATATCGATGCAACGGCTGTCCCACGACGATTGCCTGTTGCGAACTGTTTGGTGCTCTTGCTAAAAATCGGCAATTTGATCTTATTGCAGAAATTACACCAGAGACTCTTTCCAAGCTTCTTGGAGAAGTTCCTGAGGGAAAAGGATATGTACCTGAGTTTGTTGCAGGGATTGTCCGGAATATTTTTCGGTACGAGCCAGAAAAATCAATTGAGTCGCTTAGGCTCGAGGGAATAAATTAGAGAGCAAAAATATGATTAGCGCAGCTTTTTCAGGTGCAAGTGGGCAAACGCCCGGAAACAATGGTGGTATTGGAGGCCCGAGTGCGGGCGGCGGAAGTGCTGGCTCCCCAGGAGCGCAAAACGCCAACTATTGTTATGGTGGGCAAGGCAATATTCCTATGCAACCATGTGATTCTTGCGAATGCAATTCGACGCCTGCCAATCCGGCTGGGAAATGTCTAGATTTAGGAACGAGAGTTATGACTAGTGATGGAAACTCTGTAGAAATTGGTTCCGTCGCATTAGGAGACAAAATTTTAGGTATCGACTGCGACGGAGAATTGGCCGAACAGACGGTGACTGGTATAAGGAAATTTGAATCTGAATGTATGCAGATTGAGTTTGAAAGCGGCAACATTGTTTGCACCCCCAGCCATGCTTTCATCACTAAATGTATTGACGAAATTTTCGCCGAACATTTGAATGTTGGCGATACTTTGTTAAAAGAAGATGGATCAGAAGTTGAGATTTTGGGAATTATGGAAGTTGGTGTCCGTACGGTTGTCGCAATAGAGGTCGAACCAAACCACATGTTTATTGCTGGAACGCTTGTACATCACAATAAGTGGGCGTGCGCCCTACCTGGATACCCAAACTGGTAAAAATTTATGAAAGAAAAACCCTTTAATTTTGGGATCGAAATCCCCAGTCATTACAGTCGGTCTCCGTTCCGACCAACGCCCAACCCGATTCACGGAGGACTGGAAATAGATCCTGAAATTGTATTACGGGCAAAAGGATTTCCTCTCGAAATTGGAATATTTTACTCAACGCAGGTTGCGGCCAACGGTTCGCTGGGGAGACGCAGGAATTTCTCCGTCGCACCATTTATCCACTACAGTGAACTTCCGGCAGGAGGCTGGGCGCTTTACCGGGGTGATTTGTTAACTTTCCCCATCACCTTAGTTTCTGCTTCGGGCTCAATCGAAAATTATGCGGGTTCGCCTGGATCCACATACATCAATACTTTGAGCTTTGATACCGTAGGTAACTACTTCAATGAGTATTACCACAATGGGACGATGGCTAGATATGAGTATATGGCACTCTCATCGAATTACAAGCCGGTCAAGGTTATGGATGCAAATGGGAATATCCAGACATATACCTATAGCTCAGCAATAGGAGAATCAGGGCTCTTAAAATCGATTCAAGTTCCTGGAGGAAACTTGGTTACTTTTAGCTATACAGCCAGTAGCCCGACTTCTCTTTTGTCTTCAATCGAAGACTGGAGCGGACGCCGGTGGTCTCTGACATATGACGGCAACAGAAATTTAACTTCTCTATCCACCCCCGAGGGTTGCACGACACAGTACAGCTATTCCACAGTTAATACTATCTCACTAGTCAGCACAATTGAAGATCCTCGTGGCTATAGAACAACATATGCATACAATTCTTCGGCCGATGTAGTAACCATGTTGGCGGGAGCTTCTACATGGCTCTGGGAATATCAGCGATCCGCATCAAGAACTATTGAAATTGATCCATTTGGTGCGCGAACCACATATTTGTATCAAAATAGCGGTCAAGGTGCTGTCTTAAGCAAAGCAGAACCGACAGGTCTGCTCACGACTTACAGCTATACGTCTTTGGGACTTGTCGCTTCAGAACAAACGCAATTAGGTTATTCACAAAGTAATACATACGATTCGGCTGGCAATTACATATCCCGCCGTGATGCCATAGGTAGGGCTACAACGTTTCAGTATGATGCTGTCGGAAATTTAACAACTGTTATCGATGCGTTGGGCAATATGACCGGTCAATCTTTTGACATAAATCGTAATCTAGTTGCCCGTAAGGAACCACTCGGCAATATTACTACGATTTCATATAATGCTTTTGGAGAGCCTATCGCCACTCAGGATGCTCGGGGGTTAATTTCAACTTCCACTTATGATGCTCTGGGAAGATTGGACACGGTTTTACTCCCCGATGGCACCGTTACCACATTTTCCTATGACTCATTGAGTAGGCGGATTGCTCAAGAGGATCCTCTAGGACGCATAACATCTTACGCTTACGACGCTGCGGATCATACGATCTCGATGACCAATGCGCTTGGTGAGACAACAAGATACATATACGACACATGCTTCCTGGTCGCAGAAGTCGATCCGCTTGGCAACAGGACAAGTTACACCTATGGGCGCTTCGGTGAGAGATTGACTTCTACCAATCCGCTCGGAGAAGTGACCACTTACGTGCCAGATATTAGCGGTCGTATTATCGCTACAGTGGATCCCCTAGGTAACCGTTCGACAACTGTTTACGCTTCTTCTGGATTGCCCGAATCGAGCATTGATCCTCTTGGGAACGTCACAACGTTTTTCTACGATACAGTTGGCCGGCAGATTGCAATGCAAAATGCACGAGGCTACCGGTCTACTAATAGCTTCGACGCTGTGAATCAGGTAGTGAGTTCGATAGACGCAATTGGAGCAGTTTCAACATACAGCTATGATAGCCTTGGCCGTCAAGTCGCGATTCAGAATGCTTTAGGAAACCGCTCGACGACGGCTTATGATGCGAATGGTCGGGTGGTGACTACAATTGATGCGCTGAACAGGGTGAATACATTTGCCTATAATTCGGTGAACGCACAGGTTTCTGTAATGGACGCGCTTGGGCGGGTATCGAGCACAATCTATTCGAGCGATTCGAACCGCGTCGCTGCGATGGAAAATCCACTTGGCGAACGCACAACTTATGGTTATGATATCGCGGGGCAGAAACTCACCCAGCGAAATGCCAACAACGGCGTTATCTCTTGGACTTATGACTTGGCGGGACGCCAGAGGTCGATTCAGAATGAGATCGGCAAAGTCAATACGAGCAGCTATGATGCGGCGGGACGGCAGATCGGCTTCCAAGACCCAACTGGGCAGATCAAGACTATTGTTTACGACCCGGCAAGTCGTTTGGTCAGTGAAAACTATCACAATGGAACTGTCACTTCGTACGTGTACGACGCTAATGGGCAGCTAACTACGATTCAGGATCGCTTCGGACAGACCGACAACACCTATGATGATTTCGGTCGGCTTATTCAACAAGAACTGCCCGGCAACGACATTCTCACTATGTCTTACGACTCGGTTGGTAACCGCACGATGTTGCAAGAGCCAGGTGGTGGCGTTTTCACTTCCGCTTACGATGCTGCGAACCGTCCGGTTACGATGCTCAACCCGGCTGGTCACTTGATGACTATCGTTTACGACAAACTCAGCCGTCAAACGCTTTTCCAGGAAGAATATTCAGGTCTTGAGAAAGCAATGTCTTACGATGCTACGGATCAGTTGATGGTTCTGAGCGAAACGAAAGGCGGTAACAAAGTCCAGGTCATTACTTATAGCTACGACCTCGCTGGACGCAAAGAGAACCTGTTGCGTGATCCGAATACGGGCGGGCAGGCCTCTACCACCTATTCATATGACAATGCGGATCGACTTACTGGTGTTCAACGCAATGGTCTTAAGACAGGAACTTACACGTACGACAGCGTTGGGAATATGACGATAAAACAAGAGGGGGGACAGCCCGTGACAATGGGCCACAATTTGGCCGGGCAAATCGTAAATATGCAAAATGGCCCTACAAAAGTGCTGATAAGTTATGACTTAAAAGGAAATCTATCAGCTGAAAAGAGTAGCGGTGGAACGACGCAATATATATATGATCAAGACAATCGCATGATTGCTAAAGTTGATCCACTCTTTACCAGAACCACATTTACTTACGGGGCAGATGGCCTGAAGCGGCTCACAATGGCTCCAAACGGTGCGGTGACGACGGTGATTTTTGACGGTGCGAACTATTTGAAGGAAAAGAAGTAATGGCAGCAAGCGTTTTATATACGAACTTTGGTGGGATGTTGGTTCAGGAAGACCGAGGTGGTTCGGTGCGCACTTATGCGCATGATGAGATGGGGAACACGAGTTATCTACTCGATGATACTTCGGTTACGGATTCTTACGAATACTCGCCGTACGGGCAGATTTCTCATACAGGCTCTGCTGTGACTCCTTTTACGTTTATTGGAGCATTAGGTTATTTTGCTACGGGCTGGTCGATGTTGACGAGTTATGTTAGGGCGAGATGGTATTCGAGTGTTAGCGGGCAGTGGGGGAGTGTTGATCCGCTCTGGCCCAGGGAATCGGCATATGGATATGTAGATGGAAAGCCTGTACAAGAGGCCGATCCAACTGGATATGGTTCGAATCTGAATCTGTGGAAAGAATGCGGAATGGGAATAATAGGCAATCTTAGTTCAATTTTGCACAATGGACCATCGGTTGGGATAGGGTCAATAATTTGCGGCGTTGGACAAGGTTGTTTTACCGCCATAATTGGAGCGATCTTAGCAAAAATCTTGGGGACTCTGTATGGTCCGATAGGAGCTTGCTTAGGTGGTGTCATTGGAGCCATAGCTGGCGCAATCTTCAGTTACTTCTGCTCAAAGTTGGATCCATGTTCGGAACCTATAAATCCGATTTGCTTTGCAATTCAAACATTCTTTAATGCACTGACCGGATGCCTAACACAAGTTCTCGGAGGTGTTGGTCAGCAATGGTTGGATCCAATTCTTAGTAATTTTTTAGGATTCTTTTCGTCAAAAGTTGGTCAGTCGTGCGACTTTAACGGCGTTCATGTTGGGGGATCAACTATCTTGCCGGGATCTCAGTGGAAGTAGAATGTTGAAAAAATGGATTGCATCAACTCATTTTCTCTATTTTAGTGGGTTACTCGTGATCGTTCCGCTTATTGTCAGAGGATTCATGAAAAATGACAATGTCGAAATATCTGACTTTGGATTACTTGATATTATTTGGGTGTTTTTCTGTGTCATTTCAATTTGTATATTATGGAATATTCGAGCAAATATACTGAAAACAGCAATTAGAGAGCTACCAGGAAATTCTGATGATGATATTGAAATGTTGTGCTCGATTGCTCTCGCGGAATCCTATTATTCTAGATCAGCGATGTCTCCACTAGCTGCGCAGTCCATTGATAAAATTTCTACATCGAAGCACAGAGTCTTAAGTAAAAAGATTGTTGCTAAGTTACATAAAGTCCATAGCGTTGCATGCTGGCGCTGGGGTTATCCCAAAATTGTTGATGAATTTGAAAAATACTTAGGCGATTTAGAGGAAAAGAGTAAATCGTAGTCATTTGGTTTTTTGGGGCCAACTGGATAGTGCGGCTATAAAAGTTAATGAAGCGCCATGATGGAATTGTTTGCGGCTAGATTGCGGTCTGGATAGAAGGAAGTGAACTTCGAGAAGACAGGTCTACGAAAAGTCGTAAAACACTCGAATCTGGTTGCCGTCGACATCGGCTACGGTGAATTCGTGTAGGTTCCATGGCTTGTCTTCCGGTTCGGAGACGATGATTGCGTGGGTAGCCTTCCATTCAGCGAAGAGAGAATCCACTTCTTCCGAGCTATCAAGATTGAGCCAGATGACCACCGGGGCCGGAGGCTGTGGAGAGCCACGGAACGAATGGCTTGTGAGAAACAGCCGGCAATCGCCTGACGAGATGCCCGCAATCCCGCCTTCCTCGTTTCCCCAATTGATAGTGAAGCCTAGGGAGTCGACATAGTAAGAAACGGCTCGGTCAATCGAAGCGACAGGAATTTCGGGAACCGGGGCGGGCAGTTTCATGGTTAATTACGCGGAATGTACCATCGTTGCCGGGCTATCGGCCGTAACTTCCTGCACCGGTAGAGAAACCTTCTTAGCACGACCATTCGGTTTCTTAAAAGTACATTTTGATGCTGACCATTTCATCCCTTAAGAGTTAAAGCGAGTACTGTTGGTAAACTTTGGATTCTCATCAAAGAGGGGAAATATGCTCGCGACGCTTTTGATTAACGCTTCATTCATCGGCATGATGTTCGCTGAAGCCCCTCAGACTAACAATGATCTTAAAGCTTTAGAGGGGGAGTGGATTTACGTTGAAGACCGGACGCCTGATCGGCCACTTGAGCAAATGGGCGCTCCGATGAGTTCAAAATTTGGCTTTGCGGTTGAGGAAGGCGTTGTAATTCTTGTTCGCGGACATGGTTCTGGCAATGAGAACGTACGGGTGTTACTTGATGGCAAAGCGACAGATGTTCCAGCAGAGAGCAATACTCGGGTTGCGCGTTATACGGGAGGTTGGAAAGACGGTGAGTTTACATATCGAACTGACTTTATCAAGACGGCGGACAATTCGCCTGATGGTTATTTACACAAAGTATTTGTTCCGACGGCCGATGGGTTAATCGTTAAAGTTTCGAGCAGTTATTCTCCGGGGTCGGTTTCCATTGGGCTTTATCGGCATGTTCAGGATATTCCGATGCCAACTCCGTTCAAGGCTACGATTGCCGATATTTCATGGCTCAGTGGTTCATGGGTTGGAACACGAGGAGCAACCGGGGCGATCAAGATTGAAGAACGTTGGGGGCCAGCATCTGGAGGAGCAATTCTCGGAGTTTCTCGTAGCGTTTCCAATGGTCGGATGACTGCGTTTGAGTATTTGCGGATTGTGGAGATGGAGGGTGGGCTTGCTTATGTTGCCCAACCAGGTGGTGGCGCAGCGACACAATTTGTACTTACGGAACTTACGAGCAGTAAAGCAGTGTTTGACAATCCACGACATGACTATCCCAAACGCATTTCCTGCGAATTGTCGTCGGACGGCAAACTAACCGCCACAGTTGGGTACGCAGTTGGTGGCACACCGCGTAAATATTTGTACACGCGTGAGGGAAGTTAACATTTTCTCCGGTTAGCCGGTAAGGGTCTTCGTTCGGTTGGGATGTTTTGTTCGCTGCGACTTGAAATTACTGCTCGTTGTCGAAAAGTGAGTTGACCGTTCGATAAGATGGTGAAGGCGAGCTGATTGGTTTGCTGGAAGCGGTTAAAGGAGAATAAATGATGAAATTTTTGGTTTCGGTTCACTTACCAGACGATTTTGATCCGTCGTTAGAAGATGAGTTGGTGGGGCGCAAAATTCATGCGCTGAATGATGAGATTGAAGCGGCAGGGGCGATGTTTTTCGTTTGCGGTTTGCTTCCGCCAGAGTCGGCGAGGACAGTGCGACCTCAATCTGACGGTAAACCACTTGTCACTGATGGCCCTTTTTTGGAGACCAAAGAGCATCTGGGAGGATTTTTGATTATCGATGCTGAAGATATGGACGCGGCCCTCGAGTGGGCGAAGAAGGGGGTGATTGCTGGAGGGAGAGCGATCGAAGTGCGTCAGATATTTTTCCAAGAGGAATAAGATTAAGGAAGACAATGGGCACAGAAGAACAGATTAAGAATTATATTGCCAGCCAGCCGGAAGCTAAGCGGATCGATATGCAGGCGTTGCACGAGAGGACGATGGAAGCATTGCCGGGATGCCAGCTTTGGTTTACGGATGGTAAGAACAGCGACGGGAAGGTTGTTGCCAACCCTAATATTGGATATGGTTGTTACACGATAAAGTATGCGGATGGGACGACGAAGGAGTTTTATCAGATCGGGTTGAGCGCAAATACAAGCGGTATCTCGGTTTATATTCTTGGGTTAGAGGATAAGACTTACTTAGCGCAGACATACGGGAAAATAATAGGTAAGGCGAGCGTGACAGGATATTGCATTAAGTTCAAATCGGTGAAGGATATAAATGTTGATGTGCTTTTGGAGGCGATACGGTATGGCTTTGAGTCTACGAGAGATATATAGGTGCACTGGTTTGATGAGACTTGGTAGGATTGAACTATGGATAACACGGTTGAGTCGTGCAAGAAAAGTGCAGTTCAGGGCATGGAGATGTTTTTAAGGAATTTTTCACATGTTCCAGATGACAAGCTCAATTGGTCGGTGACTCCGACGGCTAAATCTCCGATTAGAATTGCTGCTCATACGGCACTTTACGCGGGGCGTTTTGCCGCAATGCTCCGGGACCAGAAAGTACCAACACCCGATAATTTGACTGAATGGTTGGCCCAGAGAGATGCGGAGGAAACTGAGCTCACTTGCCGAGTAGAGATGGAGAGAGTTTTTCGTGAGGGTACAGATGAGGTTCTGGCGGCGTTGGATACGCTTAGTCCGGAAGCAATCGCTTCTACAATCGATTCTGGACAAGGTTGGTCGATGTCGATGAGATTCTTAATGGATCTGCCGGGTTGGCACGCCACGCTTCACATGGGGCAAATCGATTTTCTGCAAACATGCTGGGGCGATCAGGAAGTGTATGTTGGCTAAGGGCTGACACTCTCGACAACCCTATTTCAACAGTTTTGCTTGGAACCATTCAACAGCTTTTTTTAAGCCGGGGTTGTAGGTGTTGAAATCGTGACCGCCGCCCGGAATGACTTCGAGTTTGTGCTCAATGCCTTGCTTGCCTAATGCTTGATCCATGACTTGTGCTTGTTGCAGAGGCACTAAGGTGTCCTTGTCACCGTGAACGATGAGAGTTGGCGGATATTTGGGATTTATATGCGAGATCGGGGAAAGTTGCTTGAGCAATGCTTGAATATCGTTTTGAGGGACAGTGGGATTGATGCCCAGAATTGGTGCGAACTGGGCTAACTGAGAATCTTCGGTTATCACAAAATTGGGTTTGCCCCAGTTTGCTAAGTCGGTAGGGGGTGCGATCGCAACAACTGCACTTACAGGAGAATCCTGTGCGCCAGCAATCATAAGGGAAAGATGTCCGCCTGAACTGATTCCGGAAACGCCTATTCGATTCGCTTCGATACCGTATTCGTTAGCATGAAGTTTAATGAAGCGAGCGGCGGTTTGGACTTGCGCGATAATTTCATTCACTTTGAAGCGGGGTTGAGCGCCGTGGACAACTTCGAAAACGGTGAAGCCCTCATCAAGGAAAACCTTTTCTAAGCTAGGCGCGTAGCTTTGCAACATTGTGTGATCGGAGTACCACCCGCCGCTGATCATGATAATTACGGCGGCCTTGTTTGGTTTTGCGGGCTTGGCGATGTCCATTGTGAACGCCGTTCCGAGCTCCTTCATGTAGATTACATCTTGAGTTCTCGTCTGGGCTGAAGCTACGGTAGCTATGAGAGGAAAGAGGATTACGCACAACCGCATGGACATAGGAGCAGTATAGCGGTTAGTCACCGCCGTGGCTTTAGCACCGAGCGGATTTGCGTTTTTTGCCGATGCGTCCTTTTGCCGCAACTTTGCCGATGTATTCCGGTGAGAAGGGAACCTTGCATGCGGTGTTGCCCATGTTGACTTTGACTTTGCCGATCTCTTCACCTGCAAGAATTGCTTCATCGGATAGTTCGGGCACATAGCTGCCTAAAGCAATAACGAAGCCGTTCATTTTGTAGCGTACGCGGTCTGGCTCGGAATGGATGGTGGTTTTGACTCTCTCTAGTAGTTGCTTAAGAGCGGGGATATCCAGGTCGGCATCTTTCTTTACGGCTACGACACTGGAGAGGGTTCCCCAGCCGACTACGGCGACTTTGTCGTCGGGAGACTCAATCCATTCAAGGGCCAGTTCCCAGCCGTGCGGGCCATCGGCGGCTACCCATGCGACGGCGAACTCGGCAACCATGTCGTTATCGGTTTTGCCTAACCAGTTGCGCAAATCATCTTTGGTCATCTTTGATTCGTCGGCGATCAGACCGGCCAAATACATTGCGTCGTATATTCCGGTATCGAAGAGATCAAGAGCGAGTTGATAGTTTTTTTTGATCGCTTTTTCGTATTTTTTAAGTTCTTCGACTTTGACGCCAAGGATTGGGCCAGTGACGCCGTGGTTGCGCATGATTCGGCAGTAGCCTTCGTTGCCGAGAGGTTCGATTTCGGAGATGATTTGTTGGGCAGTCATGGGTTGCTAATATTATATCAAGCAGCGGGCTTATGGTTCAAATTCAAACTTTACTAAGATTGGAGTTATTGACTCGCAGATGTAAAGTTGTTATCTAGTTTTGATGTACTCAAGAGAATGAAAGTTTGTTTGCGGTAAGTTGGTTTTATGGCTCCGAAGAATACAATTTGCCTTTGGTACAACAATGATGCACTTGAAGCGGCTGAGTTTTACGCAAAGAATTTCCCAGACAGTGAGGTGATAGCAGTTCATAAGGCACCGGGCGACTTTCCGGGAGGAAAGAAGGGAGACATTTTGACGGTTGATTTTAAGGTGTTTGGTACACCGTGTATTGGCCTGAATGGCGGAGATACTTTTAAGCATTCAGAAGCGTTTTCGTTCCAGATTGCGACAGATGACCAAGAAGAGACAGATCGTTATTGGAATGCAATTGTTGAGAACGGCGGTGAGGAGAGTGTGTGTGGCTGGTGTAAAGACAAGTGGGGAATTTCGTGGCAAATTACGCCACGAACATTGACTGATGCTATGTCTGGTGGAGGCGACGAAGCAGCTCGGGCTTTTGCGGCAATGATGACGATGCAGAAAATTGATGTTGCAGCGATTGACGCGGCTCGGAAAGGCTAAGCTTCGGTCTATCCGATATGCCTTTTAGTCAACAGGTGTCGTTTCCGTGAGCCAGCTAAGGAACTAGAAAGTCTTCAATCCGGTTCCAAGAAATGGAATTATCTTCAGATTAATTCGGGGAAGAATGTCCACATTGCTTGTGAGCGTGAATTTTTAGAGTTAGGAGTGATGTGTCCATCGCTATGGGTGCAAAACTTGAATTTGATATTCGGGGCGAGAAGGTTGTTTTTATGAGGCAAGGGTTGGTTGGGTGGCAGACGCGTACAGGAACTATCGAACCAGTGGAACATATTGAGATTTTGGTTGACCGTGGCTCAATCGAAATCTTTGTGAATCATGGCGAATTATCATCAACGCGTTTTGCATTGCTAGAGGGAAGTGGTATTGCTTTGAGAGCAGACAATGGATTGGTGGAAATCAAATCGCTTGAGGTTAATCCTCTGAAAGCAATTTGGTCTAAGAAACGCGATTAAACGATACGTGTTTGATTGAGGTGGAGATACTTCAGGTTAATTCTTGTGATTGCACTCCTAGCAATCTTGCTAGAGTTTAAGATCGTTTACAGTACGTTCAATTTCTTGACTGCATTGTAGTTGTGAAAAGTTATTTCTCCTTGTATAATCGCGGTACCTTCAGGGCGCTTGGTCTTGAGGTGAGTTGTTATGAAATTCGGAATTGCCTCTTCACGACCTCTGTTGGCCCTTGCGCTGACTGCCGTTTTTGCTTCATTTGCGTCTGCTCAACATCCAGTTGCTCCTGGACTTAGTAGCAACCCTGGGGCGCGGTACAACATTTTTCTCAATTTCAGTGGATTTGACTATGAGGGTACATGGGGGGGCGGAACACCAGGGAATGTTCAAGCCTACACTCAAGATGAGGACGCAAGTACTTTCAATCCCGATGAGATAGGTGCGATCAAGGAAACGTGGGCTCGAGTTTCGCAGGCATTTGTTGGTTTCAATATCAACGTGACAACCGTTGATCCAGCTCCTTCGAACTTAAATGATGCTCAGCGTAAAGCTTTCTATGACAATAAGCAGTACATGACGCATACGATTATTGGGGGAGGATACGATTGGTTTGGCCCGGCCGGTGGAGTTTCTTATGTTGGCGTCGCTCAACAAGGAACAACAGCGTTTGGAATGCGAACCAACTGGGTATTCCCAGTAAATGGCACCGGCACAACTCCCAAGTATATGACGGCGGCGATCATCCACGAAGACGGTCACCATTTGAGCCTGAATCACCAATCTGACGAAGCCAACGGTGATGGATATAGTTCGAATAATGGAGCAAGTGGGGATGGCAGTTACGCTCCAATCATGGGGGTTGCTTACTATTCTCAGCGAGGGACTTGGCGAGCGGGGACAAACGGGCTCAATGCTAACGATGTTCTTGATTTGCAGAATAATCTCGATATTGGTTCTTTGATTGACAGTGGTATCGGTCACTCAATTGGCACGGCGACGGATCTGGCAGTTACCTCAGAGGGAGCGGTCGTTTCTGCCGATGCGCAAGGGTGGATCATGCCTTTGGAGTCAACAGGATATAGCCCTGATTCTTATACAAAGGATTATTTCAAGTTTAATTCCGGTGGTGGTCAACTGTCGCTTACAGCTCATGACGGTACTCAGTTCCTTCAAAGCGGTGTTGCTGACCCGGGTGCTACGATGCGATCTGTTCTGAGGATCCTTGATGCAAATGGGAATGTTTTGGGGGTTGCCACCGAAGATTCAACGACGCTTGTTCACAATTGGACTGGGTTGTTATCAGCTGGAACTTATTTTGCGGAAGTGAGTAGCTATGGGGCTTACGTTTCATCCTATGAGGGAGGATCACGCTACTTCAACATGGGTGCTTACTTCCTTTCGGGTACTGGCTTTGCGCCGGTGCCTGAGCCGGCAACCATGCTCGTTATTGCGAGTGGCGTTGGTTTGGTTTTACGACGACGCAGAAGTAAGTAATGCATGGAGGGGCATGAAAGGTACGCCTTTAATGCCTCTCTCATCTTTGGTTTGATTATAGTTTGGCTGAGCCACTAAAACGTGATTTCCCGACACTCAAGGTTCCGGGGTTGAGGATAAAACACTCAAATTATATGACGGACATTTTCATGATGCGCATGGCGACAGTGGAAAGGAAGTTGTTATGGGCGATATCTTTTCTTGGATTGATGAATGGAAGTAGCCGGTCAGATTTAATTTGGTTTTGAGCGACATAGTGAAGTTGTAACTCTCACAATTGCGTTCAGTGGTTATATACTGATGCAGTTATGACTTCACTTGCCGTTCTCCCTATCCTCGCAATAACACTGGCTGGGCAGGAACCGATCTCGGGGGGCACGTTGAAGCTTGAACAGGCGGCTTACGATGTCCAGTCTTACGATGTTTCGATAAAGATTGATCCGGTTAACAAGATGCTATCGGGCATGACCACCATGAATGCCAAAGTTGTTATTCCGACGGGCAGTATCTTGCTTGACCTGGATGAGCCGTACAAAGTTTCTAAGATAACGGATGGCAAGACAGCGTTACGATTTGATCGTTTGAAGGATACGATTCGCGTTTATTTTCCGCTTTCAAAACAGCCGGGTGAGTTAATCCGGATTGACACAACCTATTCCGGAACTCCTCACGTTGCAAAGAACGCGCCGTGGGATG
>JAPUDU010000129.1 GCA_027492935.1 Fimbriimonadaceae bacterium
ATTCCTCAAGAACATCCAGGTGCTTCATAAAAGAAGGTAACGCCATCTCAAACGGCTCTGCCAAAACCTTCACCGAAACACCACCCTCGCCCAACCGACTGACAATCTCTCGCCTTGTCGGATTAGCAAGCGCATGAAACGCTCGGTCAAGCACTAATTGGTTAGCCATTTAGCTAACTATAGTACACGCATAATACTATTGTCAACATCTCTCAAAAAAACGATCTCTGATCGGTTCCTCTCCGGATAGACAAACGGAGAGGAACCTTACTATCTCGGTATCAACTTCTAGGGTTAGTGAACCCGACTACCTTCAGGCGCTTCAGCATCTGGCTGTAGCAAAATCGCATCGCCATTCTCGTCGTCCGCCGCCAAAAGCATCCCTTGGCTTTCTAATCCCATCAGCTTCGCCGGTTTCAAGTTCGCAACCACAATCACTTGGCGACCAATCAAATCCTCTGCCGAATATTTCTTCTTGATCCCCGCCAGAATCTGACGCATCTCGCTGCCGACCTTCACTTGCAACTTCATTAGCTTTTCCGATTTCTCCACCGGTTCAGCCTCAATCACTCTGCCAACCCGAAAATCAATCTTCATCAAATCCGGAAACTCAATCTCTGCCACTGCTTCCGGCAGACTCTTAGCCTTGGGCTTCTCTTCCTTTTTAACTTCTTCAACCACAGGTTTTGCTCCTGGCTTCATTTCTTCCATAACTGTTTTGTCCAACCGTGGGAAAATTGGCTCCGGCGATCCAAGCGTGGTACCCGCCGGTATTACATCACCTCCAATCTCGTCCCAATTCGTCACTGCCCCAACCCCCAACTGACCAAAAATCGCTCCACTCGTTGAGGGAATTACCGGATAAAGCAAAGCCGCCGCGTTAGCTACAACCACAAGCATCGAAGCCACCACACCGCCCAAAGCCGGGTCTTCATTCTTTGCCAATGCCCAAGGCGCTCGATCATCAATGTATTTGTTCAACCAGCGAATCAAATCGATCCCCGAGGCCGCAAACTCATCCAACTTCAAAAGCTCCATCGCCTTCTCCGCCCGAGCCTTTGCCGTCGCAATCGCCTCAACCGCAGATGCCTCGACTGAATCAGTTGGCATCACACCATTACAAAAACGATGAGCCATGCTCAAACTGCGGTTCAAAGCATTCCCCAAGTCGTTTGCCAAATCCGCATTGTAGATCCGACCAACCTCTTCCCATGTGTAATTCGTATCGCCGTCGTAAGGCAACGCTCGCACCAAGCTAAACCGCGCAACATCCCGTGCAACTTCAAGCGAACAACCGCCCTTATCAACAAAGAACTTCAGCAAGTCCGCCGGAGCAATCACGTTCCCTTTGCTCTTGCTCATTTTGCTATCGCCAAAAACAAACCACCCGTGCGCAATCACTGTCTTCGGCAAAGGCAAGTCCGCCGCCATCAACATCGCTGGCCATAAAGTCGCATGGAACCGCGTGAAAATCTCCTTCGCCATCCAATGAACATCCGCTGGCCAAAGCGATTCCCAATCCCCATCAGGCCATCCAGTTGCGGCTAAGTAATTGATTAACGCATCAAACCAAACGTAAATAACCTTCGAATCATCCCCTGGCACCGGAATCCCCCAACCTGGATTCGCGCGTGTAATACAAATGTCTCGAAGACCCTGCTTGATAAAGCTAATGACTTCATTCTGTCGACCTTGTGGCAAAAGCCATTCCGGCTCCTCCTCAATCTTCGCGAGCAGCTTGTCCCCAAATGCTGAGAGTTTAAAGAACCAATTCTCTTCTTCAACCCATCGGACTTCATTTCCGTCCGGTGATTTCCCATCCACCAGTTCCGCTTCGCGCACAAATGTTTCCGCGCTCACGTCATACCAGCCTTCATACTTATCCATATAAATGTAGCCTTTGTCGCGAATCACCGCAAACAACTTCTGCGCGGCATTTTTATGCTGTTCACTTGTGGTTCTAAAAAATACATCGTAATCAACCCCAAGCTCATCCGCACACTCCTTAAATGTCTGGCTAATCCTGTCAACAAATGCCATCGGATCTTCGCCCGCCGCTTCAGCCGCCTCCTTAACCTTCAAACCGTTCTCGTCCGTCCCGGTTAAAAAGTAACTTTCCCGCCCCCGCATCTCCTGATACTTCTTACTCACATCACAAGCCAACATCGTCAAGGCATGACCAACGTGTGGAACCGAATTCACATAATAAATCGGAGTGGTGACGTAATACCGCTTGCTCATAGTTGAACTCACAGTGTACCGATCTCAACTATCTCATCCCAGCCCCACCCGTAACCCTGACAGCTTTATTACTCAAAGAATAAAAGCCAGTATTTTCACCGTGATTCCTCACCGAGCATGCCCGATAAGAAAAAAGCAGCAGACGTAATTATGGTACTCCCCAAAAAACAAAAACGAAAACAAAAGCAAGGAGCATTCACTTTGCTTGAGACAACCATGGCGATGTACATCACTCTCATGGGTGTTCTAACATTTGCCGCTATGGCCGTTTTCGCCAACAAGGTCGGGATGCAAGCCAAGATCCGTACAGGCGCATACCAAATCGCGAACCAGCAGCTCGAAGTTCTCCGAACCACAAGCTACGACAATCTCTCAACCGCAACCCAACAGTCGTTTACAGTTCCGGAAGAATTTACGTCGAGCCTTCCTGGCACAAATAACTCAAAGTACCAAGTCGCAGGAACGTACACCATCCAGGAGCTTTCGACAACAACCAAAAAGATTGCTGTCCGTATTCAATGGCGCAACGCTGCCGCCAACCAAGGTGTAACTGCACCTTGGTCAGAAGTGCGACTTGTCACCCAAATCGCCCGACCCGGATCAATTGGAAGCGTCATTCCAACCGCTGCTACCACCAATCCTGTCTCCGTGCCCATCCCGCCAGCTGGCACTTTACCAAGCTCCGGATCATCCTCGGGCGTCATTGGTGCTACGTCCGGAATCGGTTCTGAAATCAATTCCGTAACTCCGACCTCTGAAACCGCTGACCCAACCAAAGGGGGTAACTAAATGAAACTGACCGTAAACAAGAAAAATCGAGCATTTACTACCGCCGAAATGATGGTCTCGGGTGGCGTCATGATCGCAATCACATTCCTGACATTTGATGTCATGTTGACCAATGCGAAAATCAGCACCTCTGGAATAAAAGCGTCAGCCGCTGAATCCCAACAACGCTCCGGTATCGAACTTCTACAACAAGACATTATCACTTCAGAAGCTGCTCTCACTGATGCTAACGAAGCTGGAAAATACAGTTAAGAAGACAACGCAACACTAATCTTGCGTCAACCAATCTACGATAACGACGGGAGCATCGTCGTTGGTAAGAAAAAGATTGTTGTCTACGATATCGAAACGAGTGGAAGCAACAGGACTCTCAAGCGGCGTGAAGGCATTCAGGTGAATACAGGGGCCTTTACTCTCAATGAGACAAACACCATCGCCACTGACCTCAAAGAATTTAACTATCGATTGGCTAAGTCGACGGCTGTAGTTCCCAAATCAGGTTCACTTTCCCTCCCGGGAACGGTCACAACCGCCGAACCAACCGCAGGGAAAATCAGACTTCTCAGTATCAAGTCATCAAACCCGCCGATCAACCTCACAAAAGATGGGCAGACCGGCTCCTCACGTGGGATTCCCGCCCTAACCGTCACGACTTATCAAACCCAACTCGTCGTCGCCGCACTGATTGCTACCATAACAAATCCGCTGCCTGCCGTCGATCTGCTTTACGAAGTCGATGAAAGAACAACTTCAAATTCGGATAAATCGGTCGACGCAAACCAACTTAAAGTTTGGATCACAGTCAAAGGCCGTGATGACCAACCCGACAGCATTCTGACCGCAACCGGAACAATGCGAAACGCCAAATGAAAAAGAAGGACAACACTATGATTAACAATCGATTCAAATCAAAACAAGCCGGGTCTAGCCTCGCGCTGACAATGATGTTCTTCACCGTCATTGGCATGGTTACGATTGCCGCAGTTGGCGTAACAACCACAAACGACGCTATGGCCCAGCGCGCTGTCGAAAAAACCCAAGCTACGGCACTCGCTGAAACCGGCGTGGAAATGCTGTACGACCAAATTTGCCGCGAATATGCGGCCCTCAAAACTCCAGGAACTGAAGCTACAAAAACCACAATAAAAAGCTCATTTGCAGGTCGAGACAGAACTCAAGGTTCTTACCAAGCCAAAGTGCTTGATGTCAAAACCACACGAGTGTCCCCAGCTCCAAGCCAACCTAGCGGCTCCGTTCAATACACGCATGTCTATGAACTTGAAGGTACAGGCACAGCATTCAACGGCACAACTTCAATCACAAAAGCCAAATTCGACGCGTCCTCAACGGTGACGACACGGGAGCTGTCAAGAATATCTTCGTCGACTTCCCCGGTGCAATTAACTCAAACACCACGATTGAGTTCATAACCAACCAAGGAATCCGAACCCAAGATCCAGCCGGAACCGACAAGTCGGCTCATATCGTTGCCAACGATGGGATCATCTGGCGACCAAACACCGGTATTAAAGACACGTACGTTAACCCCAATATCATCGACATCCAAGGTCACATCATGGTTGCCAACCAGCCAAGCACCTACCCGATGGATTTAACCAAAGGGACAAGCGGTCTCGGTAACCCCAACGGACGTAAAAACTACCGTTCTGCTGGCGCCCATACAGTCCCTTCCCCCGACTACACAGTCAAAGCCGATGAAGTCACCGGAATGGGACAAGGAAAGCATTACCCCGATCTTGACGAGCTGATCGCAATGCGCGAAACCCTCCTCAAATCAGCAAATGCGGCAGCCGGTTCAACGACCTACACGAGCATTAACTCAAGCTCAGTGCCATTCCATTCATCTCTCGGGCGCAAAATCATTAACGCTCCCGCTGTCATCAATGGTGACGTTACTGTTGCTTCCGGCGATCATCTCCACTTCCGACCGTCCTCCTCCAATGCAGATGACAACATCATCTACGTCTACGGCGACATCAAGAACATGGGCGAAATCGCCAACCTCGGCGTCAAAATCGTGGTTCTTGGTCAATACACTGATGCCTCGTCTTCAACCTACAACCTATCTACTCAAAATAGCCGGTACACGAAGTTAGAAGACGTTTACAAACAAGCCGCTCTCGTCAGCTTCAACCAGCGCAAAGACGCGATCAAAATCACGAGTAATAGCAGTGCTCGATACGGCAACGTATTCGCTGCCGCTGGAGGAATCGACATCACCGGAAACCTGGAAATCAACGGCGTCCTCACATCCGGCGGTGCCCTCGAATACTCACCGAACCAAATCTGGGATCGCAACTATAAGTCGGGAAGCAAAGTCGCCTACGGCGGTGGTGTCAAAGTCGCCCCTGTAAACGGACAATCTTTCGTTGTCAACTTCGTCCGGGAAGCCAAAACCTTCACAGTCGGCGGAAACGGAATGACGACTCCCCTTGCCCTACTCGAACCAATCAAAGCCGATCGGCTCAGCGATTGGCAAAGACTCCGCTAGACAACCCTTCGCAGTCCGTCAGCAACAAACCAACCGACAAGGCCGGCCAGATACAATATCGAGCCGGCCCATATTATTGTTTGCCAAACCGCATCCCAACCAATACCCATCCGCGCAAACCCAAATCCCAAAACGCCAATCGCGACGAAACCGATCAAACGCGTGACACTCACATGAAACGATTTCTGTGTCACCCCTACCAAAACATATATCCCAAACGCTAACCAAAAATTAATCAAGCTCACAAACGCCACCATAAATCCGGGATGAACGCGATACCCCGCAACCCCACCCCCTAAATCAAAGTGATCCAACAAATCACTCGCTGAAAGCGACGCCCCCATCGCCACTCCCGAAACCAACATCGTCACAATCTGGCCCAATGTCCAAGTCGAAATCGGCGCAAAGCTCGGCGCAATCGGAAGCTCTTGCGCTACCGCTGTGTAACAAATCCCCGCCACAATACCAACCATCCCTAAAATGAACGCCGAATAACTTTTCTCGGATGGATGATGAGTAACTGTTGCTTTCTTCCGCTTCCCCGTCTCCATCATCGCAACATGCATATCTTGATAAACCGTGTTGTCCGGGTCAAACTGAACCGCAAATCCGTACTGTTTCGCCGCTTCAACATAGTCACCGTTGAGACGCGCCACATCTGCCAAAACGGCATAAGCCAGCGGTTCATTTACCCCCGCACGGATAATTTCACTTGCTAAACCTGCCGCATCCCCCCAACGCCCTCGGGCCGCCATCTTTTGCATCTCTTCAATCTTCCGCCGAGCCCGCAAAAACTCATCTCGATTCGGCTCGACCCTTCCCCGATCCTCCCAAGCAACCCGATCCTTAAAATAAGAAGCCGTCTGAACTCGATCACTACTTGATGCCTTAACCTTCTGCTCCGAGGGTGCTTCTTTCGCTTTGGCCTTCGCCGCATACCCTCGATATCGATCGTAAATCTCCTTCCGATCCCCATTACTCAGCGTCTCATAAGATTCCTTAATCGAGAGAAATCTCTCCTGCGCTTCAGCAGACGGGTTTCGATCCGGATGAAACTGCCGTGCCAATCCATGATAAGCCGCACGGATCTCATCCTGGCTCGCCCGCTCACTCACCCCTAAATTGGAATAGTGGTCACTCGCCAAGCCCGCTCACCCGATCATTAGCAAAATTCATATAGAAACTAATGACGACATAAGCCACATAAACCCCGACAACAACCAGCATCGTCAAACCATAAATTGATGCGGCTTGCTTCGCCTTTGTCTGACCCTCATCCTCATAAAATTCCGCAACTTTCTGCATCATTTCATTCATGTTTCCGGTCATTTCCCCTGTCTTAACCATGTCCAAAACAATGGGAGAAAAAGCCCCCGACATTACAAAAGTCTCGTGAACCCCTGCCCCATCATTTAATCTGTTTACAACCGGATAAATTTTCGCCCGAACCGCGTCATTGTTACAGCTATCTGCGCCTAACTTCAGCGACTCTGCTAAGGGCATCCCTGCTTCATAAAGCGTCCCAAACGCCCGACCAAACATCGCCATCGCAAACCCGTGAACCATATTCCCAACGTAAGGAACAGAGATCAAAAACTGATCCCAAGAATGCTTCACTCCTGGCTGTTTGATTAAATACTTCCTAAAAATAAAAACTGCAACTACCCCGATCGCGACAACCAACCAAATAAACCCGGGGGCCTTAATCCCAGATTTCCCCGGCGCAAAAACATTAATAATCAAATTTGTCGCCAAGATGATCCCCACCGAAAAGATAAAGACCAGCTTCGGATACATAGTCTCCCGACGTACCAAGTTCCGTAACTCTATATCCCGTTGAATATAGTCAGAAAGACGAATGCATTGATCCCCAATCATTCCCCCTTGCTCACCCGCGCGAACCATCGACATCATCAACGGACTAAAAACCTCCGGATACCGTTGAAAACCAACGCTCATTGGGCGCCCCGCTGCAACATGGTCGCGCGTTTCCAAAAGAATCGCCCGCAACGGATCACCACTCTGATTAGCCAGTGTTTCCAGTGCCTGCCGAACCTCAATCCCCGCATTCAACATTGTCCCTAATTGCCGGAAGAAAAACTGCAACTTACTGAGTGAAACCCCACCAACAGTCGGGCCAATCAAATCCGTCTGCAGTCTGTGCCGAGCTTCAGTTGGAGGAGCATCAATCCGCCCAGAGCTTACCGGAGGAGCAATACCACTCACCCGAGCATCTGCATTTCCGATAGCGGTACGAGGCATGTCATTCATTCCATTCAAAGGATCACCCGATCCCGCCGCTAAACCCAATTGACTAACCCGCAACCCCTGATCCGCTAACCGCCGCGAAACCATATCAAGCGACTCTCCCACTATGTGACCGCGCACTGTTTTCCCTTCCGCGTCTAATCCTGAATACTCAAAAACTGGCATCCTTTAAGTTCCCTCCATAATCGCTTTGAACATCACATCATAAAACTGCGCCATCATGACCGCCGCAATAATCGAACTGATACCAAAAACAAACAACCCAACCCAAACCCACGCTTTAACTTTCAGGAAGTTCTCAACGTTCTGCTGGTCTCCCGCCGCCAATCGCTCAATCTGCTGGAACGCCTCATGCGTCGTCCCCGTCATCTCGCCCGTTCGAACCAAATCCACCAAATCATTTGGAATCAAATGTCTTGGCAAAACCTGCGAAATCGGCATATCTTCCCTCATCGGCCTCGCCGCATCCATCAGTTGATCCCGATAAACCTTATTCGGTATCGCCGCCGCCGCTAAACCAAACGAACGATACGGGCTAATCCCGGCCACGCTCAATCGTTCCAAATGAAAACTCAATTCGCGGCTAGATTCCAATCGCGTCCGCCGACCCACAAGCGGTAACCGAGCTGATGCCGTATGACGCATTGGTAAAAACCATATCCGACCCGTAATATAAGGGCCAAACAAGTAAATCGCCGTAATTAAAATCAGTCCCAGAAGCGGCCACCCCATCAAAGCATCCAGAAACCCCTGAAAATACTGCTGCACAACTGCCGAACTCGTTGTTTCGCCCCCATTGATTGACCGCCCCAAAGCCTCCGACCCACCGTTAAAAACAGGAATCATCGGCAACATAATCACAGTGCTGTAAATCGCCAAAGCCGTCCACAGATAATGCCGCCGAACCTTCCAACTCGCCTGAATCTGCGCTGAAGTATGTTGCAAGGCATCCGGTAAGTAACCACCCGCTTCGCCCGCCCGTGTCGAACCAACAACCCCATCCGGAAAAATCTCTGGATAAACCGCCATTGCATCCGCGAGTGAATAACCCTGAGCCGTAAACTTCGCCATGTCTGCCATTGCCCACTTGGCCTTTCGCTTAATGCTCGTCCGCTGAGATAGCTCCTCAAGCATCTGTGTCGGAGCAATCCCCGCCCGCAAAATCGTCCCCATCTGGCTCAATAACATCCACAAATCGTAATCTTTAAAGAACCCTGTGAGCTTGCGATCGAGTTTATGCAAACCCGCCGGAGCCCCTTGATATTGATACTGCCCCCCCGATGTGGCTGAAACCAGATTACTGACTGCCGGCATAGCCTGGCGCATAGGTTGATTAACCGTCTGACTTGACGGATGAATAACTGGAGGAGTGACCTGAGCTTGCCCCCCCTGCACAATTGGCTGCAAAGTTCGTCCCGGAATCTGAGCGGGAGCAGCTGCTGTGCCAAGCATTTGCAGCCCCTGAATCGTGAGCCCCTGCTGGCTCAATCGTGCCACAACATCGTTCGCACTTCCGGCAACCATCCGACCACTTGTCGAATGTCCGTTTCCATCCACCGCGCGATAGTCAAATTCCGGCATCTAGTCGATTCCTACGCCCACCAAAGCAATTCTACTAGCCAAGACGGATAAAACCACCATGCCGCTCCAATTCTTATTACTGACCGATGTATCCCGAAGTTTTAAACTCGTCCAGTGGAGTCTGCGTGAGATTCAAGGGGTTCGACCCATTCGCATTGATAATGAACAAATCCCATGCGAAGTTCACATAACTCATGAACACAATCTTCGTCCCGTCCGACGTAAAACTCGGAAACTCAATGTCGCCAGAACGCGAGAACACAAATGTCTTTGCCCCGCCTGACACATTCATCCTGTAAATCTCTCCGTCCTTCGAATACAACAGTGTAGATCCGTCGTTCGAGAAGGAAGGCGTAATGTCAAACGAGCCAAGGTCATTACTAATATTCGTCACACCACCACCAGAAGTCGAACCAACGTATATCTGTGGCCATCCCGTTGGCGCCGCTGAAAACGCAATTTGACTTCCATCTGGACTCAGAGCAATGCCCAAACCGTCAAGCCCATCTAAACTAGATATCTCAATCAAGCCAGTTCCGTTACTATTCATCACATAAATTCGAGTCGAACCAGATCGGTTAGAAAGGAACGCAATTTTGCTTCCATTTCGACTGATCACCGGCTCAAAATCTTCCGCTGAATTATTTGAAAGGTTCACCGCGCCAGAGCCATCTAAATCGGCAATGAAGATTTCCGAGTTACCCGTTTCGTTGGTTTCGAAAACCATCTTCGTCAATCCAACATAAGTCGAGGCATTCAACCGGCTCGCATCTGTTCCGGTGAGAATCGTTGTGCCCGTGCCGTCCAAGTTCATGCGATAAATCTGGTTATTCCCACCAATTCCAGTCTTGCTAAACATGATCTGGGGTTGGGTAATCGCCCCCGTACTTCCGGTGGTTCCAGTAGTTCCGGTGGTTCCAGTTGTGCCGGTCGTTCCAGTGGTGCCAGTGGTTCCAGTTGTTCCCGTCGTTCCAGTTGTTCCGGTTGTTCCGGTTGTTCCGGTTGTTCCGGTTGTTCCGGTTGTTCCGGTGGTTCCAGTTGTTCCTGTAGTACCAGTGGTTCCCGTCGTTCCGGTTGTTCCCGTAGTTCCAGTTGTTCCCGTAGTTCCGGTCGTTCCCGTAGTTCCAGTTGTTCCAGTAGTTCCGGTTGTTCCCGTCGTTCCGGTCGTTCCCGTAGTTCCACTTGTGCTGGTAGTTCCAGTAGTCGCCGTTGTTCCTGTCGTACCCGTTGTAGCCGTAGTACCGGTAGTTGCTGTTGTTCCCGTTGTCGCGGTGGTTCCCGTCGTAGCCGTAGTACCATGAGTAGCGGTCGTGCCTGTTGTCGCTGTAGATCCAGGGCTAGCTGCGCCACCCCCACCTCCACCACAGCCCACAATGAGAGCCCCGACCACAAACAAAGTCAAGGGCGTAAACAACCGACGACGAATCAACATATCTTAATTATCGGCACCAGTATTTCTGCCTGCAGACCCAATCAGGCAATTTTATTGACTAATTATCACCAAGTTCGAAACGTGTATTCCGCTCCATCAACCGCGTGATCGCCTCATTAAAGTCAATCATGCCGTTCAAGACATCGTTCAAGGTCGTCATCACCGGCACTTCTACTCCGGTTTCAACTGCCATTCGCAAAGCCACCTGCAACGTCGGAACCCCTTCCGCAACCTGACCCAAACTCGCAACCGCTTCTTGTACCGTCTGTCCCTGAGAAATCGCGACCCCAACACGATAGTTCCGCGACAACCGACTATTGCAAGTCGCGAACAAATCACCAACTCCCGCCAAGCCCAAAAATGTCTCCATCTTCGCCCCCATCGCCACCCCAAGCCGCGTAATTTCCGCCAGACCCCGGCAAACAAACGCCCCCTTAGTGTTGTCTCCAAACCCTAAACCGTCACAAATTCCTGCCCCAATCGCAACGACGTTTTTCAACGCCCCCGCAAGCTCAACACCGCGCAAGTCATCCCCCAGATAAACGCGATACCCCTTGCCATTAAAAGCTTTCCGCACAAGTTCCGCCGCTGTTTCGTCTGGGCTAGCACAAACCGCTGCCGTAGGAACGCCCTTAGCCAGCTCAACCGCCAAATTTGGCCCACTCAAAGCTACCGGAATCGCGCTCGGACAAACTTCTTTCAAAACATCGCTAATAACTCCGCCCGTTTGTGGATCAAGTCCCTTGCTCGCCAGGCACACAATTGAGCCTTCGGTAATCATTCCAGCAACCTCCCGAACTGCTTCCGTCGGCACGGCAATAACTGTAAAGTTCGACGGCCCCGATTGATTACCCATAGAAACAACCTGAATCGTCTCCGTAAACCTAAACCCGGGCAAATACTGCCGATTCTCTCGATCTTGGTTCAACTGCGCCGCTGTCAACTCGTCATGCGCCACCAACTCCACCATATGGCCATTTCGAACCAAAACCAAACTCAGAGCTGTCCCCCAACTCCCTGCACCAATAACGCGAACTCGCATAACTCAATATCTATTGTGGCAACTTCCCCGCAAATCTATCAGGGAATTCGAATTTTTCCAATAAGTTTCCCTCAAACGTTCTCAATGCCTAAACCGACACGACTACTATAAGGCACAGACTAAACTTTACAATCTCGGCTATCAATAAATACATCCCCGCAACAGAGCCAAAAGTACCTCACGCCATCCAGGACGTCCCTCAATCCACCTACAAACTGGTATCATGCCACCAGCGAGGGCTACTTTGCGCGCCGTTGTCTGGAGTCTTTTCTCATAAGAGAAGCCTGCAGAGAGCGGCACTCAGATAGCCACGCCATCCTGGAACATACGACCGCAGAACGGTGTAACCGGGATCCGAAAACGAGGCTGAAACAAAAAACACTATGCCACTGCATCCTAATACTAAATCCGAGATCATCAAAAAATACGCCACTTCAGAAGGAGACACAGGTTCCCCAGAAGTGCAAATAGCCGTAATGCATGCGCGCATTCAACAGATCACTGATCACTTGCGCACAAACAAAAAAGACTTCCACTCACGACAAGGGCTACTCAAGCTCGTCGGGAAGCGACGCAAAATCGAAGGCTATCTCCGTAAAAAAGATGTTGTCAAGTATCGGGAGCTCATTGCTGAGCTCGGCATTCGTGAAGTTCGGCCTCGCTAACAAAAAGTTAGTTAGAGGCTCATAAATGATTCATACACACACATTCGAGGTTGGAGGGAAAACCTTCCACCTCGAGAGCGGACGCGTAGCTAAACAAGCTGGCGGATCCGTTCTATTCGGTATCGACGACACCGTCATCCTTGGAACCGCGACAATGTCGCAACAGTCACGAGAAGGACTCGACTTCCTCCCCCTCGTCTGCGACTTTGAAGAACGAAAATACGCCGTTGGCAAAATCCCCGGCGGAGTAATCAAAAGAGGCGGACGACCGTCAACCAAGGCAACCCTTATCAGCCGACTTATGGATCGGCCGATCAGACCCCTCTTCAATAAGAGCATCCGTAGCGAAATTCAAGTCATCGCGATGCCCTTCTCCATCGACAAAAACATCCCGAGCGATGTCATGGCGGTCAACGCCGCTGGCGCCGCCCTCTCCGTATCCGATGTGCCATTCAACGGCCCAATCGCATGCGTCCGAATCGGAATGATCGACGGCGAATTCATCGTCTTCCCAACTTTTGAAGAACTTAAAACATCCACTCTCGACCTCATCGTTGCCGGCCACAAAGGCGCAATCAGCATGGTCGAAGCCGGTGCAAAAGAAGTTAGCGAAGAAGTTATGGTTAAGGCCCTCCTCTTTGCTCACCAAAACATCCAACTCATCTGCAACGAATTCGAAGCATTTGCAAAGATCGCAGGCAAAGAAAAGCGCGTTGTTGCCGCAACCGGTCCAGACAAGAAATTTGTCGAAGACATGATGAAAAAAGAAGGCAAAGCTATCGCAGCTGCCCTTTTCCACAAAGATAAAGCAACTCGCGAAAACGCCGAAAATTCACTTAAAAAAGAACTCAAAGAAAAATATACTGCCGCTAACGAAGGCAATGATGAAGTTCTTAAGCACCTCGGCGCCGCAATCGATAAATCAATCAAGGAAGTCCTCCGCTCCACCGTTATCAAAGACGGCAAGCGACCAGACGGCCGAAAACTTGATGAACTGCGACCGCTAGAAGCTGTTGCTGGTCTTCTCCCCCGTGTCCACGGTTCCGGTCTTTTCACCCGAGGCCAAACCCAAGTCATGACCGTGCTCACACTTGGTATGCCAAAGGATGCGCAATACGCCGATATCCTCGACCAACTCGACGAAGAACAGTTGCCAAAGCGCTTTATGCACTTCTACAACTTCCCGCCGTACTCAGTTGGTGAAGCACGCCCGCTCCGCGGACCCGGTCGACGAGAAGTCGGACACGGTGCTCTCGCCGAAAGAGCAATCGAAGCCGTCGTCCCCATGGATGATCCCGATTTCCCTTACACCGTCCATCTCATCAGCGAAGTCCTCGAAAGCAACGGATCGTCCTCAATGGCTTCCGTCTGCGGTTCAACTCTCGCCCTCATGGATGCCGGTGTAAAAATCAAGGCTCCTGTCGCCGGAATTGCAATGGGACTCATGAGCGATGGTAAGAACTTCTCCATCCTCACCGATATCCAAGGTCTCGAAGACCACACCGGAGACATGGACTTCAAGGTCGCTGGAACACGAGAAGGTATCACTGCCCTCCAACTCGACACCAAACTAGAAGGTATCCCTGAGCAAGTTCTTATCGATGCCCTGACCCAAGCCAAAGTTGCGCGCTACCAAATTCTCGACGTCATCGAAGCCGAGATTCCTAAGCCGCGACCGCAACTTTCCGGTACCGCACCAAGAATCCAAACCCTGCAAATTGATCCCGAAAAGATCGGCTTGCTCATTGGACCGGGTGGCGCAAATATCCGCAAGATCACCGAAACCAGCGGATGCGAAATTGATGTCCAAAAAGACGGTCGAGTTCTCATCGCCAGCGATTCAGGTGAAAAAGCTGATAAAGCTGTCGCTATGATCAAGGGCCTTACTGCCGAAATCGAAGTTGGCTTCGCATTCACCGGCACCGTAACCCGACTCATGGGCCGAGGTGCTCTCGTCTCAATGCCCAATGGCAAAGACGGAATGGTTCCAACCGACCAACTCACCCACGCGAAAATCGGACGACCCGATGATGTCCTCTCCGAAGGCGATGTCATTAACGTCAAGGTTCACGAAGTCGATGGAATGGGGCGCATTAACCTCACCGCTCTCGACCTCAACCCCGATAACGAGCGACTCAACGATCCCAACCCACCCGCCAGCGAGCGACCGGCATTCAGCCGCGACCGCGAAGGCGGCGGAAGAGATCGAGGTCCTCGCCGAGACGGTGGCGGTGGACGTGATCGAGGTGGCTACGGCGACCGAGATCGTGGCCCCCGGCGTGACCGAGACGGTGGCGGATCACGAGATGGCGGTGGCGAAGGCGGCTCCCGCTTCCGCAAACGCGACTAAACTCAACAAGTCCAATAAATCAGTCCAGGTTCAAACGCTGAACCTGGACTTTTTTCTCATTTTATAAAAGTATTGACTTTCATCGGAAGGGCGTATAAAATATCCAGAATGAGAAATCTTATCCTTATCCTGGTCGTTTTTGCCGCCACAATCTCTTCTGCACAGATTACTTGGCAACAATACTCATTCTCAAATCCCCAAACTATTTATAATCCCACTGTGTCTCCGGACGATACTGAGCTTACTGACCTTGGCGGAGGATTGTACGACTTAGATATTACACGATGGCTGTATAGACACCAAGTCAACGGAGCTATAACCAATGTTCCTAACTGGTATACTGATTTGGCGGCATTATTGCAACCTGGTCCAAAAGAGACGCAGTCAATCGACGAAATAATAAGTGGTGCATACAATTTCTTAGTTGTTAAATGGTACTACGTTCACACAGCATTAAGCGAGACTCAGCATGAATATAATGGTGGGATACCCACCGAAGTAGAGGCAACTAGGTCTGGATTCAAACGCACAGAATTGTCTCTCTACTACATTAAGGGATAATGTAAAATGATTACCGCAACAATCTCATTGCTAAGTATGGCTATTGGCCAACAACTTGTTCCGAGCAACGCACAAGAACATCAATCTACGGTTCTCATACTTGCACCACACCAATCGACACCGCAGTTAAAAGAGTCCTTGAAAGGGCAACCATTAACTGAGCAGTTTTTAAAAGATCAATACGGCATTACAGTAATCAAATATGAAGTACAAAATCAGATTGTATTCGTTTCCGAAAGTGTGACCCCGCTCAGTGCATATAAAAATACCGCCAAGTTACTACAAGAGATGTTGCTAGCCGAATCAACCCAATTCAAAGCAGGCTCAGAAATCGGAAAGAAACTGCATGAATACACTGAGGCAGGATTGCCAGGTCGAAAACTGAGCCCAAAGCCTGATGAAAAGTGCTTCGGAGTTATGCTTGCCCTCAACTTTCAAGTTAGGTCTCAGGCTTTCAAAATGCCCGTCATCGACTTTATTGGTGAGCAACCAACAAGCTTTGATTCTGCCGCAAGTAAGAAGATCGATATCCCGCGAGATGAACTCTCCTTATTACGCAACAAACAAAACCCCTTCTTCCCTAGCCAGTATCTAGATGCAAAGTACTCGGTTACAATTTACCCTGATAGCCGCCGTAATGAAGCTGAAACCCTCACGCTTCTCAATGCATCTAATGTCGCTTTAAGAAAAGCTATTGACGAAATCACACCATTCGCAGAAATTTGTGGCACTATCTACAATAAATTATTGGGAATACTTGGATCAAAATTATTATCCGATTTTCAGTCCCAAATTTATCAGGACGAAAATCTAAATAGATATCCTAAAGAGATACAGGATATCTATAGAAAGCAGATATTACAATCATACGAGGAACTAGGTTTTGATTCTGAGCAGAGTGCTCTCGATTACTTAAATAGCAATCCCAAAGTGTCTCTTAAACCCCAACTTTCTATATTTGCGCAATACGACGTTACCCAACCAAATGGCACAACAACCCGCTCGGGCGGATGGATAATCATAGCAAACCCCAATCCAAATTCCAGAAAACTAAGTCCTCCTCCATAGTATCAGCAGTCCCTACTGGGCACTGCTCATGCCATACAATAGAAGAACGAGAGCCACAAAGAAGTGATCCAACTCGCCGCCCAGCTCGCGAAAAGAATCGCCGCCACATGCACAATCCTTGCGATTGTCGCACCCGCACTCGCCCAACCCCTACCTGCGGCCCCCTGCACCAACACATCATGCATCTGTGTTGCCTGCACCTGTGGCCCCTCATGCACCTGCAACCAAACCCAAGAACAAGCTGAAGCTCAAGCAGAACAACAATCGATCATCTCAGAGCCAAAGACTAAATCCCATCCCGAGTCTTCCTCAAACTTCCCTCTTCAGCCCGCATTAAAAGATTTACAAACCCACAGTCACAATCCTCGTGGCCCGCCCGTCTCCTGAAAAACCAAATCGTAAAACCAACCCGCACATAAGCGGCACGACCAAAAATTCAGGAAAAACAATGAGCGAAAATCAAGAAAAATCATGTTGCTGCAACAGCAACTGCACATGCGAAAAATGCACTTGCGACTGCAAATGCACCGCCGAAAACAACTGCGGATGCCTCGAAGGCAAAGAATGCACCTGTAACTGCTGTTGATAAAATCATAAGCAGATAAATGACAAAGCGGCGGTGAACAATCCGCCGCTTGCCTATTTGTCACTGTCGGAAGTGGGATCGAGTTCTCAGGTTCGAACCCAGAGAATCTTCTTCGACTCTCTGAGTCCAGTTCCAAGTTCGAAACTCCAACACAAATAGACAAGCACAACTGATGCCAAACCCCGTGCGATCAACTTTCCCATTTAACATACGGGCAAACAAAAAAAGCGCAGGCTCAATCCTAAAATCAAACCTACGCCTATCAACTTAACTATCTGACTACCAAGGGGTCAAAACCGAATTGACTTTTCCATCGCGCAACACGGCTTCGCCTGCTTTCAAACGAATAACCTTTACGTCGTCACTCAAGTTGTCGCCCGGTTGAGCATAAAGAGTTTTGCCTTCGTTTACAAAAACCCCTGTCGCTCCATCTTCCGTTTCAACCGATCCAACAAACTTCCAACCATCAAATGGCACTTCCGGTTTTGCTGGGTCAGCCGGTGCAGCCTGAGTCTGACCGCCAAAGCCACCACCATTAACCAAGAAAATATCCTCCGAAGAGCCTTCCACACTCATCCGGGCAACAAAATTCCCTTCTAGAGTAATTCGTGCGCCTTCTTCGTAATGTTTGTTCGGCGGCATTCTAAAAGCAAAGACCGGAGATTTAGCCGTGTCCTTAGGTGCGCCTAAGTAAACCAATGTGCTATCCGGTTTCGGGACAACCTTCAAAACAACTCCATCCGCTTTAACCGGAGTGCCTTCGTACTTCTTCGAACCTTCTTTCTTCACTGCAGAAATTAATTCACCGGCCGAAAAAACTTTCCCCGTCAAACTAGAAAGATCCGGTTTCTTCGCCTTCTCTTCATCGTCCATCAGGCTATTCATCTCTTTTGCCCGCGCGTCTGCTTTCGCCTTATCACTTTTAGCCGTGTCAATCGCCCGGCGCCCGCCCGACATAAAACCGTTATTGATTTGCGGTGCAATCCCTGTTGCAGCTGCTGTGCTAACCAATTGGGGCGCTGCTTTGGCATTCGCCGGATAACACGTGATGGCCCCAACAATGGTCATCATCGCCAAACCCGCAATAATTTGTGTCCCTCGCATCTTAAGGGTCTTGTTCCGCACCCAGCAAAAACAAGGCCCCGTATTCAACCTAGGATTTAGTTGCTACCCTTCTTTATCCTCGTACTGCCCTTTCAATGAAGAAACGACACCTGGATCAGCCAAGGTCGTTACATCCCCTAAAACCCGACCTTCCGCAATGTCCCGTAACAACCGCCGCATAATCTTTCCGCTTCGTGTCTTCGGCAACTCAGCGGTAAAGAACAAGTCGTCCGGCCGTGCCAAAGCACCAATCTTGTTCGAGACATGCGCACGCAACTCTTCCTTCAAAGAATCAGTCGCTTCGACATCGCCTTTTAATATCACAAACGCCGCCACCGATTGCCCCTTCACATCATGGGTCTTTCCAATAACCGCACTCTCCGCCACTGACTGATGGTCTACCAAAGCACTCTCCACTTCCATGGTCGAAATGTTGTGCCCGCTCACC
>JAPUDU010000130.1:0-1471 GCA_027492935.1 Fimbriimonadaceae bacterium
TGGCGAACGTTGGGGCATCATCGGCGAGAATGGCGCGGGCAAATCCACCCTCATCAAAACCATCCTCGGGCGACTCAAAGCCGTCGATGGTCTCACAAAAATCGGATCACGTGTTGAACTGGGTTACTTCAGCCAAGACGTCGCCGACCTTGACCCTACCGACACACCGCTTGATCACATGGTCTTCGAATTGGGAATGGATGCTGGCCCCGCCCGTAACCTTCTCGGACGATTCCTCTTCAGCGGAGACGATGTTTTCCGTCCGATAAGTTCTCTCAGCGGCGGTGAAAAGAACAAACTCGTTCTCGCCAGCCTTACCCAGCTCAACCCCAACCTCCTTGTCCTCGACGAACCCACTAACCACCTCGACATGGATTCCCGTGCTGCCCTTGCAGAAGTCATCAGCGAATACTCCGGCACACTCATTCTCATCTCCCACGACCGCTGGCTCCTCCGCAGAGTAACAGACCATATCCTTGATGTTCGCCGGGCCGGGCCGGTCATCTACAACATCGGATACTCCGAATATCGACGTAACCTCGATTCACCGGGCAAAAACTCATCTCAAACAAAAGGTTCAGCTTTAACTGAAACCCCCGTCCCAACCCTCTCTCCCCGAGAAATCAGCAAAGAAATCGCTCGCATGCGTGGCGTCGTTGAGGATTCTGAAAACCTTGTTTTCAAATACGAATCTGAGATTTCAAACGTAGAAGCGACCCTCGCCGATCCGCCTGAAGGGGCGAATATTCTCAAGCTCAGCATGGATCACCAAACCGCACAAAAGAACCTCGCTGAAGCAATGACAAAGTGGGAGGAAGATTGCATCTTCCTGGAATCCCTCATAAACCAACAATAAAGAAACCCAACCCCAATCATTCCTGGTAAATTTTTGATAGAAGAGTTTCCCATGATCGCCGCCCTTTTAGCCCTCACCCCCCATGTATTGAATGCCGATTCGGTAACCACTACCTTCATCCCGTCAGGAGCAACCAAAAGATCCGGAGGTTATCGCCCTAATCGCTCCGATGTAAGCTCAACCAAACCAGCCAACATCAAAAAACTTCCTGATGGCTTAACCGCGCCTCGATTTGGCTCATTCACATTCGGAGATGTGCAAGTCGGATACATCCTTGACGGAGAAAAATTGTATGTCGACGGCAACCGCAACAGCGACTACACAGATGACGCCACTGCTGTCTGGAGCAAGCGCGAAGATGGCATGTTTATGGGCTCTGCAACCGCAGACATCGGCAAGGAAGCCCCTGTCGGTCTCAGCTTCTATCACTTTGATGAGGAAAAGCGGGCTGAGCTGAAGGATGCCGTGTTCTTTTACGGCGATTATGGCTACGAAGTCACCATCACCCTCGGAGGCAAAGAACACAAATCAGCCGTTCAAGGCGAATTATCAACCGACTCTACTTTTTGGGTTGACCGTAACGGTGATGGAAAGCCGAGCTACTACCACGAAATG
>JAPUDU010000130.1:1481-4476 GCA_027492935.1 Fimbriimonadaceae bacterium
GATTCAACTCGGAAAACCGTTCAACTTCACGGGAGAAACCTACGTTATCAACTTGAACAAAGGCGTCCTCGGGCTCGAAACGTCAACCACCAAAATTCCACAGGAACCTCAAGCCCCCGACCTCTCAAATGGCAAAACCATCTTGTCATTCGAAGGCAAAACGATGGATGGCAAGCAAATCAGTTTCCCTAAATCGTACAAGGGCAAAGTCGTTCTGCTTGATTTCTGGGCAACGTGGTGCGGCCCCTGTCTCGAAGAGATGCCAAACGTCGTAAACGCATATAAAGAATTCCACGGCAAAGGGTTCGAAATCCTCGGCATCACCCTCGACGACGAGAATCAGGAAGCAGAAATCAAAGCGACATCAAGCAAGTTCGAAATGACTTGGGCGCAAATCTACCAAGGCAAAGGGTGGGATTGCCCACTCGCCGTTCAATTTGACGTCTCCGGCATTCCATTCACAGTTCTCGTTGATGGCACTACCGGCAAAATCATCGCCAGCGGCAATGAACTCCGTGGTGAAGGACTAAAAAATATCCTCGCTAAAACCTTAACAAAATAATTCTAACCGACGATCAAATTTGGGTGAGTTTTCTTAACAAAACTCACCCAAACATCAACCTTAACAATTTAACACAAATTATATAAACATTTAACATTTTAAGCTAGAAATAATTAAGCCTTCTTGGCCTTAACTCTACCGAAACAATTGAGCTGTAAATCGTCTCTCGTTCTCACGGAGAATCACATGAAGAAAGCCTTTACGCTCATAGAGCTTCTCGTCGTTATCGCAATCATTGCAATCCTTGCCGCCATCCTCTTCCCCGTTTTTGCTCAAGCAAAAGCTGCCGCTAAGAAAACTCAAGCCCTCAGCAACGCTAAACAAATCGGAACTTCATCACACATCTACGCATCCGACTACGATGATACATTCCCGTCAGTCTACGATGGCCCCAACTGTGGCGGCGATCCAATCTGCACGATGTATCCGTACACAAAGAACCTTCAACTTTGGTCCGGTCACCGACAAAACGGTCGACCTCAAAACATCAAGGTTAACACCGACGGCTCAATCAGTACAGACCGAAACGACTTCGGCTACAACTGGGGCTTCGAAATCCGAGGTGCTGAAGGAATGGTCAACGAAGAAAAGTGTGCTAACGGTGGCCCAGTACAAACTTGTGTAGCTGGTCCTGCTGGACGACGATACAACGCTGGTAAGTCAAATACCCAAATGGCTAGCCCTGCTGACCTCTTCGCTTTTGGCAACACGTACGACACACCCCGACAAACAATGGGTTCAATCGGCTGGTACTTTGATGATTATCCAGGCGGCACCAAGAGCAGCAACATCTACTTCGGCGGCAAAGTCGTTGTGGTATTTGCTGACAGCCACGCTAAATCAATTGGATTCAAAGGCGGTACAGGTGCAGGTTCACTTGCTGGTGAATACATCGCATCACCGGTTAGCTTTGAACAACGAGCAAAAGGTTACTGCGCTGACCCAGATGCAGTCATCAATCCGTTCCCACGTGACGGTTTCCCAATCGGTAGCTTTGTCTGCAGAGACTTTGTTGCCCTGCCAGAAGCCTCCGGTGTAACCTGGTGGACAAACTAAGCGCAATGGCTAAACTATTAGCCGCTGTTGCTTTAGCATGCATCTGTTCCGCAGCCCTAATCGGCTGCGGTTCAGGAGAAGAACCCGTACCACAGGAACCCGCTGCAAGCCAAACGGCTGCCCAAGAGTCCGCTTCAAAATGGACCCCTGAGCAAGTTGAGAAATTCGCCGAGCTGAACAAACAAGCTCGTGGCGAAGGTGCTGAAGGCAAAGGCGTAACCTCCTCGGGCCAAACCAAGAAATCCGAGACAAAAAAGTAGCCTGCACTTTAAGTGCAGGCTACTATTTTTACTCTTTCGGCGTCCACTCAAATTCAATAAATTTATTCTCAAACGACCCATCATCAAACAAATCAACTATTGCATAGCTGTTTGCAAACTCCTGATATTTGCCGCCCCACCAACCGCCACTTACTGCGCCATTACAAAAATAAGAAACTCCTAAATAATCCACCCTGTCTGCAAGGTGTATGTGTCCGCTCAGAGCAACTTTTACGTTCTTATGTTTAACAAACAAATCCTTAATCCGGCGGAAATCGGTGTGCATCCATGCCCCCGGAACCTGCCAGTTACCCGACTTTTCATTGTCGCCATCTAAGAATGCACAAGCACAGAAAAGTGGAATGTGACTCAGAACCAAAACCGGTTGCTCCTTCCTCATGTTCGCTAGCTCGTCTTGTAGCCAGCCAAACTGATCTTCATCAAGCTTTGCCGTATAACCATTGCCTTCACCGGCTCTATGCGTCGAATCCAGAACAATAAACTTCCAACCCGCCTGAGTAAACGAGTAGTAACTCTTCGCCAGTTCCAAACGCTCTTGTGCAAGCCGTTTGCCAAATAAAGCCTCCGATTGATACTTGCCTACATTGTTCCAGCCCCAAACATCGTGGTTCCCCAACGCATACTTCACCGGAACCCCGGCACTGGCTTTTAGCCCCGCCTGAAAAAGCTTCCACTGTGCGACAGCTCTGTCGTGATCCGAACCTAGCGAATCCATAATCATGTCCCCGCCAATAAAAATCGCATCCGGCGAATGACTCTGGCATTCATTTAACGCTTTCTCAAACCCAGCTTGCGATCCACTTTCGGGTTGAACATGCATATCCGTCAAGTGTGCAATCCGCATCACTCTTTTGCGATCCGGATTAGCAACACCGAGCCGCTTTGCTGCCGATGCCGCGAGCCCAGCAAAGCCCGTCCCAATCAATTCACGTCGATTCATATTCATCTCCCAAAGCTTGCCCCAGATAGTTCAAGAGCAAGTTATGAACTCTCAGTTTTTCGTCAAACGAACCTGCAAAGCCGAGAACCCATCCAATTCAAAGTGTTCGCTCCGAATCGAATGCTTGCGCGTCAGTGTCAATTTAAGGTCATCGGT
>JAPUDU010000130.1:4486-18528 GCA_027492935.1 Fimbriimonadaceae bacterium
CCAATCTTCGAAAACAACCTTGTCATCAACCAAAACACGAACACCGTCATCACTCGTAACACTCAAGTTGTAATCGCCCGGTTCAACCGTCACCCGGCCTTCCGCCAAAGTTGCGAAGTGGTTAGCATTAACCCCCGCCATCGGCGACCCCGACCAAGATCCTTCCAAAGCTTCCGCTCGCATTGACGCCGCCGGCGTCGTTTCATAAATCTCTCGGAACTCTTCCTTTTTCTCTCGAGGATCAATCTTGTCAAAGTCATAGTTGAAGAACGAAATTGCCCATTTCACCGGTACCTCGTTGTGCTCATAACCGAACGCAACCGTCTTTCCTGCTGGCGTTACTATGCCGCGATAATCGGTTGTGGCAATACCAGAATAAGCTAAGCCGATCTTAAACTGACCCTTCGCCTTAACTAGAACCCGATCACCCATAGAACCTGACAATTTTGCCCCCGCCACAACAAATGTAGGTTCAGTAGGAATCTTGCCCATCCAAGTCGGATCAAAGATCGTATAGACACAGCCATCAGCCGAGCTCAACTGCCAGCTACCCTTTGTCGGCCCAACGACTCGGAAAACAAAATACTTCTGCCCGTCCGGAGTGTCATACCAATCTTCTAGCCAAAGAACCGGAGATTTGTAATCCACCGGCCCCCACTCATCAACCAATATTTCCGTTCGGCCACGCCTCGCATTCATGCCAAGACATGGAATTGAACCGCCATCAAGCGGCTCAACGTAATGTGCCCGCACCAAATCATTAGTCGAAACCAAAGGATTCCAAGAAAGTGCTCTCAACGTCTTCTTAAATGTTTCCTCTTCGCCACCACGCCGATAAACAAGCCCACCGCGACCCATGTAAGCCTTTGGATCGGGTTCACCCTGCCAGTCCGAGCCAACCGAAACTCCCTCTTTCAAAATCTCACTAGGCCACTCAAAACCGCCTTTCACTAAATAATCCGAACCCGTATCACGAATTCCTGAGTTGTCCGCTCCAATTTCAAAAGCCTTCCCAAATCCTCGAACGTCATTCTCTGTCATCGAGATATCTGCCGTCCGCGTAAACGAAAATGCCGTTTCGCCAAAGTTTTCAAAGATATTGTTTGCAATCACGTATCCGTGACTCTTGGTGTCGCGATTCTTCGGATAGCCCCAATTAGGGTCCTCCTTCTCGTTCTGCCAAAGTCGAATCCCCACCGTATCACGATAAAAGCCATTGATCAAAATCTTGTTGTTCTGCCCATGCTCAATCGCAATCGCCTCACCGTTGAGGCCAAAAACGTTCCCAACAAACTCCGAATCGTAACTATAACCTCCCCAAACCCCGTGCCAACATTCTAAAACCAGGTTGTTCACAAACTTGTTGCGACTAAATGTGGTTTCAATCCCGTTTGTCGGCGCATGGCTAAAGTCATTGCCATAGAACAGATTGTCATTGCACCCACCTTTCCCATTGTTCATCGTGGAATTGCCCGCCCACAAGAACAAGCCATCTCCACCGTGGGTAACCGAGTTATAAGCAACAATATTCTCCGAGCTTTGCTCGTACATCAAAATCCCCGCTGAATCCTGGCCACGATTGTAAAACCGATGCGAGTAACCCCGTACGCACCAGTCAATACTGTTGTGCATAATCCGATTCTTCGAACTACGGTACATTCCAATCCCTAAAGAGCTAAGAAAACTAAAATCGTTGTTCCAAACAACCCCTTCCTCGCACTTCGTCATCATCAAGCCGTTTTGGCCCCCAGTGATAACCGTTCCTCGGATCTCAAAACCCTTTATCCCTTTAAGATAAATACCTGCACCGTATTGAAACCACTCATCCTTTTCGTTATCGTGGTAGCTCATCCAGTCGCTAAGATCTTCTTTCAACCGACCACTCTTTAAATGTTGCTTCCAGTTGTATGAAAAATCTGACTCTTCAATCTTTAACCCATTCGCCCCCTCAGCATAAAGACCAACTTTGTAACCGCGAACCGTTGCCCCCTGCAGCCGCACATTCTGCCCTTTAACCACAATCCCAAAACCGGTTCGTTGATCTGGTTCTGCTGTCGCCTGAGTTCCTCTCAGCGTTGCATCCCGAAAATCTACAGTAATCCCCTTCCCAATAATTGTGATTGCCGGTTTACTTAAATCCCCGCCCGGAATCAAATAATCGCCGGCTTTGATTTTGCAACTCTCCTTAATCACCAACCCCGGCTTAAGCACAACCTCAGGAAGAGCGGAACCCGAAACAACACCCATCAATGCGAACGATAGCACAATCCAGATTCTACAAAGAAAACGCCCCCGGAAACAATCCAGGGGCGAAATCCATTAACTTAGTGAGTCAATTTACGCGGATACGACGGTAAGTCCTCCGTCCAAGTCCTTGCGGAGCAAGGCTCGAGCTCGGAACAACCAACTCTTGATCGTTCCCTCCGGCTTCCCAAGTACGTCAGCAATTTCGTTGACATCCATGTGGCGGTAATGCCGCATCAGGATAATTTCACGGTAGCGCTTCGGCAATCGGGAGATTGCTGCTCGCAAAGTGTCCGAAGTGATTGATGTTTCCAAGTCATTGGCGACATCAATTCGTTCATCAAACAGCACATGTTCGTATGTTTCGATGTTTTCGCTTCGGTTCCGTCGGGCTCGGATAATGTCAACACTGCAGTTACTGCAAATGCGCATCAACCAAGGCAACATCGGCCGACCAGATTTGAAGTTACCAATTGCTCGGCATGCTTTCAAAAAAGTGTCCTGTACTGCGTCTTGAGCGTCTTCGCTATCGCGAAGGATTCGGCTAGCATGAGCCAGAATTGCCGGACGGTGCATTTCCACCAGCAGTTCAAAAGCAACTGTTTCACCAGCTTGCGCTCGAGCGATCAAATGTTCCTCCCATGCGGGAATCTTTTTTAAAGTTGTGTTCTTGCGGTCCACACCCATATGGTAATAGCGTTTTTGCCCCCACCAAATAAATAGGACCCTAAAGGGTCTTTGTGAACCCTATAGTAATAGGACCAGTTTTACCGACAATAACTTTCAATGAAAGCAAGGACGCTCGGCTATATCGTAGCTGCATGTGCGCCATTTTGGCTCTTGGCATTAGTTGCCATTCTAGGAAGGAACTTTTACTCTCCTTATGAAGAAAAAGAGATTGGCGAAAAGGCATCACAAAAGATACTTGCTTATGCTAGTCCAATTCGATACACTTACACCAATAGAAATCAAATAGAACATCTCGATAGTAATGTCCTTGATGAAGCCGCAAATCGATGGATCAAAAGTTATAAAGCCGGCAAACTCGAAAGCATAGACCCCATTTCGTCTGAAGACTCCGAAGTTGAAGGTTTCCGCAACGAGATCGAAACGAACCGCCGATTCGTTATCCTCAGTCTCCTAAGGGATCTCGATCATCAATCCCGAAACCAGCAGTTTGATAACGCTGCTAGTCGTGCTTCCCAGATTTTAACCATCTGTGAAATAGCCAAATACAACGGAGCCCAAACAACTTCGTTTTCAGCCGGAATGCAACGTCAGGTCATCAAACATCTTAATGTGATTCGTCCTCACATCACTGCTGAATCCCTGCAAATGATCGATCAAGCTATCAAAGGCATCAATCCAAATCCTGAAAGAGTGAAGCAAGTGGCAATGAGATTGTCTACGCTCACGCAATTTACAGAATCCGAAGATTCACCTGTTATGCCGACCAATAAGGAATTCCAATATATGCTGACCACCACGCCTCGTCACGTAAATGTCAGTAACAACGTTAATCCGCCTGGCTTGCTCCTTGCCCAATCATACAGAGTGGCTTTCCAAGAAGAACAAAAACTTCAAGCCAGCATTCAACTGATTGGCTTAACCGCTTCTAGAACGAACTTAGAAGCGAAATCCGATCTTCCATAAGGCTCAGGTTAAGTCCCTGATCCTTCAACATGGCTGACTGCTCAGACATGTCTGAATCAGCTTTAAAGTCCCAATGAATGATCTTCTCGCGATCTTGTGCCCGCACAATCATCGGAGTGCGGAATGCATCTGCCATGGCTACCGATAATTCCATGACGGTTCCATCGCCTTTAAGCTGAGTGCCTTGCGAGGTACCCGGCAACACGATCAACATCTTTTCTTCTCCGTCGCCACTCATCACAGTAAAAGCTTGCGCCGCTGAGTTTTCATTAATGATCTCTTGAGTAAGCGTCTTCCCACGAACATGCAATTCGGCCAGAACAGAGTTATCAGAGACCTTAACGATTGAATACTTTGAACCGGCTTTAGCTGTGATTTGCACCATCAACGAACCATTCACAAAAGTAGCGCCGACTTTCTCAGCGACAGGTTTCGTGCTATTCATCCCCGGAATCATTCCTGCCCCGGAGGTACTTTCATTGCTCGGTTGATTAAGGCTCAAAGCGCCAGCGACAATCGCAACTGCGGCAATTCCGCCAACTGTTGCTAAGCGCCAACGACCCCAAAAGCTAACTTTCTCGTTTTGTTTGGTTTCCCAAGATTGGTGATCAAGCCGAGCCATGATCTTTTCGTGCAAATCGAACGGAACCTCAATATCAACATCCGGCTCCTCTAAAATCTTCATCGTCGAGCAAAACTCGTCGTACTCCAGCTTGAGTGCCGCATCACTCACTAATACACGTTCAAACGCTTCCTTTAACCCGTTCGTGAGTTCTCCTTCATAGTAAGCGCTGAAAAAATCTCTTGCTTTTGATGCGTTCATCTTGTTAGCTCCGTGGCTGCGGCCATCGCTGTTCTTCGTATGACCTCACCCTATTGAAAAAAGTTCCGGCTGCTGGGACAAAATGTCCCGAAGGGCTACCCGCGCCCGATTGAGACGGCTTTTGACCGTGCCAATCGGCAGATCAAGTGTTTCGGCAATATCTTCATAACTCAACGACTCGACGTGATACATCACAAGCATCGCCTGTTGATATTCAGGCATTTGCGCTAAAGCATTTTGCATGGCTTGCTCGCGTTCGTTTCTCTCCGCAATCTCAACCGGCCCGTCCGTCTCATCTTCCCACTGGCGTTCAACTTCCCCCGTTCCCACCTGCAAAGTAGAATCTAAACTAACGTTACGGGCTTCTTTATCCCGCTTCTTCCTATCCAAATAACAGTTCGTTACAATCCGGTAAAGCCACGTCCCAAATGCACTTTGACCTCTAAAATTCTTCAAAGCCGAATTAATGCGTACAAACGCATCCGCAACCACATCCGATGCCAGATCTTGATTCCGCGTTAAACGAAACGCGTATTTGTACGCCCGCTCCTCATAGAGCGTCACTAATTCGTTCAGAGCCGACCGATCACCGGCCTGAGCTCTCTCAATCAATATCTGATCGCGCTGCGACATTACAAACCGATCTTAGGTCGACTTCGACCCGCTACCGCCTCCTCTAATGCCTGTTCTTCTTCCGATGTCAAGTTCACTTCCGAGCGACCAGCACGCAAAGATTTGCCGAACACACGGTTATCCATGCGTCCAACCTGACTGCTCACAATCGCACCATCCCCGTTCTCATCGCAGATTGCCATCGAAAAACTTTGGGCTCCCCCAACATCTTCAAAAGCGTCATACCGAATCAACCCAACATAGCGTTTCGATTGAACCAATTTCGCTTCCGCTACTTTGAGACGTTCCTTAACCCCAGAAATGTCAGATTCGAGCTGTCCTGAATGACGTAATTGCTGATGCAATAAGTCTTCGAGGTTCCCCGCATCCACTCCTGCTGAAAGTTGAAGCCACAAATCTTCAAGTCGCTTGAATCTCTTCTTAATTCCCAAATTTTGGACAAAAAGCCCAATCACTGCAACCAACAAAACTAATACCACCGCAGGTATTAGCATCGGCATTGAATTCAACCATCCCATATCGTTCTAAAGGGAGTCACATTTGTGACCGATCTGAAGTATAACCCCCATAAGGCATCGTCTGAAGAAATCATGGCACCGAGGGAAAAGAGAAGTAGCAAAAAAAAGAAGGTTGTCGTAACGGGGTTCACGATATTTCTTCTCTGTGTGCTCGTTTTCGTAATATTTCTCAGTCAAAACTTCACCACCGTTGAAGTCAAAGGCCCATCAATGGAGCCGACTTTCCGTGAGAAAGACCATGTATTGACCAGTAAGGCGTATTGGCTGGTCGGCGATCTCAAGCGAGGCGATATTGTAGTCCTACGTTCCCGGGATAAAGCTGGCGACTACTACATCAAGCGCATCAACCGTGTTGGAGGAGAAGTAGTCGATTTCATCAATCTTCCCGATAGCTACAGCATTACAAGTGGCGAGTTTGTTGTCCCCGAAGGCGAATACTACGTTCTCGGGGACAATCGCCCCGTCAGTGAGGATAGTCGAGCTTTCGGCCCTGTCAAAAAAAGTGAAATTATCGGCAAAGTCGTGATCATCCGATTCGGTTTCCCCGTTTCCGCTACGATTACCTCTCCCACCAACTGAACAAATGGAATTTCCGGTTGACCAACAAGGCAACCAGACAATGGAGTTCTTCGCCGCTCCATTCCAACCTGATTCTCCTCATTTCGCGGTTCTCAGTTTCGTTTGGCAAGACGATAACGTCCTTCTCGCCCACATAGCCGATCGCGGCTGGTGCATCCCCGGCGGACGCATTGAATCCGGTGAAACTCCCGATCAAACAGCAATCCGAGAATCTCTCGAAGAAGCTGGAGCCATTATCAAAGACCCCACCTACATCGGCTCATTCCGGATAACAACCGAGTCAAAAATTAGATGGGCTGCGGCATTCACATCACGCCTCCAATCACTCGCTGAATTCACACCGACCTCAGAGTCATCCGATCGTCAGTTTGTTTCCATCGAAGAACTCGCCGAAATCTACTACCTCTGGAATCCACTCACCGAGGCCGTTTTCGAGCACGCCCACGCATCCCTCCCAGAGCCACCTAAATAGCGTTAAAAATGTGATCCACAACTTCTCTGCCCGTCTGATTCAAAGGCATGAAAGGCCCTCTAAGCGGACCCACTTCAATTCCGTTCTTCTCCGACACGTACTTAGCCACTCGGGCTAAACCAGAGTGCCGAATAACGCCATCAAGAACCGGCTTAAATGCCACCCATTTACTCAACATCGCCTCGGCTCTATCTTTCCCAAAAATAGCTACCGGATGTGCCATCCCACTGGGAGTCCAACACTCATCACTTCCACCAAACTGAGTAACCGCAAATTGATCAAGATTATGTTCAGCTAGAGACCCCGCACACTTGGCCGCCGTCGCCTCCACACTCATCACAACATCAGCCAAGGCGCCTGCCGGATCAAGAAACCCAACCGCAAGACCTCCATGCCGCCGAACAACTGTCAAGTAATTCTTCGCTTCTTCCGGGCTCAATTGTCCAACCGGAGGCGGGCATAAAATCGCTCCTATTGCGCCACACTCTGCCGCATCTTGGCAAAGATCAATCGCAACTGCCGTCGTCTGAGCCGTAATGTTTACATAGACCGCCAAGTTGCCCGAATCACGTGACACCCAGTCAAGAACCTGCTTTCGCTCCGCAAGGCTCAAACTAGCAAACTCTCCCGCCGGACTCCCAACAACAACCCCTTCGACTCCAGACTCTCGATACCAACGCATCAAGCGGGCAAGGCGAACCTCACTCACCGTAGAAGCATCATCCGTAAACGGCGTAACCAGGGGCGCAATCAAGCGTGGGATATCCACAGTAAGTCAAGACGTGAAACAGATCAACTAAGAATCACGGTTTACGCGCAAAGAGAGTCATTTCCCAAAGATCAAACGCCGTCTTGGGGCCAACCACCGGACTCAGATATTTTCGCAACGCACCTTCTGATTCCAAAATCAACTCTCGCAAAGTCGGCCTTCGATTCTCCGGAACATCCATCCGTTCCAGCCAATCTTCTAAATCCAGCTTTTTACGGGTCACATCAACCCATTCCGTTGAAAACCCATTCGCTTCCACCAAAGCTCCCCATTCCGAAACCGCTAGATTATGCCCGTGACTCGGATCACGCATCCGTTCAATATGGTCAAGCTCAAGCTGAATGTCTTCATCCTCTGGCCCCACCGTATCAACAACCAAAAACCATCCGCCCGGTGCTAAAACCCGCATAGCCTCAGCCACAAACGTTGAAACATCATCAAAGTGGTGCGCCGCCAACCGACTAACAACTCCCGCCGCCAAACTGTCATTTATCGGTAACTTTTCCGCTGGAGCAAGTTCGGTTGAAACATTTGTAAAGCCTTTCGCTTTTGATTCCCTTTCAACAATATCCAGCATTTCCTGAGTGATATCAATCGCAACAACCCGATCAACTTTCGGCGCAAAAGCGTAAGCGGTGTGTCCCGCCCCTGTCCCAATATCCAAAACTAATCCCCCCGTCGGTTCAATACGAGCCACCAGCGCGTTCAAAGCATCCGGTTTCGCGTGAGCCGCGCTGGTCAAATACTTCTCCGCCACCGGCGCAAAAGAGTCTTTCGGATTCGTCGGCTCTCCCTGATTCATATCAACTACCTTACCGTGACATAAACAACTTTCGAGATTTCGTGATCGCCAACCTTGGCCGTCAGAGAAACAGGAAACACTCCTGAAGCACCGCCTGGAATCGAATATTCGACTACGACCTTCGCATTCTCACGGCTGAAATAGATCAAAAAGTCTTCTTGCTGACCGCGTCGCCCTTGCCAACTATCCGGCAACTTCATCGTAAACTTCCCGCTAATCCGACCCTCACCCTGGCTTTTCAAAGTAACCGTGCCTTTCACAATTTGAGCTTCTTCCGAATACTTAACCGTTGTCGGCACCCCAAAATCAAAGTCGATCAACTCGGCAATTCTAAAGCTCGACCGAATCTGAGCAATCCGACCATCTGATGCCAGCAAAGTCGCCCGCAGAACTCGGTAACCGCCAACCGCATCGTTCTTGATCTCACTGGTGTAATCAACCGTTGCTTTCCCGCGTTTATCCGCCGCAGGGAACGGAACCGTTACTTGATTGATCGCATCCCGCGCATACCCTTCGCCTACGACATCAACCGACTGCAATGCTGGAGCACCAGGCTCAACTTCAAAATTGAACCCAAACTTAAAAGGATCAAGTCGTGCAACGTTGCGATTTCTGATACCCGGTCGCCAAACCAATCCGCTAAACAGGTTGCGGCTCTGATCAAAACGCAACCGCATAAAACTCATATTCCGCGGAATATAACTCGGCCCAACATCTGTCCCCTCGGCAACAACATCAACCCGAACTCCGACTCGAGAATCTTCTTTAACCTGATTACTGAATCCTTCGACATTAACAACCCCTTCCAGATTCCAATAAGCCGTTGAATTCTTCGCTGCCACCATCACCGCATTAGGCAACAAGCGAGGCACAACCCAAACCGGGCCAGAACGATCTGTTGCATCCAATTGGCGAATCTCTGCTTTCGGTTGTTCCCCATCCATCCGAACCCGAATCTCCAAATTATCATCCCCCACCAACCAACCATCGCCATTACAATCGACCGACACCACCACTTCGTGCCCCGGCTTCGGCTTAGCCCCAAAATACAGCTTCCCTGGTTCCCACTGAAAGAATGTCGGACCGTTCGGAGTATCAGTCAACAAATCCCATTCCTGATCCGTCACAACTCCATCCCGAATGGGTGTAATTGCCAGCCGGATCGGCTCAACGCCCGTCATCGGCTTCAACAAAAACGACTCTTGCCCTTGCATCAGGGCGGCACTCAAAAGGGTTGGAATCACTATACTGGTTCAGACTAACCACTCTCCTTAAACGATTCAACAAATCACCGTTCCCAGGCCTCTAGCCCAAGCCACAAACCATTCGGGTATATTTCAACCCGATACGCAGGGGTATAGCTCAGTTGGTAGAGCGAAGGTCTCCAAAACCTTAGGTCGCGGGTTCGAGCCCTGTTGCCCCTGCCACTAATTTTTCTTAAAACGAAGGCGCACGTCCAATCAAACTACAACTCATATCATTCTGTAGATAAGCCCAACCATCGTACTGAACCCGACCGTTCAACGCATGAGCAAGCTGATCCAAAACCGCACGCCCATTGGCTTCATTACTCATCGCCACAATCTCCGTCGATTCCGAATCTGTCGCCTCCCGACTCGAAACAATACTGAACCCCGCTAACTTCAACTGTGTGCAGACAAACAACAAGTCCTGAACTTCAGCCGGTTCCGCTGGCTTCCTCCGCCTCGGATTAAACTTGCCATTGACCATCAAAACCACGTAAACGTATCCCATAGAGCAAGTATACGAAACTAACTCTAAGGTTGAGGTTGCAGAGCCGCTCATTCCACCGTCTAACGGCTAGAAACCCAATACATCAGCCAAACCGACACCACACTCCCGATCAAAACTGTCCAGAGTCCCTTAGCTTTAATCTTCTTCAAATAGAACAACAGAATCAAGCCGGTAACCGAAATAACAATCAGCACCACCGCCGAAATATCAATCACCAATTTCCACGCGGCTCCGCTATCCCGGCCCTTGTGCAAGTCGTTCATCACCGAAACCGGCCCAAACGAAATCACATCAACTTCATATTCGCCTGAAGCACGATCAAAGAAAACATCCGCCGAGTATCCCGGAGCACGGTAAGAAAACGATCCATCTGTCTCCGTTGCCGTACGGTCGCTCACTTCCCCATGAACTCCATGCGACTTTCGAATATGATCGGAGATCATCAACCAGTCCGGTTCAGAACTAGAAAGCCACTTTGGCTCCAACGTTCCTTCAAACTGTTCTTTCCGCTCTTCAACCCCAAACGTCCAGTCCGGGTGATTCAGCGTCAATCCTGTTACGGAAAAGAACAAGATCAAAAGCATCGTGACAAGCGAAAGATACGTGTGTAACCAACGCATCCAGCTATGAAACTTCAATCGAAACGGACGTTGCCGTTTCACTCCTTCCTCAGGCTTTCTTTCGGTACTCAATTTTTGCACTCGAAATTTCGACGTTCCCCGTCAGGTTCTGAGCAAAGTTTGTTGAACCAACCGTCACAACTTGGCGGATCAGCTGATAAGTTCCATGCTCGCGGGCCGCTTCAATACAAATGTAGTATTTGCCCTGATTAACGACCGCTTTCTTATCGTCTTTCCCATCCCACTTAACAACGTAATCACCGGAAGCTTTAGTGGCCGTACTCACCGTAGCCACAAGGTCAATGCTGGATGCTTCCTTTAGATCGGTTGCCGCTCGATACCACCGCTTCAAATCGGAATACCAGCGAGACCCCTTTTGACCTTGCATTAAGAAGACAGAAAGTGTGCGAACCATCTTGCCCTGCTCGTTTTCAACCCAAACCGCAACGTAAGGCCGACGCACCCGGCGATCATTGATCGTCGCAATCGCGAATGAAACCACTAACTCTTTACTGCTATCCCACTTTTTAGCTACCGTTTTCAATGCCAAAGCTGGGCCGGCAAATGTCGCCAGAAGAAAAACGCCCGCTTGCCCCAGCAAACTCCGGCGAGAAATCCGCCGCCCCTGACTCACTTCCACTTCATTGCTCATTACGACACTACTTTAGCCCATCAACTCTTGCCAACCAGTACTGGTGACTATCCCAGCATGATGATTTTTTACACCTAAAAACTCCACCCCATCCAATTCCTCAACCATCGCAACCGCTTCATCTGCATTCAGAACCATCAACGTCGTTGCCAACAAATCAGCTTCCATTGCACTCGGAGCCAAAACACTTACACCTGCCCAAAAATCAACCGGTAGACCAGTACGGGGATCAAAGATATGACTAACTGGGCCGTGCGGAGTCTGGACTGGACGCATCGCATTCCCACTCGTTGCAAACCCCGCATTACACACTTTTATCCGCGAGATAACATCTGCATTTGTTGCTTCGCTTTGCGGATCCAAAATATCGACGATAATTCCTCCATCCCCCTTATGCCGAATGTCTCCGCCGATATTCACCATAACCTCACCAGTCTCTCTATCATCAAAACCGATCCCCGCTAACTCGTCAATGATAAAACCTTTTGCTACGGCATTCAAATTGATTTGCAAATCAATATTTTTAGTAAACGAAAATGATGCCCATCCATAAGGTTCAACCTTTAGTTTCTGCACCGTTTCATTGACATCAAGTCCGGCTCTCCAAACGTCAGCCAGAACTCCGGCACAAGGATGAAACGCGCCTTTACTTGCCCGATTCCACTCGTGCGCATATTTAAGAACTGTCCCCAATTCTGAACTTAGCCGAACAAGTTCCCCATTAGTTCTCGAAAAACGACTCAACTCACTTTGCGGGTCGAAGACTGAAAAAACTTGCTCCAATCGAGGAATCGCTTTTTGAATAGACGAACGTTTGTAATCAAGGTCATCCTTCGATGTGCCAAGGAGTTGCAACTCCATGTGCGTTCCCAAAACCGGCTCGTAATGTTCAATCAAACGTTTGGGCCGACGCTTCCAAAACAAAAATTACCCCTTAGCCATCGCAAGCGCAATCAGATTCCGCGACGGCATAAACTCAACATCTTCCTTAATCGTTTCTAAAATCGAAACAGGAGTTCCGGGCGACCATTCTAACAGACGCCCAATCACATCTTCTACTAAACGATCAGGAGTCTAAGCCCCACTCGTAATCCCAATCGTTGCGTACTTCTCAACCACCGAACGATCCAGTTCATCCGGAGACATCAACAATATAGAATCAGCGCCGTAATCCCTCGCCACTTCCGCTAATCGATTACTGTTCGAACTCTGATTACTGCCGACCACAACAACAAAATCACATTGCCGAGCGAGTTCTTTTACCGCGCCCTGGCGATTCGTTGTTGCATAACAAATATCCTCTTTTGTCGGTCGTTCCATATGCGGGAATCGACGCTCCAAAACCACAGTAATCGCCTCGACTTCATCCACGCTCAACGTGGTTTGAGTCACCAAAGCCAATCGGTCATGCGGCGGCAATTCAACTGCTTCCGCTTCCGCCGGAGTTTCCACCAAGATCATCCGGTCAGGTGCTTCACCCATCGTTCCTTCGGCTTCAACATGCCCTCGGTGACCAACATAAACCATTAAGAAATCTTTCGCCGCAAATCGCTTTGCTTCGTTATGAACCTTAGTCACCAACGGGCAAGTCGCATCAATCACATTTAATCCGCGTTCTGCAGAATCAGCCCTTACCTGCGGTGAAACCCCGTGTGCACTAAAAACAACCGTTGCTCCCGCCGGAATCTCATTGACATCTTCAATAAAAATAACCCCTTGACGTTCAAAATCTCGAACAACATATTCGTTATGAACAATTGCATGACGGACATAAAGCGGCGCACCGTGAATCTTTAATGCAAGATTTACAACTTCAATCGCATACGCTACGCCCGCACAAAAACCTCGCGGTGCTGCTAATGTGATCTGCTCAAGTGCCATCCACCTCTATTCTACGCGCCAACTCATCAAAACCCCAGTCCCAAACCGCATAATAAAAAAATGGACTACCGAATCTGGGCACTTCTTTCCGCACTTTTTGCCGGAATAACCGCCATTCTCGCGAAAAAAGGAGTTGATGGAGTGCCCCCAAACACTGCCCTCTTTGTCCGTGTCGCATTCGTTCTCATATTCAGCGTAAGTCTTGCCGTTGCCGCCAAAGAAGCCGACCTGAGCAATCTCACCCGAGAAAACTGGATATTCCTCGGGCTTTCCGCCGTTGCAACTTGGCTGAGCTGGCTCTGTTACTTCCGCGCCCTTCAATCTGGCACCGTCTCCCAAGTCGCCCCGATCGATAAACTCAGCTTCGTTATTGCCATGATCCTTGGCATAGTCATCCTTAAAGAAAAGTTCGAACCAAAGGTTGCTTTGGGAGCTGTGCTAATCGTCGCTGGAGTATTGATTACTTTGAAATAAACGGCTTCATCAATATCCCCTGCCCGGTCGGCAAGTTCAAAATCGTAACCCCGAGCTTCTTTGCGACTTCAGTGAGCCCCTTATTCTGCTCCGCATAACCAGAGTACGCAAAGTCATCCATCAAAACAATTCCACCCGGAACCAACATCGGCCAGAAATGCTCCAAT
>JAPUDU010000131.1 GCA_027492935.1 Fimbriimonadaceae bacterium
TCGATTTCGACATACCATCAGAAAGAAAAATGCGATTCGTTGACCGTATCGCCAAAGTCGCCCCATCACCCGAAGTCGCCAATGAATAACAAGACTTGTGAATAATCTCCTCTCGTTTGTCAAAGTCTTCGCCTTTTTGCCAGCGCCAAATCCAGTGACCATCCGATCCAAAAACTTGCTCTTTCGTTGTAGCAAGAAATTTAGCCGTGTAACCGTATGTCTCGCTCATCAAAACCCGCGATTGGCGATCAAACTTAACGACCTCACCGCTCGAATAATAAGTTGTCAGTTCATCATCAAGAGACAGGTAGCCTCCTTGCGGAATACTTGAGAGGAATCCCCATTGACGCTTCTGCTGATAATCCCATGCCATTGTCCGAGTCGATGTATTGACCGCTACAACATCAACCGATGTAGCAGCAAAAAGTAAGTCACCTGTTTGACTCAGCCAAATCGCTTGAACTTCTGCTTCTGCCTTAGTTTTTCTTATCGTAGGCTGAACACTAAAATAATGAACATCTTCAGAACCGGTCATCCACAGAGCAACTGTTCCCGTACGGCAACCTGCCGCCCTGACCAATCCATTGCCACTCACAGCAAAAAATTTCGCTCCCTCTCGCAGATCTGGGGTCAATAGCCGACCAGTCAGCATCTCAAGTACATTCGACATACCAATAGGTGGTACATCAGAAATGCAAATTGTGTTTGCAATAAATTGCTTTACCCAGAAAAAATGAACCCAATCGCGATATTCTTAGGAAATCAGTGAGTTACAGATTCGAAAATACGACATTAGAACACATACCCGGCGTAGTTGCTCTCCAGCGAGAATGCTTCCCAGAACCGTTTCCACTCGAATCGCTCTGGCAATCCAACCATATCCTCGCCCACATTAGTACCTTTCACCAAGGTCAATTCGTGATCGTTCATGAATCACAAGTAGTTGCCAGTTGCACAAACATGCTCATCAGCACCTCCGATTGGCAAGCCCACCAAGATTGGCTAACCACCATTGGTGACTTATCACTTACTAACCACAACCCTCAAGGCAATATCCTTCACGGTATCGACATATCCGTCCACCCTAGCCACCGCAATCAAGGGTTGGGCAAGCTCCTTTATCTTGCAAGGTTCGATCTAGTACGCAACTTTAAACTTGAGAAATACGGCACGGTATGCCGGATCCCGGACTTTCAAGCTTCAGGTACAAAGCAACTATCTGACTATGTTCAGCAAGTAGTCGAAAACATACTTGTCGACCGAACCCTCACCCCCTTCCTTAAAATGGGACTCACTTACGCAGGAACTATCGAAAACTACATGGAAGACGAAGAAAGCGGCAACGCCGGAGTGATTCTCGAATGGACACCTTAAGAGCCGCTGTAATAAACTGGGAAATCCGCGAAATCGGCTCGCTTGATGAATTTCTTGACCATGCCACTGGTTTGTTCGATCAAGCTCTTGACCAGGGCGCACAGCTCATTGTTTTTCCTGAATCAATTGATCTCGAACGAATCGCTTACCACGGTGATGTCCCTCAAAACGAAGTCGCTCTAGTTCTTGCCCCAGATTTCCCCGCCGTCAAATCCCACTTTGAATCCATCGCTCAAGGCAGTGGCACAACAATTGTTGCCGGCACTCATCTTAACCAGCAAGGCGAAAACTATTTCAATTCCGCGTTGATCTGCACTCCAACCAGTTCTCTCATTCAAAACAAAAATGTTCTCACTCAATGGGAAGTCGGCGAGTGGCTCATTGCCGAAGGTAAAGGCCTTGTTACCGAGCCAAATCTCAATCTCGGCACTCTTGTTTGTTACGATTGCGAATTCCCTCAAGCATCACGCGCACTTTGCGAATCAGATGTAAGGGTAATTGCAGTTCCCGCTTACACCGAAACCGTGCGTGGATTCAATCGCGTGCGTTGGTCATGCCATGCCCGCGCTGTGGAATGCCAAATCTTTGTCATTCACGCGTCTTTGGTCGGCGGACTCAATCGAGAGCCAGTCACTCAAACCCACGGATCAAGTGCAATTCTTTGCCCCAGCGTGGCTCCATTTGATGAAAGCGGCATCCTTGCTAGTACGGCGTTTAACCAAGAAGGTATTGCCATCGCCGATCTCAATCTTTCTCTCATTGAACCCGCCCGTAATCAAGACGATGTCCGCAACTGGCAAGACCGGGATAAGGGTCATTGGAAAGTCATAAATTAGTCAAAACGCAACCTGGCCCCGTTCTTGACGTCTAATACAATATGGCTTGGATCGCAAAGCTAATCAAAGTATTCCTCACCCTTGCCGCATTAGTGACTTCAGTTGAAACACTTATGCGCCTCGTTCGATTCACATGGGCACTCGCTATAAAGCTGGGTGGAATGCTGAAAAATGGCCAAAAATTCGGCCCTCAATTCCGCTTCGCTTAATCTTCGGCGTCAAGTTCAGCGACTTTAGCCGACCAACCGTGACGAATACTAATGGGTGTACTTAGGTTCACCCATTCAAAAAAGTATTTCGCGGCATTCATTCCCGTCAACGGCATCCGCACACAACCGTGCGAAGCTGCATAGCGCGGCACACTTGATGAACCATGAATGAAGTACCCGCCTCGTAGCTGAACACTGTAAGGCATCGGAGCATTTTCATACTTCGAGCTCACGCGATGGCGGCTCTTTTCTGGACCAGCGGTGTATTCGCCTACTGGTGTTGAATATCCTCGTTTACCCGTGCTGACCTTGGTATTCATAATCAGCCGCTTGCCTTGGTAACCGCGTAAATGCTGACTCGAAAGATCAACTTCCACCCATTGTTCCGGCACGGAAACAACACCGAAATGTGTGCCCGTCGAAACCATGTAGTCTCCAGAAATATCATCTAAATTGACAAAAAAATCATCGCTTTTCAAAGCGAGAATGTTCACAATGGGCGTTCCATCAAAAAGGGTGCGAACTTCGTTACTACTAACGACTTTTGCTCCGATTGTATAACGCTTAGATTTGGTATCCCAATCAACATCAACGCCAAATTCAGCCGTTAATTCATCAAGCGGAACATATACACCTTTTGCCGTTGCAAATGTAATTCCCTCAATATTTTCTGCGGGCACGATAACCGTTGGCCCGCGTTGACCAAACGAAACTGCCGCAACAAAAACCAATCCCAATAATCCAGCGAATCGCATCATTGTAATCCTCGGTAAGAAACCGAAAAACATTCATTGGTTGTGAAAAAAATCACTGCCCAACAAATTGAACTCGCACGGATTCTACTCCCGCCGATTCAAACAGTTCAATGACCTGGGTCCGAGCGCGCTCTTCAGCTTTAGATAAGATTCCCCCATCAATGCTGGATCGTTCAAAACGACGTGCCCCTTCTCGCTCCGCTTTCAGAGCCAAGTTTCGATCATCCCAAGCAATCGAATGTTTTTGCGAATGAAGTTCAGCATTCACATTTGCAGGATAAAGTTTCGCTCGAGGTAATTCAACGACAATGGCTTCGCCACTCTTTTGAATATTTGCCTTACTTAAATCAACTCCCGCTTCTACCGTCCCATGAACGGTTACTAAAGCTGAGTTCTTCGTGCTTTTCTCAACAATGTGGCTCGCCAGTTGGTTAAGAACTGGTACAGATTGAGTCCACTCCGCAGCATCCTTATGGCTCTCCATTGTCATCACCGTTTGATACTGATGCTCAACCAAGTGAAGATCGCCAAGCATTCTCACTTGTTGTAAAACAACCGGAGCTGGCGTCGCCGAATCCCGACTCGCACCCATTCGGCCAAGGCCAAAACCGAGCATTAAAATCGCCGCGACCGCAACCGAAGGCAAAAACCAACGAAACCGTTGTCGTTTCATAACTGATAAGACAACGGTTTCGTTTTACTCGTTCCCAGACCCAGGTTCTATGGCAACGCGGGTTGGGCCTGCTGTCGGCCAGCTTCCCAATGCTTCAAGATGAACGCCAGATAGATCGCATGACGATCACGATTACTCATATCGCCACCCATTCCATGTCCACCAGTTGGGTCAAGCGCAAGCTCAACCAAAGGCCCCTTGCCGGCTTTCAGCAGGCTTTGGTAAACGTGAACCGTATCTTGGAACAGAACGTTTGTGTCTTCCATCCCGTGCAAGAGAAGCAACGGTGATTGCAAATTCTTCGCTACCTTTGTCAACGAGTACTTGTCAATCTCTTCGACCTTGCCCCGAGGAGCGTTACCAATAACACCGCCTGAGTACCAAGTGTTGTAGTTCTGCCATTCGGTCGGGCCAGCGCCAGCAATACCAAGCGTTACCCAACCCGGTTGGGTGTACATCGTGTGCTGCGTTTGGAAGCCACCAAATGACCAGCCATTCAAGCCAACTCGAGTACGGTCAACCATGCCTTTCGCATCGTAGTGCTTAATCAAGTCAACGATATCCTCAGTTTGAGAAACACCAACATTGTCCCAGTTCGCTCGACCAAAAGCAGAACCATAGTCGCTTTGACCTCGCGGGTCAATCGTAACTGTGATGTAGCCCAGTGTATGCGTCAAGTACTGCGCGAACATATAAGCCGTTGAGTTGAACGCACCATCTGTAACCGAGTGTCCAGTTCCAAGCGGACCACCGTAAACATAAATGAAGAGCGGTCGCTTTTCACCCGGCTTCATATCCTTCGGAACCATTTGGTAGCAATGGATTTTGTCGCCGTGGCGGTTGTTGAATGTGAATAGCTCAGCCTTTTCCTTGATCGTTGCCCAGAACTGCTCGGATCGGTGCGAATCGGTCGCCGCTTTCTCGCCCTTGCCATCGTTAATGAACAATTCGCGCATTTGCGTCCAAGAACTCAAAACTGTCGCATAGCGATCTGACTTATGAGCAAAAATCGGAGATGTTCGCGAACCATCCAGGTTCGAAAGTCGATCCATGTTTCCGGAGTTCAAATCGACACGGTAAACATCAATTCTTGAAAGTTCTTCCTTCGAACTGGCTACCAAGACATTTTTTCCATCTGCCGCAATCTTTTCCGGCAAAACATCAAAGTTGCCTCGTGTGACCTGGCGTTCTCCGCCATTGCCATCCAGCAAGTGCATGTGGCGCCAGCCAGATTTACTCAGCATGACGACAACTGATTTATCATCACCGGAATAGAACGGATTAGCCATTCCTGCATCGCTATGCTCACCATCGCTCGTACCCGTGTAAATCGGGTTCACCTTACGATCATCAACATTAGCTTCAAGAATCTTCAATTCCTTTTTATCTCGGGCCCAACTACCAAAGACAAAACGCTTGCCATCCTTGCTCCAAGGCTTATCGGAAATCGCGGTTTGTTCCCACTCTTCTCCCCCAGCCCATTTCCAAATTTCAAACGGCTCGTTCTTCTTGCTCTTATCAAGAATCGTTGCTTCCCGAATGTCATAAAGGTAGATGTAGCTCTCACCCTTAAAGTCGTCATCCGCTACGCCACGCTCAGTTTTTTGAGCCGTAGCAAAGCGTCCACGATAAGAAATCCAGTCAACTTGTCGAGTTCCGCCAACCGCTTTGCTTCCATAAACCAGCATACGATTCCCGTCCGGAGAAATGGAATAACCGCCAAACGATACGCCGCCTTCCAAATTAGGCGAGAGTTGAACAACTGACGGGCTATCAAATCGCATCCGATAAACCGAAGCACCGCGTCGAAAAGCAAAACCCTTATCATCCGGAAGGTATTCAACACTGTTTTCGTTGTCCGATGTGTCGGTCAAACGAACCGGAGCTTTATCACCCACCTTCCAGCGATAAATATCGCCTCGGTAGGTCATCAAAAATTCATCTTTGCTGTGTGCCCATTCAATCTGGGTGGGACCACTATAGCTTTTGCGCGGAGTCTTATCGTCCTTCTGCTTTTCCTGGAATTCTTCCTGAGACTTACGGAATTCTTCGTCCGTCAGCTTTTCCCATTCATCCCATCGTTTCTGATTCTCACCAAACTGCTTAATCGCTTCCGGAATATCACCGTCAAACGCCAAGAACGAATCAGGAGTTGTCATGCGGGAAGATTTGCCCGACTTCGAGTCGTAAAGCCACAGGTCGTTACCCATAACTCCCCACTGATTCCATGCATAAGCTAGATAACGATCATCGTGTGACCATCCTAAAATTCGTGGAGTGCTTCCAAAATGGGAGCGTCTGGGGAACATATCATCAAACTTCAAATCGGTTTCCCGAGAAGTCGCTAGTTCAAGGCCGGTGTCTGCGAATCCAACTGCAGTAACGCAAACTGCAAGCATCGCGAAGAGTCTCATCGAGCGCATAAAACGATCATACGCAGTTATCCGCTCAAAAATCACCCTTAATTTGAAGTTAGGTCAATTTCGAAGTTTGCGACCGAGCCATCTAAACGCCATTTCACGTCAAAAGGAACCTCATCAACCACCCGAAACATGGCGTTATTGACTGAAAACATCTCACCACAAAGCTGATAAACATTCCGTTCAATCATCGCAATCATCAACAATCCCAAGAGATAAGATCCAATCCCGTTCCGCTGGTAAGCATCGGCAATAATTATTCCGACGTCGGCAATTTGAGGTTGGCTCATATAGCGAATTGCGCGTCCAACCGCCATAAGATTTCCATCATGAAATCCAACAATCGCTACGTGGTGCCGCTGATCAACCTCTGTCAAGTACCGAAGCTCATTCTCCGAAAACTTCGGCTTTGAACCCATAAAACGATTGTAAAGCGTCTGGTGACTACAGATGTTCAAGCTCTCGACAAAACTCTGTTTGTCTTCTGGTTGAACCAGACGCAATGAAACCACTCGTCCATCGGCTAAAGCATATTCTTCCGAAAAGTCACGATCTATCTTCACGTTCCCTCAATAGACGTCTCTTAACCGCTTTTACTTCCAATCGTATTGAACCGCTTGTCCAATGGGTAGATTCAATGGCTCACCGCCAGATACCACCATCTCGCCACGCAAAAACACATTCTCAATCGTGCCTTTCAACGTTCGCCCCGCATAAGGAGTCCAGCCACACTTGCTCTTCATCGCCCCATCCGATACAACCCAAGATTTTTCCAAATCAACCAGAATCAGATCCGCATCAAAGCCAATTTCAAGCTTCCCTTTGCCGTTAATACCGTACAGTTCTGCAGGTCGCTCCATCATCATGTTTGTCAACTGAGTCAACGGCATTTCGCCCCGCAGACTCCAGTCCAACATAACTGGGAATAAGGTTTGAACACCGGGCATCCCGCTTGGCGACTCAGGGTAAGGCTTTGCTTTTTCTTCCAAAGTATGCGGAGCATGATCACTCCCAAAAACATCAAACAATCCATCCTTTACCGCCTGCCATATCGCCAAACGATGTTCTTCACTCCGCACGGGGGGGTTCATCTGTAGTTTTGTCCCCAACGTTTCATATTGATCAGCATTCAGAGTCAAATGGTGCGGTGTAACTTCACACGTCACCGGCAAGCCACGTTTCTTAGCATCTGCCAACAAAGGAAGCTCTTCCTTCGTTGAGATGTGCAAGATATGGATCGGCCTCCCTGTTTCTTCACACAACTGAATTAACCGCTCTGTACTGAGACGAGCCGCTTCAGGGTCACGAATCTCCGGGTGAACTCGAACGTGTGGATGCTCTCCAAAAATTCCTTTTCGCTCCCGCAACCGCTTTTCATCTTCTGAGTGAATCGGCATCGGCCGTTTGCCGTGCCGCATCGCTTCACGCTGATTGTCAACGCCATCAACCAATAAATCACCGGTCGAGCTACCAGCAAACATCTTAATCCCCGGCGTTCCCGGAAGCATCTCAAAATCAGACAACTCATCTAAGTTCCCCGTTGCTGCCCCAACAAAAAATCCAAAATCACAATAAGCACGACCGCTAGCTCGAGACAATTTGTCCTCCAAAGCACTCGAAGAAGTTGTTGTCGGATTCGTATTCGGCATTTCAAAGATCGTCGTCACGCCACCACAAATCGCCGCGAGAGTCCCCGATGCCAAATCTTCCTTATGCTCCATCCCCGGCTCCCTAAAATGAACTTGCGTATCAATCGCCCCCGGGAACGCATGAAGATTCTCAGCGTTGATTACTAAAGTGGCCGTTGCCGCCGATAAATCTCCCAACGCCGCAATCTTCCCATCCCGAATCCCAATGTCTTCCCTCGAAATCCCCGCCGAACTCACCCGCATAACGCCCAAAATCAGCGTGTCGAACTGCTCCATCACGCCTTCTATAATAGTCGCTCCAGCAGTAGGATTGCCCAAGGTATCCTCAAGCCAGATGAGCGAAGTCGGCACCACACCCACTGTTTCGGTGATCGTCCCGGCTTACAACGAAGAAAACACCATCAAAGAAGTCATCGAACGTCTTCTTGCTCTCCCAATCCATCCCGAAATTGTCGTTGTCAACGATGGCAGCACCGACCGAACCGGTGAATATCTCGCCGAGTTTGGCGACAAGATTAAAGTTCTTACCAACCCCAAACCGAGTGGCAAAGGCAACGCGATTCGCAGAGGGTTACCTGCCTGTACCGGTGAAGCGGTCATCATCCAAGATGCCGATCTCGAATATCGACCTGAAGAAATCCCCGCCCTCATCGATCCGATCACCAAAAATGAATCTAATGCGGTCTACGGCTCCCGATTCCACCACGGACTGATTGATGGAATGGCCCTGCCAAATAAGATCGTCAATCTTCTTCTCCGCTTTGCCGTCAAAACTCTCTTTGGCCAAAAACTCACTGACGAAGCAACATGCTACAAAGCGTTCCGCCGAACCCTCATCAACCGCATGGATTTAGAATGCCAGCGATTTGAATTCTGCCCCGAGGTAACAGCCAAGGCCATTCGGATGGGCGAAACGATTATAGAACTCCCCATCACCTACGAACCGCGCTCAAAAGCCGCCGGAAAAAAAATCCGCTGGACAGACGCCCCTGAAGCATTTATCACCCTTTGGCGATATCGCAAATGGCGGGAAAATCAAAACTCGTCTCTCTGATTTTTCGCTTGCTTACAATCTTCAAAGTAAGTTTTGCCTCTTCAACATCAGTGGCTGGTGTCACCCAACTCCAAGTCCGATAGTAATCCCCACGTTGAATGATTGGCGGTTCGTACTGACTCTCAAACAGGCTCGTCAAATCACTTTTAAGCCGCGTAAACTGCCACCAAGGCACTTGATCCAGTTCACTTCGAGTTTGCGCCCGCTGTCGCCACACTTCATAAGTTGAAGATTCAATCCGACGACCATCCTGTTCAAAAACAACTCGAATGTTATCAAGTTCTTCGGTGGATGGTGCATGGCTATCACCTAACCCCAGCATCTCTTTCCTTGGAAATGCCGAAAGAATTACCAAAAACACTGGGCGTTTACCAATCAGCTGCTTCACAGAATTCCAACGATAAGTGATCTCGCCATCTCCCCAAGCTTCCCGCTCACTCATAAAGCCAAGCCATCGAGACATCAGCTCCGGCGAAAGCCGAATCGCCCACTCTACATCAAGTTTCCTAACCCCTTCGCTCCACGTCCCCAAAACGCGGCGATCTTCTCGATAAACCTCAGTAATTGATGCCAACTGACCCGTATTTGGCGGCAACTCTAACTGCTTTTGCCAATGATCACGGTCGTACTGACGCGCTAGCTTTTTACCGAGTTCAACCTGCGGTTGAATCGGCTCTTCCCCAAAACTGCTACTGAGCAGCGTTAACAAGAGCGGCGTCATCTCACGTTAATTTTCGGAAGAACAACTCCGCTTCGTCAGTCGGCTTCTCCGGAATTTTAGTGCGTCCTGATGCCGTCAAAACTCCTTTCTGAATCTTTATCTTCTCAACAAACACCGCATCAAATAAACCCAAATCTTTTTTCAAATCCACTACCGGATTCAATGTCTTCAATAATCCATCAACCGCTGGCCCATCTGCCCTTAGCCAGTCAAAAAACACTTTCGCGTTCTTCAGCACCAACTTAGTTCCGTCTTCAATGCCAATTTCAGCAATCACCGCAAAATCAGTATTCACAACAATAAACTCGCCGTACCCCTCAACCCAGACAGTATTCCCATCCAGTTTCACCGTGCATCGTTTGATCTCATGAAATTTCTTCATCAAGTACTCCGCAAGGTCTTTCTCTCTCAATTTCACAAATCCTTGGCCCTCACCGCTTTTACTCAATCGAATCATCCCCTTACCCTTAGCCAAGCCGTAATCATAACGACAGCCCGGAATGTTCGCTTGCAACTCTGCTACCTTCAACCGTCTTAACGTAAAGTCTGTCAGTCTCAACCGCAAATCCCCAATCTTGCCACTTGTCGAACGATCTGGCTCCGTAAAAAGTGGTAACTCGTCTAAAGTAAATCCGCTTCCCGAAATCGTCGCCGAATCAAGTTCACCCGTAAACCCGCCGAGCAACGCCGGTTGAATCTTTACTTCAAACCGACCTTTCCCATCCTGAACTTTCGCCAAAATATCATCAGCCGCTTTGCGTTCAAAGCGCCCTTTCTCTTGATCCGCAAAAAAGAGCCCTCCCCCAACCAGCAACAGACTCAATAGACTCATAAACTATAGAATAGCCCCGAACACAGTTCTTCGTTGCAACGTATCCTAAACCGAACAAACCCATGACTCTTGCCGAAACGATCAAAACCCTCCAAACATCAGCCCTTTCGTTTCCAACTAAAGACCGCGCTCTCAAAATCACCGGCGCCGATGCAAAGTCGTGGCTTCAAGGTCAAATCACTCAAGACATTCGCCTTCTTGCAACCCAATCAATCTCTTCATGCCTCTGTAACCCCAAAGGCCAGATCGAATCCATCGTTCATATCCACGAAGAAGAAGACCATTTAATCCTCATAACCGAGCAACCTACGGTCATCCTTCAACGGATCGAAGACTTCGTCATCATGGAAGATATCAACGCTACTCTCCTAGATTTCCCCGTATCTACGCTCCAAGGAGTATCCGCCTCAGGATCATACTGCCAAGATCGAACCGGTTATTCCGGCTACGATACTTTAACAACGTCTGATATTCCAAATGGATCTGTCGAGCACCTTTCTGCCCTTGAAATTGCCGCCGGCATCCCTCGATTCGGCATCGAAATCGGAGCAAAAACTCTCCCTCCCGAACTTGGCCCCCACTTTGAGTCTCAACACATTTCTTACACCAAGGGGTGCTATGTCGGTCAAGAAGTCATCCACCGAATCCATGCTCGTGGTCACACAAACAAGTGTTTGGTCGGACTGATCGCTGATAAACCAATCGAACCCGGCTCCGTCACATTCGAGGGCAAAGAAATCGGTTCAGTGCACCGCTCGGCCCCGCATTCCGAATTTGGGTTTATTGCCTCTGCAACCCTGCGAAACGAAGCCACCTCAAACGGAACTCAAGTTCAAATCAACGGCGTCACCGCCACCGTTCAACAATTACCGCTACTCGGCTGATTCCGCTTTTCGCGCTTTCATTGCACTCATGTGCCCCATACCCAAAATTGCGATCAAACCAACGCTCAGCAAGATCACCAAACCACCCGGATACATGGTGAATTTGCCCTGAAAGATATTGCCAATAAATCGTGAACAACCGATAAACGCAAAAAAGATTGACGCGATATAAAACCAACGAGGATTGGCCGCCTTGCTTGCAAGAACTCCGAGCAACAAAACAATCAGTCCAATGCTACCAGCGGCAACAAAACTAATGATCGACGGCTTGCCATGAGGAAAAAAGTAAGACTGAGCCCCAATTGCAATCATCGCCACGCCATAACCAACCATCGCTTTCTGAGCTGTCGTCATAGATTCAAATTACCCATCAACCTGTAAAGGCCCAAGGTCAGCAAAGCTGAAATTCAGGCACCGACCCCAGGAGTTGCAAAGCAAGCGTGCAAATCCAGCCAAAAGACCGATCATCTTTCATCAATCCCACTCCGCCATGCTTATCAAAATGAGCAATCAGCACACGTTGTTGATCGGGCGAAATCTGGCAGTCATAAACCGTACAAAACGCATTAACCAGCGCTTCCGTGTCCTGTGGATTCCGTTTACGGATCTCGTTGATCACATTCTTCACGGGTTCATCCGGATAGTAAATCGTCTCTTTGCCTTTTTCTTCCACCGGATACCAAGTTAATATCCCCGTGAATTGCCGCCGCCGCAACAGCATATTTGTACTCGTCCACCCTTCATGCCAGTCCCAACCCGCAACCGAATCTGGAAAGAAAATGTTCATCCCACATTCACTGATGTAATACATCGCCGCTCCACAGTTGTCAAGCATTCCCTGCGACATCGGATCATCAAACGGTTTGTCCGCAACAAAATCTTTGGTTAATCGCGGAGCGGCATTCTGCGCTCGACATATTCCCACCACATAATCAGTCGGACTCTTAACCAGCCCCCGATAACTCTTTGCCGAATAGAACTCTTCTATCTCCGACATCTCCCGCAAAACCAACTTGATATCGCCATCTGCATCCAAGAATCGCTTAACCAACCGATCTATGACCTTCTTTTCCGGATTCTCATAACCAAACCAACTCCATAACTTTTCGCAAATATAACGCGCCGTCTGCGGATGATGCGAGAGCATCTCCAACACGTCATCCCCAGTTTGAACCTGCTTTCCAAGTACCGTCTTCGAACCTGGGATCGTCACCTCCGGCGCAACAATGTAAAAAACTGCCGGAGTATCAAACTTCTTCATATATTTCAGGCGGTCGTTATTTGTCTCCCCCATCCGCCAATAAACGTCATGATGCGCCCAGCCAGTAATTGCTTTCGCAACTTCTTTAATATCCTTCTCGGTGTATCCGTTTCCTTCTCCTAACGTGTAAAGCTCTAACAACTCCCGCGCAAAGTTCTCATTCGGTGTCGCCCGGCTAATCATCTCCACATTGAGTTGCCGCATCACCGCCGGACTCTTTACCAATGAATTCAAAATATCCCCGAACTTACCGGCCGGATTCGCTCGAATCCTTTCCATATAATCCAGCATCGCCAATCCGTGCTGAACATCTTCTTCGTTCACCGCAAAATGGTCATGCCAAAACAAAGCTAATTTCTCACGCAGAGGATGCTTGGTTGTAATCATCTGCATCACCCACCACAATCTAAATCGATACCCTCCCGGCTCCGCATCCTCATCTTTCTTGAACGCAAACTGCAACGGATCGCCCAGATCTTCCGCTTTGCTCCAATCCAATAACCGATCCATCGTTCCCATAACCCCCAACGGAACAAACTCCTCCATCTCCCAAACCGATGCCCCAAACCCAAAGCGTCGCAAAAGATGCCCAACCTTCTGCCGTTCCGTCAACCCTGCCATATCGTTGATTATAAAGACATAACAACACAAACCAAAGCATCAGTCAATTCAGCCACCAATTTCCCTACCAGATGCGTATACTTCTCCGTCATGGCATCGAAGAAGACCGCCTCTCCAAAACCCACTGTCAAAGCGGCAAACACCACCCCCACGCGTCAGCTTCAAGAATCTGATCTTAAGCGTCTTCCCTGGCGATCTGTTGGCCCCGCAATCATGGGTGGTCGAATCAGTGATATGTGTTTTGCGCCCGGAAATACCAAAACCTACTATGTCGCCTACGCCACATCTGGCCTCTGGCGAACCAAAAATCACGGCACAACGTTCGACCCCATTTTCGATAACGAAGCAACTTCTGCCATTGGCGCCGTCGCCGTCTGCGATGCCCCCACCGATTGGGAAGGCTGGGATAACGGCACCAAAAAAGCCGAGCGTCTTGAAAAAGGCAAAGAAAAGATCATCTGGGTAGGAACAGGAGAAGCCAACGGACGCAACTCATCCAGTTGGGGCAATGGCGTTTACCGATCAACCGATTCCGGTAAATCCTGGACTCATTGCGGGCTCCCGGAATCCCATGATATTCCCCGAATCGCCGCCGACCCCCGCAATCCCGACGTCTGTTATGTCGCCGCTCTCGGTCATCTTTGGGGCTACAACGAAGAACGTGGCCTTTACAAAACCTCAGATGGCGGCAAAACTTGGGCGAAAGTTCTCGGAATTGACGAAAAAACTGGCTGTTGCGATGTCTGCCTCGATCCCCAAAACCCCGAAATCGTTTACGCCGCATTTTACGAACGGATTCGATCCCCTTACAGCTTTAAATCTGGTGGCAAAAATGGCGGCATTTACAAATCAACCGATGGCGGCAAAACCTGGCGACAATTAACCAAAAACCTCCCCAAAAACACCGGTCGAATCGGCCTTGATGTTTTCCTCCAAGATACAAACAAGCTCATCGCCGTAATCGAAGCCACTGACGGCGGAGCAAATTCAATTCGTGACGACCGAATGCGTGGCGGAGGGGTCTTCCGATCTGATGACGGCGGTGAATCTTGGCGACGTTGCTCCCATAGATCTCCCCGTGCTTTCTATTTCAGCAAAATCAAGTTCGATTCAAAAGACGACAACCGCGTCTACATGCTTGGCTGGACAACCGAAGTCAGTGACGACGGCGGCGAGACATTCCGCGGTGGTTGGGGCGATATTCTTCACGCTGACCACCACGCGATCATCGTAGACCCCAACGACCCAACCCACATCGTCGTCGGTACTGACGGAGGAGCCTACCAAACCTTCGACAAAGGCGAAAACTGGGATTTTCTCAACACTATCGCTGTCGGTCAGTTCTACAACATCGCCCTAGACAACTCCACTCCGTACCGAATCGCTGGTGGTCTTCAAGATAACGGCTCATGGGTTTGGCCATCGAGCCACCCAATCCGAGAAGTCGAAGAAGACAAAGCTTGCCGAACCCCAGCCACGGGTCTCACAAACGGAGACATCGAATTCGTGCAATGGGGCGACGGCTTTCACATGGATTTTGATGCTGAAGACCCCAACGTGGTCTATGCGGAATGGCAAGGTGGCAATATCACCCGCGTCAATCTAAAAACTGGCGATAAACGTTGGGTCATCCCAGAAGCCCGAGAAGGTCAGCCTGCCCACCGATTTAATTGGAACACCCCGTTCTTTGTCAGCAAACACAGCAACGATGTTATTTACATTGGTGGTAACTACGTCTTCAAGCTCACCAAGAAAGGTGATAACTGGGAAGCAATCAGCCCCGACCTCACCACTGCTGATGGGGCAAAGATGACCACCGCAGGTTCCAATGCTGAGAACTATTGCACCATTGTTAGTCTTGCCGAGTCTCCAATCAAAGCGGGAATTCTTTGGTCCGGCTCCGACGATGGCCTGATCTACATCACTCAAAACGATGGCAAATCGTGGGAAAACGTAACCCCCAAAGTTGCTCAGGGTCGCTATGTCAGTCGTATCGAACCATCTCACCACGTTGAGGGTCGGTGCCACTGTTCCCTTGACGGTCACCGCGATGACGACATGACCCCGTGCATTCTCGTCACCAACGATTTCGGAAAAACCTGGACTGAAATCTCCACCAGCCTTCCATCTTCCCACAGCGTAATGGTCGTCCGCGAAGACGATACAAACGAAGATGTTCTCTACTGCGGAACTGAAAACGCCATGTACGTCAGCCTTAACAGAGGCGATAGCTGGGTCAAGATGCACGGCAAAAAGCTACCAACTGTCCCGGTCTACGACATCAAACAACATAACCGTGACCGCGACATCGTTATCGGCACCCACGGCCGATCAGTATGGGTTCTCGATAACGCTAATTGGATCGGTGAAGCGACCAACGAAATTCTTGCCAAAGCTCTTCACTTATTCAGCCTCCGCGATGTCAAGCCAACTCAAAAGCTTCAATATAACGGGCTTTGGAGCCACAAAATGTTCCGCGCTCCCAACGCACCAAAAGGCGTTTATATTGACTACTGGGTCAACGAATATGTCGGTGACGATGTCAGTTGTGTGATCGAAAACGAGAAAGGTGTCAAAGTCAAAACCTTATCCGGCTCAAACGCACCGGGATTCAATCGCATAGTCTGGAACCTCGAACCCGACGAATGGCACAAACTTGCCGATAAGTCAGAAGAAATGATGATGAACAAGTGGTATTCCCGCCCAGGAACCTATAAAGTCAAACTTAAAATGGGCGAGCACACTCAAGAAGGTTCGTTTAAGATACTCGCTTAACATGTGCCAAGTTGCCAGGTTCAGGTTCAAACCTGGCAACTTATATATTAAGGTTTTATTTTCTCTACCCAAGCCCCTTGCTTAACACGCCCAGACCAGGCATACTTACATGTATTCAATCCGCATTGGCGGATTAGAGAGGAGCAAAAATTGAAAAAACTTATCCTAATCGCGGTACCGCTGTGCCTCGCATCATCGGCCCTCGCGCAAGTCAACTTTACGGGAACCTATTCCCAAGACTTCAACTCACTTCCTACAACGGGGAGCACCACATGGACAAACGATTCAACTCTTGACGGTTGGTTCGCTGCAACAGATCTGTCCACTTCGGTCACAAACTTTGGAGCAAATACCGGATCTTCGACATCTGGCGGGCTTTATAGCTTTGGCGTTGCTGGCGTGAATCCACTCACTGATCGTTCATTTGGTATGGTCGCAAGCAATGGCTTCACTGGCGCTTCTGGAAGCGGAAAAGGCTACTATGGGGTCATTCTTACCAACACATCAGGAAGCGATCTCACCAATTTTCAAGTATCGTTCCGCGGTGAACAATATCGAAAAAATGACAATGCTAACTTACAGTCGGTAACTTTTGGATACCTTGTCAATCCGACAGCAACACCAGCTGGTCTTGTCGCAGCAAGCACGGTCGACGTTGGGGCATTATCATTTGGTAGCCCAATAACGGGAACCGGTAGCTTGGTTCTGGATGGCAATGCAACCGGCAACTTCACATCCCTTTCTTCATCTCTGACTGGTCTCACGTTAGCCGCTGGCGATTCTTTACTTCTCCGGTGGACTGACCTCAACGATACAGGTAACGACCACTTTCTAAGTATCGATGACCTGTCCGTCACGAGCGACGCGGTTCCCGAACCCGCAACAATGACAATCCTTGCCGGAGCCGCTGCAATGGCAGCCATCCGACGAAAAAGAAAGTAATAACTTTCGATTAATGGCTACCCAAAGGCATAACTTCCTTGGGTAGCCTTTTTTTATGTCGGAATCCATCTCACGTCGCTCCCTATTAGGTTCAACCCTTGTTGTCGGCGCGTCAGCCCTTATGCCCGGGCTCGCCCAAGCAAAGCCCAAGCGACAATTGAGAATTGCCCACCTCACCGACACCCACCTCACCCCCGAATCCAAAACTCAAAAAGAATTCGAAAAAGCCATCGGCGCGGCTCAATCACTCAGCCCCAAACCTGACTACATCCTATTTGGCGGTGACGAAGTAATGGAAACCCTCGGGGCCGATCAAGCATCCGCCGCCGCCCAATGGAAGTCGTACTCATCCGTTAAAAAAGCGAATGTCGAAATCCCCGCCATCCACACAATCGGCAACCACGATGTCTGGGGTTGGTACAAAGGTTCCGGCACTTCCGGCGAAGAACCAAAATGGGGCAAAAAATGGGCTCTCGATGAATTCGGCCTCGACAAGCCGTACCACTCCGTTACCAAGAACGGCTGGAAAATCATTGTTCTCGATAGCGTCTTCCACCTTCCTGGCAGCTACACCTCCAAACTTGACGACGATCAATTCGGATGGCTTGAAGACGAATTGAAGAACACCCCGAAAAACACAAATATCCTGATAGCATCCCACATCCCCCTCGTCTGCGTCTGCGGATTTGTCGATGGCGACAACGCTAAAACCGGCAACTGGGTAATTCCTGGTTCATGGATGCACCTTGACTTCCTCAAAATCAAGAACCTCTTCCACAAACACAAAAACGTCAAAGCCGCCGTCTCTGGTCACATGCACCAAGTGGATGCTGCCAACTTCCTTGGCGTTGATTACTACTGCAACGGTGCGGTAAGTGGCAATTGGTGGAACGGCGATTACTACGAATTCGCCCCTGGTATCGCCGTAATTGATCTATTCGACGACGGCACAGTCAAGAACACATACCAAAGCTACTAACTCCGCGCATCAATCAGCCACAATAACTCCAATGCGAGTCGTTATGCTCTCCTGGGAATATCCGCCCCGAATCGTTGGCGGAATAAGCCCCCACGTCTACGAACTCTCGCAAAAACTCGCCGCCCGAGGAATTGAGGTTCACGTCGTAACCAAAGCCACTCCTCTTGCCCCCGAT
>JAPUDU010000132.1:0-6559 GCA_027492935.1 Fimbriimonadaceae bacterium
TCCACTAGCAGTATTTAAATGAACCACTTTCTTTCCTATAATACCTCAAGCTAACAATCTGAAAAATAGTTGCTGTGAGTTATAATGGCTATCTCGGGCTAGATGAAGTGTAGTAGGCAGGTCTTGGAACGTCTTGCCGTTCTAACTCTGAAGTTAAATCGCTCGCCGAATTGACGTCTATAAGAATCAGCATTCCGCGATAATTCATGAGGGGGATAATAGAAATCATCTCTGATTCAATAAACCAACTAAAAACCTCCTTGCCCGCAATCTGCGATGCCAATCTCAGTTTGGAAGACCAGGCCCGCAGCGCCCTCCACCTACTGTTTGATTCCAAAACCGAATTCAAACCACCCGCCACCCCGAGCGAAAGTTTCCAACTATGCCCGAACTGCGGCACCCCATCCGAAAGCCTCTCCAGCCCTTACTGCTCCGAAATCTGCCGAGACCAAGCCGCCTTTGTCCGCCAGTTTCGCAACGCGATCGCCACTGATTCAATACTCACCTCAGAAAAACAAACCGTATTTGGCGAAAGACTTTGGTGGCTACTCGGCGGCGGACTGCCAATAAGAGAAGCGCGCATCCCCGAAAGTGCCAAACGACAAGTCATTAAAAGATGCGCCAGCAAATGCGAATTCTGCGCTGCCCCCATGGTCACAATCGAAAACTTCGGCAGCGGATGCAACCGCCCTCTCCACCTCCGCGCCGTCTGCGCCAACTGCTCCAAAACCAAGCCGTTCGGCGACCCCGCGTTCAGCCAAAGCCCACTTCTCAAAGATCTCAGCCAGCGAATCAACGCGCCAACCGCATTAAGGTCATGTGACGATCCACAAAACTGGGATTGGCGCGCGTTTCTCGCTGAACGACGCTCATCTGTTACTTCGCAAATACCTTCAAACCAATAATCCCAATTGCAATCAACGCAATACAAAAAATCTTCGCCGCGTCTGCCGACTCCCGCAAAAACACAATTCCAATAATCGCTGTGCCCACCGCGCCAATCCCAGTCCAAACCGCATAAGCAGTTCCCATCGGAAGGTCTTTAAGCGCCAGCGCTAACAGCCAAAAACTGGCAATCATAAGGAGAACTGTTGCAATAGACGGCAAAGGCTTTGAAAAGCCATCCGATTGTTTCATACAGAAAGCCCAAGCGACTTCCAACAGGCCAGCGAATAAGAGGTAAATCCAGTGCATCTTAGTTTCACGATTCAAGGTCAATTAGGGCCGTCCCTAAACCGCGATAGCTCTAAAAGGTCGTCCAGCTAGAGCAAGAAGCAGATGCAATCTCAAAAAGAAAGGTACCTGGGTAAGCAATCATAACCATTGCATACCCAGGCCAGAAGGCTAATCTCTAACCGGAAAAGCCTCATATAGCGGCTGACCAACATTGCCGCTCGGATACTCAACCCCAAGCAAAATACTAAGGGTACTCGCGATGTCATGCGTATAAACCCGACGTCCAACGACCTGCGCTTTCTGACCACCCCATCGAGTCAAAATCGGAACATGCGTATCGTAAGCCCAAGCTGAGCCATGCGATGTTCCCGTTGCCCCCGTCTCAACATAATTCGGCTGAGTAATCACAACTACATCTCCTCCAATACTCGGATGCAGTCCATTAGTAATCCACTGTTTAAGCGACATATCCGGGAGACGTCCTTGCAAAACGTTCGTCCGTGAATAAGCATCATAAACCCCTTTCACTGCTCTAGCAGCAGCGGCGGCCGCTTCTTCAACCTCTTCACGTTTCAAACCTTTACCATCAATAACTTTCCAATCCAAATAGATGTTCGAGCCATTGTAATCAAGTGCCCAAGTCTCTGCGCCGTATTTCGCATCAAGCGCATCTTCCACCGTTTTCAAAATCTCAGTTCCACTAATCCGACCCGCTTCGAGTTTGTAAACATCCGAAAGCTCACTCGGAATCCCGCAAACTCCGTGATCCGCGGAGATAACAATCGCAACGTTATCAATCCCACCCGGAACCGATTTGTTCAAAAAGTTGAAAAGCCGCGAAAGCATCTTGTCCGTAACCACCGTAATATCCAAAACCTCCGGACTGTTCGGCCCCCATGCATGACCTACATAATCATTCGAAGCCAAGTTCAAAACCAACACATCCGGCACATTATCTTTGCCCAACTGGCTCGATTCAATCGCTTTCTCCGTCAAATCAAACATCACTTCTTGGCCAAAACCGCTTGCTACAACGCTCGAATAATATTTGCTATCCGCCGTCTTTGATAAAGCATGAGAGAACATCTTCGATCCCTTCTCATGAGGGGCATTTCGAGCGTTCGCATAAGCCGATTCCGGCAGCGAAGCCGTCCACGATTTGCCCAAGTAAGAATCCATTTTCCGACTCTTGTTGTATTCATCCGCCCACTTCGGCAATGTCGATGAAAAATACGTGCTCGTTACAAAGTTCCCCACCCCGTAATCAAACCAAACCACTTCATCCGCCGCATGACCCGCCATCAAAATCGAAGCCCGATCTTTAAAAGAAATCCCAACGACTTTGCTTTTCCCATTAGTCGCCATCTTAAGTTCGTCACCCACGGTTGATACTTTCAGAGGGCGCGCCGACATTCCACTCATCGTTCCCCCCACAGTTTTCACCGTGTCATCGTCGGTCGAATAATGCTCTTTCCCTTTCTCCCGATCCCACCACGTATTCCCAACAATCCCCGTCAATGCCGGAACTGACCCCGTCATCAAAATAGAGTGCCCAACCGCCGTATAAGTTGGAACATGGTGATGGTGCGCATCAACAAAACGAACACCAGTTTCCGAAATCCACTTAAAACCACCTAACGTACTGCCTTTCTTTGCCGGCAAATAAAGGTCAGAGAACCGATCAATATAGTCTGCTCGACCCTGATCAATCGAAATCATGACAACAAGCTTGGGGGCCTTTTCCGGCAACGGCATCGTCACCGTTCCCGCAAAGGCAGCATACGCAAGGAGGCTAACCATGCCACCCAGGTTACCAACTCAAATCCGCCTCTCGACCAAATCTCTTAACAATTCAGTCAAGATATCTACTTACAAAACAACTATTTCCCCAAAAATCCTGCCATTTCCTTAACACTCCGATACCCCACCGCTCGACGAACCTCCTTACCATCCGATTCCAACAGAATCATTGTCGGATACGCCCCCACCGAATATTTCTCGGTCAAATCTTTTCGAATGTCACCATCAACTTTCACACAGACAATGCCTTCCGCCGCCGCCACCACATCCGCCGATGTGTAAACCAATTCGTCCATTGTCTTGCACGGCCCACACCAAGTCGCCTCAAAATCAATCAAGATCCGTGATCCCTTCGATTTCGCCAGCTCAATCGCCGCTTCATAATCATGACCAAATGCGACCGGCTTCTCCGCTCTCTTTGCCGCTTTGTCGTCTGCGAATGCATCCCGCTTCAGAGCCTCATCCGCTTCCGTAATCCCCGGATCAAACTCTTCAAAGCTCACCGACATCCCATCCGCATCAATTTTTGTCAACCGATAAGCTTTCCCATCCAGCCAAGCATGATCTTCCATCCCGCGTGACATCGCCGCCAAAAGCGCTTTCCGATCCCGAGCCAAAAACCAAGCGTCACGCTGATCAAAAACCCCGTCCATCACGCTTTCCGTAATCAAAACAACTGCTGGCTTACCACCAATTTCAACTGTTCCCTCATGCCAACCGCGCCGACTCCAACGCAACGTTTTTGCCGCATCAGGCTTTGAAGGGTCTTCTACAAACCAGAAACTAATCGGATAGTTCCGCATCGATTCCCCCTTCGTCGGCACCATCACATCCCCTGTCGTAAAGCTCGACCACCAATTCCCGTTCCGCTCGCTCGGAGTGCAGTTATACGTTTCCTCAGAATCAAATTTCCCATCCCGATTCAAATCCACCAACATCCGGTTAACCCACTTCGAACCATCTGTTTTCTCTAACCGAACCATGACTCCCGCCGAATCCTTCGGCCCCAATGCAAACGAACCCGTTAACGCTCCATTTTCTTCCTTCAATTCGACTGCCGCTCCCTTGGGCGACCAACGTAAACTCCCCGTCTCCGGCCCGGGCGCATACGGTTTCAAACTCGCCGTTATTGCCTCAAAACCAACCGCCGCCACAATCGCCGAAATCAACATACAGATAGCATACAAGAATCAATCTATGGCATACCGCTCTTGGTTAAAAGATGTTACTCACGTCAAACAAAGTGAACCATGATATGACGACGTAGACGGAAATGCTCACGATTGGGATCGGCAGGAAGATCGCAACCGCCATCTCTAAAGATGATGACTTTCACCTCGATTTCTATGGTAACTGGTTTTTCCAGAACGATAACCGTTTGCAGGGGGTTGGGCTAGTGAGAAGTTAGAGAAACCCTCAAAAGAAAATGCAGGATCTGTATATACTCATTGACTGCGCAACCCCCACCGCTATTGATCGCCGACTCCCCGCCTACAATTTGACGTTGGAAGACCTTCGCTCTCAATGACTGACCAGATCCAAACCCATCTCGCAAATCTCGAACACGAAGAACACATCAAAGTCCTCTTAGCTGTCGAATCTGGCTCGCGCGCCTGGGGGTTCGCCAGCCCGGATAGTGACTGGGATGTCCGCTTCATTTACGTTCGCCCACCACTCCACTACCTCAACATCGAACCCCAACGCGACACTCTCGACCGCATGCTCCCCAACGATATTGACCTCGCTGGTTGGGATCTCACCAAAGCACTCTTTCTGTTCCGGAAATCCAATCCTTCCCTCTACGAATGGCTCTCCAGCCCGATCATCTACTGCCAAGATGACCTCTTCGTCCAAGAGCTCAAATCCCTCGTCCCCGCCTACCAATCGCTTTCAGCGGGAATGTATCACTACCGGTCCATGGCCAAAACCAATTACCACAAGTTCCTTACCGGCGAAACCGTCAACTATAAAAAGTATCTCTACTGTCTCCGCCCCATCCTCGCCTGCCAATATATCGAAAAGAACCAAGTTTGGCCTCCGATGTTATTCTCCGAACTCGTTTTGGATGCCAACCTGCCACAACCGATCAACCAAGCGATAACCGAACTACTCGCAATCAAAACGTCGTCGAACGAGTTTCAAAGCGGTTCTGTAAATCCTACTCTTCAAACTTATGTCACCGGCGAACTTGATCGACTCATGTCACTAACCATTGACCAGCACCAAAACCAAGACGACCAACCCCTTCTCAACCTTCTTCGGTTCACTGCCGACCGCCTAAAATAAAAACCCCTGGCTTAAGCCGGGGGTTCTAATGTGATCACGAATCGATCTGATTAACCAATTAAGCTAATCAGAGAGTCAATTGATGCGTTTCTGGCAAAACCGTACTGAAAAGACTTCACCATAGACTTAGCCCCGTCAGTAGTATCCGCCGCTAAATTATTCGGCGTAGGAACCAACTCAGCACAGTAAGGTGGTGTTTTGGGGCGCACGTCAATAACCGACTTCTGATTAGTTATAAAATCCGCCGCCGCACCCCGTCGCGAACTCCAAATCACATCGCGATCATCTGTTTTCTGAGCATGATAACCCGAATTCTTACGATCCAGCTGCTGAGATCGATCATCAATCTTGTTTTGGGCTTGGTCGTTCTTAAGCGATAATCGAGAAACTTCACTATCTGTAGTTCCTTTAGATGGCACCAACAATCCTTCCGAGACCCGGTAAGTTGAGTCAACATCTTGACCCGAATGATCAGGTCGGTAAAGAAAACCTTCCGAAACTCGATATGTTGAGTCGACATCCTGAGCCCCTTGATCAACCTTGTTGAGAAACTCTTCCGAAACTTTAGGGATAGCAGAATCAACACTCGTTGAATTGCCCTTCGGCTTGTCAAATTGCGCCTTCAAATCCGCAAAACTAGCCGAATAGGCCGCGCGGTTGCAAGTTGCAGATACATTCATCTTCAATCACTCCATCAGAAAGCACCCGTAAAAGTACTGTCCTTAGATTCATTTTCGGTACTCCAAAACCCGTTTCTTGCACTTTTTCTCTGCTCTCCTTAAAACCTCAAGCAAACTGTTAACTCTCTAACCCTTAAATATCAATCGCAATAACTCATTCCCACTAAAATCTCCCGCCAAACCACGATTGCGGCCTGTCCGCACAACCACCGCTTTCTCCGTCGGAACAACAATATTTAGTTGCATTCCTGCCCCTGCCGCCAAATACATTCCCTCAAACTCGCCCGCAACTCCGCCCCCTGTCCGCGGATTCCCCTCGGGACTCAGCCAAAAACTCAATCCATACTGTGCTCCCGGCCCATGATTCTTGCTCACTTCACTAAACGTTTTCGCATCCCAAATCTGTTTGCCATTCAACTTCCCGTTGTTGCGCCACAGTTCGCCCAGCTTCACCCAATCCTTAGGCGAACACATCCCCATCCCCGCAATCTGCACCCGACCATCATCACTCGTATTTCTAAAACTCACCGACATCTTCAAAGGTTCAAAAACCCGACGACCCAGATAATCTTTGATCTTCTCGTTCTTTAATTTGCGCTCCAAAGCCAAACTGAAAA
>JAPUDU010000132.1:6569-17982 GCA_027492935.1 Fimbriimonadaceae bacterium
ACCCGGAGCAAACTTCCGCTTCACCGCCAAGATTTCGGCTTCTGGCGGAGCCGTAAAACTACCACCCGATGTACTTGTATCAAGACCACTATTCAGCCCCAAAAGCTGACGGTATGTAATATCCCCCCGTTCATCATCTTTCCATTCGGGAATAGCCACCTCTAGCTTTTCATCCCATCCCGAAATCAATTTATCCTGCACAGCGCAAGCCATCGCCGTCCCGGTAAAACTCTTTGTCCCACTCGCCAAAAGTTGGTTCTTATCATCAACATCTCCCATCTCATAAACCACCTTCCCGTCAACCATTACAACCAGCGAATCGCTTCCCCGTGCCTTCGCATAATCCCAAGCTTTCGCAAAACTTCCTGAGGTTTGCAGCCCCAAAACCACACCGAATAATGTCGAACTAATCATGCCAGGCAAGACGGAACAAAATGCTATTAGTTCAACCGGCAATCTAAAACCCTGTTCATTTCCCTCAATCAATCCTGCGTTCCAGATTCATTTCAACCAGTAGGTCTATCTCCCGCCCAACGGCCCCCATTGACAATATATGATTGCAACAAACCCTCACAATTTAGTCACCCCATCAAAATCAGCAATAAATAACTGGAGTTATTGCCACAACCATCCTGCCTCATAGCGATTACGTCATCCCTCAAAGCAAAAAATGAACCCCATCCACCTCCAATTCGCCCTAACTGCATTTGCGGCCATTTTTGCTGTCCTCAACCCTTTCAGCATCATCCCCATCTTCATCGCCATCAACGAAGGTACAAAACCCGGCGTCCGCCGATCCATGGCCGCTGTCATCAGCATCTTTGTCGTCATCGCCCTCGCACTTTGTCTCCTCCTCGGCGACCCCCTCCTCAGATTCTTCGGGATCTCCATCCCCGCATTCCAAATCGCCGGCGGCATCCTCCTCTTTAGTACCGGACTCACAATGATCCACGGTACAACCCGATTCGTCGACCGATTCAAACACGAAGAAGCCGACCTCTCCTCCTTCCAAGAAGCCCGCGCTCGATTCCGAGACCTCATCGTCCCCATCGGAATGCCCCTCTTCGTTGGCCCTGGCTCAATCTCCACCGTGATCCTCTTCGGCAACCGCGCCAAAGAATTCATCAACCCCTTCATCGGCTACAGCCTCGTATTTGCCGCTTGTCTCGCCTGCGCCACCGTCAGCTACGTCGTGCTACTCAGTTCCACCACCCTCGTCAAAGTCCTGCGCAACACCGGCATCGCCATTCTCTCCCGCCTCATGGGTCTCCTCCTATGCGCCCTCGCTATTCAATTTGTTATCACTGCCTTAAAATCCTTAATGCCATCCTTGTTTCACGCTGTCTGATATAATCAAGCTCCCTGTGGCTCAAACAAAAACTCATCCCCAAAACGCCACCTCCCTCGCCGAGCAGACGACTAACCTGCCCGTCCCCGCCGACCGCAACCCCGGAACGCCCCTTGACCTCGACTGGGTGCAATCCCTCACAATCAACCGCTCCGCAGTTGACCGACGCGCCGCCACTTTTACCGCCCGCCGCACGGTCAAAAAAGACCACCAAGCCGCCTACCTCGTCCGCGCCATTGAGTGCATCGACCTCACCACTTTAAGCGGGGATGACACCCCCGGCAACGTCCACCGACTCTGCGCCAAAGCCAAGCACCCCCTCAGTAACCAAACTCTGCAAGCACTCGGTCTCCCCAAGCTCCATACCGGAGCCGTATGCGTCTACCACGCTTACGTCGCCGAAGCCGTCAAAAACCTTCAAGGTTCCGGTATCCCCGTCGCCGCCGTCAGTACCGGATTCCCCGCTGGCCTGAGCCCATTTAAGCAACGGCTCGAAGAAATCCACCAATCAGTCAAAGATGGTGCCCACGAAATCGACATCGTCATCACCCGTGCCCATGCCCTCAACCAAAATTGGCAAGCGCTGTACGACGAAATGTGCGCTTTCCGCGAAGCTTGTGGCGAAGCCCATGTCAAAGCGATCCTCGCCACCGGCGAACTCGGAACTTACACGAATGTCGCCCGTGCATCCGCCGTCTGCATGATGGCCGGAGCCGATTTCATCAAAACGTCTACCGGCAAAGAACCGGTCAACGCCACTCTTCCCTTCGCTTTCATCATGACCCGTCTCATACGGGACTACCACGAACGCACCAAAGTCAAAATCGGATTTAAACCAGCTGGTGGAATCCGCACCGCTAAACAATCGATCGAATTTCTCATGCTGATGAAAGACGAGCTAGGCGACGATTGGCTCTCACCCCACCTCTTCCGTCTCGGCGCATCATCCCTCCTTTCTGATATCGAACGACAACTTGAACACCATCTCACTGGACGCTACTCCGCCTACAATCGACACCCTATGGCCTAATACTAATGAGCAAAGTCGCTGATCTCCTCAACCAAAATCTTCCCTATGGCCATGCCCCAGAAGATGCTAAAACCGCCTTCGAATGGCTCGACCAACACGCCCCTTCATTCGGGAACTATATTAACGGAGAATGGGTTAAATCAAAAGAAACGTTCGCAAGCATAAATCCCGCCGACGCCACCGAACTTGCCCAAATTTCCCAAGCAACTCAAGATCAAGTCAACCAAGCGGTTGACTCAGCTGAAAGAGCCCTCAAACCCTGGCAAGCACTTACCCCTCAGCGTCGCGCGGAGTTCCTCTACGCGATCGCTCGCCAAATCCAAAAACACTCCCGTCTTTTCGCCGTTCTAGAAACCCTTGATAACGGCAAACCGATCCGCGAAACCCGCGACATCGACATCCCCCTCGTCTCTCGCCACTTCTATTACCACGCCGGATTCGCCAAAATTCTCGATCAAGAATTCCCTGGATATCAACCAATTGGTGTGTGCGGCCAAATCATCCCCTGGAACTTTCCTCTCCTCATGATGGCGTGGAAAATCGCTCCTGCTCTCGCAGCCGGGAATACTGTCATCCTCAAACCTGCCGAATTCACCTCTCTCACCGCCCTCCTTTTCGCCGAAATCTGCCATAACGTTGGCCTGCCAAAAGGGGTCGTCAACATTATTACCGGCGACGGAACCGTCGGCAAAGCGATCGTCGAACATCCAGGTATCCAAAAAATCGCTTTTACTGGTAGCACCGAAGTCGGTCGAATCATCCGCCGCGCGACCGCCGATACCAATAAAAAACTCTCTCTCGAGCTCGGTGGCAAATCGCCATTCATCGTCTTCGGCGACGCCGACCTAGACAGTGCAGTGGAAGGTCTCGTAGATGCCATCTGGTTCAACCAGGGTCAAGTCTGCTGCGCCGGATCACGCCTCCTCGTCCAAGAATCCGTCGCCGAAAAGCTCTACGCAAAGATCCGCCTTCGTATGGCGACTCTCCGCGTCGGCAATCCGCTTGATAAAGCTGTCGATCTCGGTGCCATTGTCGACCGCACTCAGCTCGAACGAATCACCCAACTGGTGGAACAGGGCACTCAAGAAGGTGCAACCAAGTACCAAGCCCCTTGCGACCTACCTACCGATGGGTTCTACTTCCCGCCCACCCTCCTCACGGATGTGGAACCCTCATCCACCGTTGCGCAAGAAGAAATCTTCGGCCCTGTCCTCGTCGCCATGACCTTCCGCACCCCCGCCGAAGCCGTGGCCCTCGCCAACAACACCCCCTATGGCCTTGCCGGTTCGGTCTGGACGCAAAATCTCGATATTGCCCACGATATAGCCGCCCAAATCAAAGCTGGTGCTATCTGGATCAACTGTACCAACCAGTTCGATGCTTCCGCCGGTTTCGGCGGCTACCGCGAATCCGGCTTCGGACGTGAAGGCGGGCGCGAAGGCATGCTCGAATACCTAAAACCCATCCTTCCCAAACTCAAATCCCTACCCAAAGAGCCCTCCCCCAAACCCCAAACTCTCGACCGCACTCACAAGCTCTATATCAACGGGAAACAGTCTCGACCGGATGGTGGATATTCGTTCGATGCCCACGGTCACGAATTTGCTCTCGCCAACCGTAAAGACCTGCGTAACGCAGTTGAAGCCGCCATAGCAGCTCAGCCGTCATGGGCTAGCACAACCGCGTTCACCCGAAGCCAAATCCTCTACTACATCGCCGAAAATCTACAAGCCGCCGAAGAACAGTTCAAAAGTGCCGGTGTCTCGCAATCAGAATTTCAGCAAAGCTTAGAAATTATCTTCCACTATGCCGCCTACGCGGATAAATATGACGGACATGTCCACCTAGCCCCCATGCGAGCCCTAGTTTACACACGCAACGAGCCAATCGGTGTCTGTGCAAGCTTTGCTCCTCATGCCCAGCCTCTTCTCGGGTTTCTCGCCACAACCCTTCCTCTCATCGCCATGGGCAATGCCGTTATAGCGATCCCCAGCAGAGAAAACCCTCTCCCTGCGATCGAACTCATGCGCATCCTCGAAGCATCAGATGTACCCGCTGGTGTCTTCAATATCCTCACCGCTCCCCACGTTGATCTCGAAAAAACCGTGGCCGACCACCTCGGTATTGATGCCGTCTGGCACTTCTCCGGATCCGAAGGTGCCCAAACGATCCAATCGCTCAGCTCCGGCAACCTCAAACAAACTTGGTGCATCAGTGACACAGTCGATTTCACCCAACCCCACACCGAATTCCTGCGCCGCGCCACCCAAGTCAAAAATATCTGGGTTCCTTATGGTGCCTGATCAAAAAATAAGCTGACCCCGGCCCGAGGCCACTCCCTCGTCGGCCGAATACCGGCCTCCTCCGCCCCGGGGTCAATCCCCCAACACCCGTCATAATCTAAACACATGCTCCAAGCCGGAATCGTCGGACTCCCCAACGTCGGGAAATCAACCCTCTTTAACGCGGTCGTTGCCAACGCCCAAGCCCAGGCCGCTAACTTTCCCTTCTGCACCATCGAGCCCAACGTTGGCATGGTCTCAGTCCCCGACCCCCGCCTCGATATCCTCGCCAATATCTCTGGCTCCGAACAAATCCTCCCCGCCCGCGTGGAATTCGTCGATATCGCCGGGCTCGTCAAAGGCGCATCGAAAGGCGAAGGCCTTGGCAACCAATTCCTCGCTAACATCCGCGAAGTTGATGCCATCATCCACGTCGTCCGATGTTTCGAAAACGAAGACATCACCCATGTCCACGGCTCTGTCGATCCGTTGCGAGACATCGACATCATCAGCCTGGAACTCATCCTCGCCGATCTCGCCCAAGTGGAAAAACGTATCGAACGTGCCCGCAAGGACGCAAAAACAAACAAAGACGCAAAGCCCGAAGTCGAAGCCCTCGAAAAAGTTCTGCCTCTCCTGGAAGACGGCAAACCAGCCCGCGAAGCAACGCTCGATGAAGAACAAATCGCCGCAATCCGTCACCTCGGTCTGCTCTCCCTGAAGCCAGTTATCTACGCCGCAAACGTCAGCGAAGCCGATATCAACACTGGAAATGACTTCACCAAAAAAGTCGGCGAACACGCTGCCAAAGAAGGCAACGACCTCGTCATCATCTCCGCCCAAATCGAAGCGGAACTCATCGAACTCCCCGAAGAAGACCGCGGTGAATTCTTAGAAAGCCTCGGCATCACCGAATCCGGGCTACAAATCCTCATTCGCCACACCTACGATCTCCTCGGCCTCCAAACTTATTTCACCACCGGCCCCAAAGAAACCCGCGCTTGGACAATCACAAAAGGCATGAAAGCCCCCCAAGCCGCCGCTGTCATCCACACCGATTTCGAAAAGGGATTCATTCGAGCCGAAACCGTGGCTTACCAAGATCTCGTCGATAACGGATCCATGGCCGCCGCCAAAGGCAAAGGCAAAGTCCGGTCAGAAGGAAAAGAATACGTCGTTCAAGAAGGTGACGTACTCCACTTCCTTTTCAATGTCTAAATAAGCTTAATTCAGGCACAAGAACTGTGGGCGTCACCTTTACGCAACTTTTATGATCGCCCACCAATTCAGTGATAAACTAAAACAATGAAACGAGCCATCGCTTTCGTTTTCCTCGCCGCATTAGCTATTCCCGCCTATGCGCAAATCGTTGCCCCCGCTCAAGCTGGACGAACTGCAACCACCGAAGAAGCCCTCAAAGCCGCCCAGATTCAAGCCAAAGCCCAGAACAAAAACATCCTGGTCAAGTTCTCTGCTTCATGGTGCGGTTGGTGTCACAAAATGACCGATTGGCTCACCAAAACCGAAGAAGGCAAGATGGTCGCCAACCAATACATCATCGTCACCCTAATCGTCGATGAAGCCGAAGACAAGAAAGACCTCGAAAATGCAGGGTCAAAAGAATTTCAAGAAAAACTTGGCGGAAAAGATTCCGGCATCCCCTTCTTTTCTGTTCTCAATAAAGATCTCAAACCGATTATCAATAGCATCCGCCCCGGCGATAAGCCTTCAAACATCGGTTTCCCTGTCGAAGACTTTGAAATCGCTCACTTCATGAAGATGCTCAAAGACACCTCAAAACTGAATGCTGGTCAACTTGAAAAAGCTGAAGCCTCTCTCAAAGAAAACGCCAAGAAAATCAAAGCCGGCGGATAATTTTTCATGATACTGGTCGTGTGGATATCATCTGCACGACCAGTATTATTACTATTTCTGTACTAATATACCGAATCTGTTCGCAAGATTTATACAAATAGTTATCATCACCGTGCAAGGATTCTAAGCTTTCAAAATTGCATTATCGACTCTCCAATGAAACTCATTCCCTTTTTCCGGAGAGCCCAAGTTCTGTTATTTGCCGCCCTGGCTCTACCCGCCGCAACCTTCGCCCAGACTTCCTATTGGGTCAGTTCCTACAACTCCGACACAGTCAGTCGATTCGATTCCGATGGCAACTTCCTCGGCAACCTTGCCGGATCATTCAACGGACCGCAAGCGATTAAAGTCGGCGCCGATGGCTTCGTCTATATTGCCGATGAGCTCAACCACCGTGTCGTCCGCTATACCCAATCGGGCAACTTCGACAGCGTATTCATCTCCGCTGGACTAGGCGGGCTCAACGGCCCAACATCTATCACATTTGCCGCCAATGGAGATGCCCTGGTAGCTTCATTCAATTCCGATTCTGTAATTCGCTACTCAAGCACCGGTGCCCTCATCGGCACGTTTGTCACCTCCGGTTCCGGTGCGCTAAATGGCCCCGATGTGGGACTCACCTTCGGCCCCGACGGAAATCTTTATGTGCCCAGTTTCTGGAATAGCCGTATCAATCGCTACAACCCAAACACCGGTGCTTTTATTGATTCATTCGTCACTGCTGGCTCAGGCGGTTTGCAAACTCCCCGAACAATGCTTTTCAACAACGGGTTAATGTACGTAACTGATGATTTCGGTAACAAAGTTAACCGCTACCAAATGACAACTGGCGCATTTCTCGATACCATCATCCCTGCTGGCTCCGGTGGTCTCAACGGTGCGTGCGGAATGATCCTTGGCCCGCAAGGCCAACTCCTCATTACCAGCCTCGGGACAAACTCCATCAAACAATACGATCCCGGCACTGGCTCCTATCTCGGCGAATGGGTTCCCGCATCAAGTGGTTTCCTCAATGGCCCGACTTTCATTACGGCCGTTCCAGAGCCCACCCTTCTCGCTCTTGTACCTCTCGCTTTACTCGCAAAAAAGCGCAGAAACAAATAAACTAATCCAATGAAGGTTTTCACCATCGGCGAATTCCATGGCGACGTCATCCACCGGCAAGATGTGGATGGCGCCGTCTTCGCGATAACTCGGCGAAAGCGTGGAGAAACCGTCCCCAGCCATTCACACGACCACGCCGCCATAAGAGCCCTCATTTCTGGAGACCACCACTATGTCGATGATTCCGGCGCAATCAAAAATAGCGTCCCGAAAGCTTGGTACTACTCCGCGCCAAATCAAGTTCATTCCCACGAAGCCTGCCAAACCGATATCTTTTCTATCGGAATTCAATTCCCCTCCTCTCTCGCTCCTACTCCGTCACTGCCAACCGGCTCTGTCCTCCGTGGATCTTCTGCTGACTTCACCCTCGACCTCATCCAAAATCACCTGAAACAACCTCGTGTTACCACTCCAAAAGTTCTACTCTCAACCTTCCATCTCCTTCTCGCCACTTTAGAAGATGAAGGCCAGCAAAACACCACCAATATCCCACTTTGGCTTTCTAAGCTAAAAACCCTTCTCGACGAAAACTTCCTTGACCAAATCCATGTCGAACAGCTGAGCCATGAAATTGGAATCCACCCAAGTCACATGGCCCGCGTATTTCGATCCGAGTTCGGTCAAACAATCACCGGATATATTCGTGACCGCCGCCTCGAATGGAGCCTCACTCAAATAAAAGGCTCCGACATAAAACTCGGAGCGTTAGCGACCCAAGCCGGATTTGCCGACCAATCCCATTTCTCCCGCGAGTTCAAACGACGCTACGGTCACAACCCTTCAACCCTGCGTTAATTCAAATACTTCGCAAGTTGCTCTTCCGTTATAAAATTGTCGATATAAACAATTTTCCCTTCTTTGTCAATCAACACTTTGGTTGGAAATCCGGTCACATCATAATCTGTAGCCATATCAGTTGGCTCAGGCATCATGCCCTGTCGCCAATTCACTTTATGCTCAGCAAGAGCTTTCTTAATGTCCTTAATATCATCAGTATCCGTGTTAATCCCAATCATCACAAAGTCCTTCTTAGAAAACTTGTCGTTCATATCGCGCAATTCGGGCAACTCCTGCACACAATAAGAACACCAAAAACCCCAAAAATCGAGCAGAACAACCTTTCCCTTGTAATCAGAGAGTTTCCACTTCTTACCATTTTCATCCGGCAGTTCAAAGTCTGGTGCAGGCTTTCCAACTGCAACCTTGTCTGAAAGAACCTGTTTCCCTTCCTCAGATGATTCATCCGGCATATTAGACACCACCACCTCTTTAGGCTGAGCATCCTTCTTATTCTTCTCCATCTGCGCATCAGCACATCCCCCGAGCACGGCAATACTTAAAGCTAAAAGCAAACCCCAGATTCCTGTCTTCATAACAATTATAAGTATTCCCGAATCAAAACGGTTCCACTGGCACCTCAGCCCAATGGCATTATGCCCGCCACAGGTACCCTCAATATCTTCCCCACCCCTCATGTCTCTCCTCAAAGTTATCCCCCTTGGCGGCACCGGTGAAATCGGTAAAAACTGCACCCTCGTCGAAACTGAAAACGACATCGTAATCGTAGATTGCGGCATCTCGTTCCCTCACGAAGAACATTACGGCGTCGATATCGTCATCCCCGATTTTTCCTACATCCTCGCCAACAAAGAAAAAGTCCGCGGAATTGTCCTCACCCATGCCCACGAAGATCACGTCGGCGCTTTATCCTATCTTCTCACCCAACTCAATCTTCCTCTCTACTGCACCCCCCTCACCGAAGCAATGGTGAGAATGAAACTCGAAGAAAGAGCCCGCAATGTAGAGGTCAATATCCAACGCATGACGCCCGGTGAAAAATTCAAAATGGGCCAACTCGAAGTTGAACCCGTTAAAATCACCCACTCTATCCCCGAAACCAGCGCAATCGCTTTCCATACCACCGAAGGAATTATCCTTTTCACCGCCGACTTCAAATTCGACAAAGCGCCCGTCGATAAGATACTGACCGACGAAAAGCGACTCAAAGAACTGGGAGAAGAAGGGGTTCTCCTCCTCCTGTGCGATTCCACAAACGTCGACCGCAAAGGCTGGAGCAACTCCGAATCTGAAGTTGGCCCGTCACTCAAAGAAATTTTTAAGACCTCCGAAGGCCGAGTGCTTGTCACCCAATTCAGCTCCAACATTCACCGGATGCAACAAATCTGCGACTCTGCCAAGGCTGCCGGACGCAAAGTCTCTATCGCCGGCCGACGCATGGAAATGACATTCAATATGTGTCGGCGACTTGGCTACATTAACGTCGAACGAGAAGACACGGTCAACATCGAAGAAGCCGTCAAGATGCCGAATAACAAAATCGTCATCATTGTCACCGGCTCCCAGGGCGAACCCAAAGCCGCCCTCAGCCAAATGTCAAGACGCGAATACAGCCGCGTCAAAATCAAAAAGGGCGACACCATCGTCTACAGTGCCCGACCAATACCCGGCAACGAAGGGGGTATCTGGCGCGTTGTCAACAATCTCATCCGACAAGGGGCAAACGTCATCACCGACTACGCAACCCCAATCCACACTTCCGGACACGCCTCGCAAGATGAGATCAAGCACATGTATGAGCTAACAAAGCCATTTTATGTTGCTCCCGTTCATGGAGAACCTCGCCATCAACGTTCAATGTCTAACCTTATGGTCGAATGGGGCCATGCAGAACACCGAATCTTTATGCTTGAAAACGGCGATCAACTCCACATCGGCGAAGAAAGCGCATGGATTGATGAAGTCGTCGATTTTGGCGAAGTCTTCATCGACCAAAACTCTAACTCTCCCGTTTCAGAGTCAGTTCTCCGACAACGCCACGTCCTCGCCCACGACGGTGTCTTTGTTCTCTCTATCGTCGTCGATCGCAAACACGGAGAACTCGTCAGCCGCCCCCGGGCCGATATCCGTGGTATGAACGCTACCGCTAAAGACATCGAAGATGTCCTCGACGACCTCTGCACTATCCTCAGCAAATACCAACCGTCAGAACTCAGTTCTCCAGATTACATCGCTGGACAAATCCTTGAGGCCGCCAGCAAACTCGTCTGGAGATCAACTCGTCAAAAGCCACTCATTCTGCCAATCGTTGAGATGATCTAGGTCTAGTGTAAGATTCTTTGCTCTCCTGCGAATCACTTCGTAGTGGAGCAAACCTTGATCAGCCGAAACGCCAACCAAACAAAATTTCAGGCGCTTGTGTCACAGCATGAGGGCATCCTATATCGCGTCACAAACACTTACGCCACACTTCCAGAAGACCAACAAGACCTTCTCCAAGAAATCAAAATCCAACTATGGAAGGCGTTCTCAAACTACGATCCTGCCCGTAGCTTCTCTACCTGGGCGTACCGAGTTGCGCTCAACACCGCGATATCTTGGTTTCGTCGGTACTCCACAAATCCAACATTCGTCGAACTTACCGGCGCTGAACCCATTCCAACTTCACCCCCAACCGACAAAGCGATAATTCTACGCACGCTGATCGATCAACTTAATCCCCTCGACCGCGCCATCCTCACCTTGCACCTAGACGATATCACCCAATCCCAGATCGCCGAAATCGTCGGCATATCTCCTGGCAACGTCGCCACCAAACTCAGCCGAATCAAAGCCAAACTTCGCACGCAATTTGAATCAAAGGAAACCAACTAATGGACCTCAACGAACTAAATCTGCGCGGGAACGGACTGAACGGGGGCTGGCGACGCCTCGCTGGCGCGGGGGGGGGAGGGGGGGGGGGGGGGGGGGGGGGGG
>JAPUDU010000133.1:0-1409 GCA_027492935.1 Fimbriimonadaceae bacterium
CGACTGATCAAGATTGTCCGTGACTTTCACCAAACGTTTGTCCGCCGGGAACCACGCATAATCAATAACTCGAAACCGTTCACGACCCGCCCCAAGCTTCTGTTCCGGAATCGGTGAAAGATCAGCCGTATTCCAAACTTCAACTCCTGCCTTATCCTTTTCTGGCGGAGTAGGTTTCTTTTTGTCCTTCCATTCCTGAGCCCCAAAGAACACAACACTAGCATCATCGCTAAAGCTAATTCCGCCCGATTCACTCACCCGCCAATCTTTCGGGAAACGGTCATCTGTCGCCGGATTAAACTCCGCCGAAGCTTTCCCACTCATCGGATCAGAATAAACGAACAACCGGTGGGAATTCCCTTCCTTCTTCTCGTTCTCATCACCCATAGCCACAATCAGCTTTGCTCCATCTTTCGACCAGCTGACCGAAACCGGAATACTTTTGCCCCAGAACAGATTCTTTGTCCGCATAGTCGCCAATTCAACAACGCGGAGCCCTTGCTCACCCGTTGAAGAAAGAATCGAAAGCGTCATCAAGGTTCCAGTGCTATTCACCGTAAAGCTCTGAACATTCAAGAGCGTCTCAACCTCACCCGTTTTCAGATTGATCAACTGCAAATCGCCCGCCGTATTCGGAGCCGGGGTTGATGGACGCCGGGTAACTGCTAGTAACTGACTTCCCTTTATAAACTGGAATGTCCCAATGTTCTCAATCGTGGTTTTGTCTTGGCTTCCAAGTTTCCAATAAGCCAAAGTTACCGGTACCGGCTTTTTCGCCTCGCGCAATTTATCCGCCTCAACCTTGCCCGGTTGAGTCATAACCGCAAACCATTGCGAATCATCACTAAATCCAGAAGTCATCGCATTATCAATCCGCGATGATTCCGTCCCATCAACCTGTCGCAAAGTCGTATAGGGGTCGCCGTCAACTAACGAAACCGAACCCGTAACCCACTTACCATCACCAGAAATATCTGTTCGGCCCAAACGCTCCCAATACTGATAATCCTCTTTAACCAACGGACGCGGCGTTTCTGGCCAAGGTGACTTCTTCTCTTGGGCTGGTTGAGCCTCCTGAATCAAACACGGCCGATCAGGAATCGTAGTACCCAAATCGGACTTCAACAACAAAAACGCGAGCGTTGATGGAAGCATGACAAATCATACTCACAAACGCTCCCGCGCAAGTTAGCCCATCCTACTCCGTAGCTTTTGTATAGGCCCCGTTTCCACCAACGATCGGCAAGCTAATGTGGGTAGCTGCCAAGTCAACCGTTAACCGAGTGCCTGCCTTCGGCCAAACCGTAAAGTCACGATCACTCGAAATCACCATCAGCCCAATTCTCTTACCCACCGGAATAATCTGGTCGTCCGGTTGAAGATCAAATGTCATCGTCACAAATTCGCCT
>JAPUDU010000133.1:1419-17775 GCA_027492935.1 Fimbriimonadaceae bacterium
CAGCGGCGTACCTGGCTCCATTGAACTGTAGTTTCCACCCTTCGTCAAAGATTTCGCATTCTGAGGGTCAGCCCATCCGCGAGTAATCAGATTTCCTGTTCCCATCCGCCCCTCAGTCCAAGGCAACTGAACCAGATAAACCGACAAGTTCGCCGCCGCCGTGCTCGAAGAGAGCTTCAACGTAATCCGTGCTGTACCCGAAAGATGAAGTGGTGTCTTCAACTCCGGAGTTGCATAAATCAATCGATTCGGCGATTCAACGGCCGCGGCCAAAGCCGACGGCGAAAACGCCACATCATCCACCAATGATTCAAGCACCGAACTGGTAGCACCTTTCGTTTCCAGCCCACCCATTGTTCCTCCGCCAGAACGTGGATAAAGCGTTACTGCCGATGCTTCAGGGTTTGGATAATCTGAATACGCTGTCAATTTCCCTTGACTGCCTTCTCGAACAATAAACGATTTCGGCCCCTTTTCAATCCCATTTTCAACTCCATAAAGGAACCGCGAGAACCACTTATTCATCATCTCAAATGGGGGATCACCGCCGTGCCCACCTTGATGGAAGTACTGAACCAACGGAACTTTCCCTTTAATCGCTTCACTAATCCGCACACTATGCTCCGGAACCACGTTCCAGTCGTTAAATGCGTGACTCATCAAAACCGCACATTTGATTCCCCCCACATAATTCAACAAATCCCGCCCTTTCCAGAATTCGTTATAATCCCCCGTCTTCCGATCACGACCCTCAACAAACTCACCATCACGGTAAAGCGAATTGCTCCGCACTCGACCTGCCGGATCACCACTATTGATAAAGTCATACAGAGAATCAATATCCTCCCCAAGCCACCCGCCCGGGTGCCGTACCAACCCATTCGAGCGGTAGTAATGATAATAAGAAGTATTCGGTGCCACCGGAATAATCGCCTCCAAACCTTTCACCCCCGTCGTAGCCGCCGCCACCGGAATCGTCCCGTTATACGAAGTCCCCGTCATCCCAACTTTGCCCGTGCACCAAGTTGCTTTCACTTCCTCTTTGCCATTCAGAGAGGTATATCCCTTCGCTCGACCATTCAACCAATCAATCACTGCTTTCGGTGCCATGCGCTCCGCTGAACCACCCACCGTCGGGCTCCCAGTCGACAGCCCCGTTCCCGGAGCTTCCGAGTGAACCACCGCAAACCCGCGCGGTACCCATTCCTTCACCAACGAATTCGAAATGCGAGTTCGATTCGGCTCAAATGGAATGTTCGGGTGCGTCAACCGCGGCAACGGATCTGCCCCAACTTCCTGATTGACATTCCACAAAATCGACCCTCCATCGCCCGTCCCCGCAAAGTAGGGCGACGATTCATAAACCACCGGAACTCGCAACCCCTCTGTATCAGTTTGCTTCGGACGAGTCACATCGACATGCATCCGATCCATCTTCCCGTCTTTGTCCGAATCAAAATCCGTCTCCACCCAAAGCCGTTCTCGAATCCACTCATCCGCCACCGCAAACGCAGGAACAATTTGCGCCTGGCCATCAACAAAAACCGGCTTGGCTGATGAATTTTGCGCCGAAACCGGAACTGCAAAACCCGCTAGAACAACGATGAACCCCCACGAACGAACACGAAACGGCGACGAGGACATGACGAACTTATTATGCCGAAACAAGACCGTTCAACAAATCAATTTTTCAAACTCGCATTCACCATTGTTGAATATTGTTTCCGCGCATCTTCCGATATAAAGAACGTTTGCGCCATAAACACAACCGACAATCCTGTTTCGCGGTCATGCCAATACTCTGTTCCAAACGCGCCTGTATGACCAAATGAGCCGAGCGTTCTCAAAGTCCCCTGCGCCATCGGATTCCGCACGATAGACCAACTCAATCCGTACCCTCTCGAACCACTCCCATCACTCATCAGATCTCCTGTATTCAAGCTGGTCATCAAATTAACTGAGTTCGGTGAAAGGAAAGTTCGATTTGCTCCCGTTCTGAACGCATCAATAAACTTGCCCATGTCCGCCGCCGTGGAATACAAGCCACCCGCTCCATTCGCAAATTTCGCCCCAACTCGATACCGATCATGAGGAAACTCAACCAACTTCCCTTTATCCTTCATGTAAACCTGAGCTAAACGGGGCCGCAATGATTGCGGCAAAAAGAAGTAAGTCTCTTTCATCCCCAACGGTTGAAAAATCTCTTTTTCCACAAACTTGTCAAACCCAACCCCCGTAACAATCTCAACAATCGCCGCCGCGGTCGAAAAACCTACCCCTGAATACCGAATCGTCGTCCCCGGCTCTGTCAAAAGTGGTTCTGTCCCAAGCCGCTTGGCGTACTGCGCCAACGTCAACTTAGCCTTATCTTCATCCGAAATCCCGCCCGGATCATCCGACGCAATGCCGCTTGTGTGCATCAAAAACTGCCGAACCGTTGGACGAGTCCGCGCCGCCCGCAAACTACCGTCTTGACTCTTTACCTGAATATCTTTGAACTGAGGAAGATACATCTCAACCGGATCATCCAAACCCAGCAAACCACGCTCAACACAAATCATTACCGCCGCCGCCGTAACTGGTTTGGTCATGGACATCACTTGAAAAATGGTGTCACGCTTCATCAGCTTCTTCGCTCCCAAATCCGAATAGCCAAAAGCATCGTTCGCCACAACCTTGCCGTTCAACATCACCAAAGTTGCCGCTCCCGCCAAATCCCCCGCTCGAACATGCTCTCGAAGGCGCTCATTCGCAAGTTGCAACTTGCGAGAATCAAGCTGATACGCAGGCGGAGTCATAAGGCTGGCAGCAATAATCGTTGTAATCATGATTGTGTGTTCACTTGTTGAATCGTGTCGATAACTGTCCCGTCAACCCATGTAACGAGCCCAATCAAATTTTCTTCCCGCTGAACCAACTCCGGTTTTCCTCCCGCAAGTCGTTCAGATTCTTCCTGAATCTCTTCAATACTTTTCAAAGGCAGCCCCGACCCATTAACCGCCTCAATCAAATCCCCACGCTTCGGATTGATCGCAATGCCCCGTTCAGTAACGATAACGTCAATTAATTCACCTGGCCCGCAGAGTGTGGTCAGCTCATCCCGAATAATCGGCACCCGATTCCGTAAGGAAGGCACTGCCAGAATGGTGCATTGACTGAACAGCGCGTCCTGCCAACCCCCAATCCCATGCAAAAGTCGACCATCCGAATGAGTCACAACATTCGCATTAAAATTAACATCGACCTCCGTCGCGCCCAAAACCGCACAGTCCAACATCGAAGCAAAATTCCCCTTCGTATGATAGTTGTAACTATTAAACGGAGTCGTCATCACATGCTTCGGATTCTCCCTCAGACTCCGAACTCCATCTAAATCAAATGTCTGTCCATCCAAGATCGCCCCGATCTGCCCCTTCTCCAACATATCCACCAAATACTGAGAACTCCCACCTCGTGCAAAGCTTGCCCTGATCCCCTCGCGTTCCATTATCTGTTGGGCATAAACCACAAAGCTCAGTGAAATCCCCCCAGCACCCGCCTGAAAAGACCATCCTTCCCGAACAATCCCCGCCGCCGACACAAACTCCGCCGCCAATCGCGCAATCCTTTGCCGCTCCGGCGAACTCGTCAAAACCGTCGTTCCGGCCACAATCTGCGCCGGGTCACCAATCGAATCAACCTCAACAACTTGGTCAACCAAGTTCCCCGGAATCTGCCAGGGAGCACACGGAAACTCAACCAAATTGTCAGTAACCACAATAACGTGATCCGCATACTCCGAATCGGCGACCGCAAAGCCAAGTCCCCCGCAAGCCGACTTCCCAAAGGCTCCTGTACAATTCCCAAAATGATCGCTTGATGGTGCCGCAATCACTGCAATATCAACATGAACATCGCCATCTTGAATCGACCGATACCGATTTCCATGCGATCGCAGAATAGCTAGCCCTCGCATCCTCCCCCGGCTCGCATAATCCCCGAGGGGTCCATTCAAACTCCCTTCAATATGATGAATCGTCCCATCTTCCAGATACGGAATGAGTGCTTCATGGCACGGAAAAACCGCACTCGGGAACCATACGACATCTTTCACCCCAAGTTCGCGAACCGCCGCAAAAATTTGCGAGGCCAACGCATCCCCATTTCGCATATGGTGATGCGTCGAAATCGTCATCCCATCCCGTAAACCAGCATTCTTTAGTGCCGCTTTCAGAGACTCAACACGCTTATTCCCATCTGCCGGATAATCAGCTGTACTCCGCACCAGTCGACTCGCCATCGTTTTCTGCAATGGCTCTGCCTCAATCCCACGAAACCCTATCAACCCCAAATCTTTCAAATCAGGAATCGTTCGTCCTGCCGCATTAACCATTATCGATTACCGCCCCGCGACTGCTCAACAATCCGTTTTGATCGCAAATAAGTCGGCAAATCCGCCATCGAACCATCAACTCCCACAGCTCCACTTCCCTGTCTTTCTGCCGCCTCATAGGCATCCACCACTTGGTGAGCATGGGCCAACTCCTTATCCGTCGGCATAAACCCACGATGAACCGCTTCAATCTGATTCGGATGAATACAACCAACACCCTCGTATCCCGCCGACCGACTCGCCCGCGCATACCCTTCAACTTCCGATAAATCTTGGAATCGTGGGAAAACCGATGCCAATGGCATCACCTTCGCCGCCCGAGCCGCGTTCAAAACCCGCGCCCGCGCAAAGCTACTCTCCGTTTGCTCAACTGTACGCGTCGCCCCAATATCCGCCGCGTAATCTTCCAATCCCAACGAAATCGCCGTAACCCTCGTCGAAGAACGCGCAATATCAAACGCATTTTCAACCCCCAAAGCCGATTCCAGCAACGGAAACACCAAACACTCTGAGCCACTTTCAGTCAACAGAGCGTCAATCTCCGCCACCTCATTTGCCGATTCAATTTTCGGCAAAATAAATGTCGCCACGCCCGACCTCCCCAACACCTGCATTTCCGCCCGACCCCGTTCGCCCGAGTTAACCCGAACCATCAATTCAGATTCTCCCCAGTCAAGCTGCGTACTTGCCATCGCGACCATCGCCAAAGCCTCCGTTTTCCGCGAAGCATGAACCGACTCTTCCAAATCCAAAATAACCGCATCCGCTCCAAAAAGAGGAGCATTTGGGATCAATTTCGGTGTGTTCCCCGGCACATAAAGTCGCGAGCGTCTCAACCCTCTGGTCAAATATCGTTTCTTCGATTCAACCGCTGGAATCGGCAAATCCAATGCCACACAGAACGCCGCCGTCAACCGCGCCGCCCAAGTCATTGGGAGTGCCCCTGAATCTACGCAATCCAAAAACAAACCCGGATTCCCAAACTCGGCAGCTACCGATTCAATCTGCTCCCGGATCGCTTGATCATAAAGTGGCGAACAATTAGAAACAAACCGGTACCCAAACTCAACTGCTGGTTCAACCGAAATCTGCACATCCGCCCGAACTTCTGCTCCCGAATAACCAACTACCCAGCTCACTGCCAAGCCACCTGAAGCCACACACTCCGCCACGCGCCATCATGCCGCCCACCGCAAAGCCAATACGGCGTCATCTTTATTGCATCTCGCCCCGCTTGCCGCAAAATAATCGTTGATTCATCCGCTAAGTCAAAAACGGAATCCGGCATCAACTGCGGCATCCGCAAGGTCTCCTGCATTCGATACCCTTCAAACTTCCCAACCGCATAAACATAGCGCCCCCGCCGTGCACAAACATACTCCTCACGCACAATCTCCTGCCCGTGATGGTCAACGGTATGAACTTTCTGCTCCACCCAAAAACGTAGCCGTATCTGCAACTCAGTCTCACCCAATTTCAAATCGTCAAATCTCAACCAATCCCCATCACGAAGCGCCCCATCTGGCATCGCCACAACCTCATAGCTCGGCGAAACATAAACCGCCAACTTTGTGTCTCCACCTGACAAAATCTTAATCCGATCACCCTCAACCAAGAGGTCAACCGATACTCCATCCGGAGTCTCAAATCCGCACGATTCCAGCATCGTCACGTGAGCAACCCCATCTCGAACGGCAACAAACTGGAACTCCGCTTCCGCTAACCCCAAGGCTCCACTCGATTTGCAGCAAGCCCAATGATAAGTATTGTTCCGCCGACCATTCGGGAACGTAAAATAACACCAGTCCGATCCGTTCTCATCAATCGCCGCAATCACAGAATTGTAAAGTGTCTTCTCCACTTCTGCCAGATATGCCGTCTCGCCCGTCACTTCAAAAAGCCGATAACCCAACACCATCCAAGTAGTACTCGAGCAAGTCTCGACTAAACCATAAGGATCAAAGTAGCCGGGTTCATTAAAGACCTCTTTGTGCGTCGCGACCCCGCCCCACGGCCCGCCCATCGGTGTTAAATGGAATTCCCGGATATTCACCCACAAATCTTCCGCGATCTTCAACAAATCCTTCCGATCCGCAACGATAGCAAGCTCAACCAGCCCTTTCAAGCACCAGATCAACTGATAAGCTTTCCCCGTTCCAATCAATGAAGCATCAATATCTTCACCAAACTTCAACCCGGATTCCACCGCTTGGTCAAAACACTTTAAAGCAAGTTCAGAATAACGATTATCACCCCATCGCCCCGCCATCAAAGCGAGTGGTTCCAACAGAACTAAGCTACTCAAACCCTTATGATTCCCTTGGCCAACCGGTGTTTTGCCCTCCACAAAAGTCGCTAAAAGCAATTCTCCAATTCGCTTTGCCGTACCGTCTGCCGCTTCACAACCCGGAATATCCGCCACTGCAAGCAAACCAAGCAAGAGCCAGGCATGTGTCCAAACATCCCACGTTCGATTCTTTTCAACCTCCCCATGAGTCATCCGAGCCGCTGATTCCTTCGCATACGTACCCAGATATCCGTCCGCTTCCTGTTGTTCAACCAAAAAGCTGACAACAACCGCAATCCGCTCCCGCCACTCCTCCGATGGGTTAGCAGAATATGTCAATCCAGCCGAAACCAACCACTTACCCGCGTGCTCTCCATACCAATCGCCCGTAAAGCAATTGTCCTTCTGCTCAGCATGAAAAATCTTTAACGCTTCCGATTCTTCATCTCGAATAAACGTCTTGAGCCTCGCTAACTCGCTCGCCCGAACGACATCCGCGAGATCACAATTTCCTAACCTTGCCCCAACTCGCTGAAAAGCCAACTCCATCATAACGGCTCAATCCTTGGTGTGCCCGCGCCCAAACAACCCGAATTCACAACAAAAGCAAAGCCACCAGATTCCAACAAGTTAGTTTCATCCGAAGTCTGCAAAATCAATTCGCCATTGATAAACAACCGCAACTTGTTCCCATGTGCCTCAACCGTCACTTCGTAATCTTCAAATGGCTTCCAAGGGAAAGACACTTTTGCAATGGTCTTAACCCCGTCAAGCACTTTCTCCAACCGGATCTCTCCCGGAGCCCCAAACAGAAAAGCGTAATACCGACGTGTTCCCTGATACCGAACCGCAATCCCCCCGGACTCTGCCATACGTGGCGTCATCCGACAACTCACTCGATAATCCTTCCATTCTCGATGCCCTTGCGCCAAAAATCCTGTGCCCGAGTTCATCGAAAGATATTCAAATCGATCTCTCATCGGCGAAAACCGATCGAGCGCATTCGCCCATGCCCGGTGCCACATCGTTCCTTCAACGGGCGGCCACGAAGTCCTTGGAATATTCTTCCAGTCCATCCGTTCCAAAAACACCTCGCCCCCATCCACTTCAATTCCGATGTGATGAATCGGATACCCTTCTGTATCCGGTATCTCCCACTCAACCCGGGTCAGATCACTTCCACTCAGATCAAATTCCAGACCCTCATACCGCTGAGTCTCATCATCCTCGTTGTAACATTCAATGAACAACCGACCAGTCGCCCGCTCGCTCACCGCCCGCAAATCAACTTCCACTAGATGACCACTGTAAAGTGTCGGGCAAGCCACCAACACATATCCCGTCACCATATCTTTCGTATCCGGCGGAATAAAAGTAGGAGTCATCGCTCTCAACGGCTCATCCGCATTCCGATACCGAGCAATCCGAATTCCCGGCATCGCCGGATCACCTCCAAAGTACATATGCTCGACGGCACCCGCTTCCGGATTCTGCGCTCGGAATCCTTGCACCGAACCTGAAAAAGCAAAGTGGAATCGCGCTCCATCCTTGGGTGCAAGCTTCTCTCGACCTCGCAAAGCCAAACTCGCGTTAATAACTTCAATTGATTCCCGTGCCGCATCCGTAATCGAACGCCCCGGATCAGCCGACGGCAGATAAAGCCGATCCGCAACCGGACCACGCCAATCTTGCTTTTCAAACGCTTTTAACCCGTTCCGAACCCCCAAAATCGCCCCGACATTACCCGAATTACAATCGGTATCCCAACCGCTCGTATTCACAATCATCATCGACTCATCAAAATCACCTGCCCCATGAAGCAACGACAAAATAATTAAGCCGTGATTCGGGATTAAGTGACACTGCCCTTTGTATTTATCGTAACCGTACTGCGCGTGCAAATTCGCGAGCGAGCGGTGCCAATCCTTATCCTGAATATGCCATTCCCGAATGTCGTCAATGAGCTTCCGCACTTCACAATCTGGAGGAATCACTGAAACCCCTGTATCCAAAAGCCGATCAATACTCTGTTCGACAAACGCTTCCGCAACCATCGCCGCCACAACCTGCGATCCATAAATCGCCTCTCCGTCATGGCTCACGCTCGCCGCTTTTCGAGCAAAATCTGCTGCTTTCTTTGGGTCACCCGGGCAAATCAAACCCCAACCGTCAATAAAAATTTGCGCTCCAATCTGTTCCGAAATAATCTTCGAATTCAACGCTGCCGAACCAGATTCTGGTGCCTTAATCCCACTTTTTAACCGCAGATAAGCCGTGTGCTCAGTCGAGTTCCCCAGCCCGCCCCACCACAAAATCGTCTTCTCTTCAATCAAATAGTTCAGCCAAGTCTGACCAATATCCGAAGGGCTAATCGCCGGATTGTAACCGTAATCCTGCAAAGCCCGCAAAAAGATCAAAGTCCCTGTAATATCGTCATCCGTAATAATCAGCCGTCGACCGCGCTGTTCATGAACGTAATAACGAATCTCGCCAAACTCTTCGACTATCTTGTCGTGGCTCCAATTCTCAACCGGCCGACCTAGATAAACCCCAATGAGCTTCCCTAAAATGCCCGCATAAACGGTTTCGGCATAAAGCGGGTGCGTCGGGTCGTCAATGCGCTCCCGCTCGTTATACGAAATCTGCTGTCCAGTATTAGATATCATGATCGTTTCAATAAGAGGGTCGCTATTGGTCGGTCGCCTGTTTTAAGTTCTACCTTCACCGTAACCGTCTGGCCTTCGGCATCCGCGTTTCGAACAGCTTTAATCAAGTAGTCCGGCGGCGATTGAATCTTTAACTGCGCCTCAAAATTTCTCGAAATCGCTGTCCCATTAACAAACTCCATTCCGGACTTACCTTCACCCGGAATCGCCGTCACTTGGAACACGGTGTTAAAGTCTGCCACGCTCTGAATTGTCCTTGGCTTTCCACTCAAATCCGTAACAACTTTGTTGCCAATTGCACCTTCAATCACTTGATTCACTTGGCTCTGAATATTCGCGGGCAAATTCGCAAACTGAATCGTAGCTGTGTGTTCACCCGAAACAACATCCGCCTTAAACAAAGTGGCTGCCGCCGGATCAACCTGAATTCCTTCGCCGCTTCCCCCATCTTGCAAAACCATCTTAGAGTCAATCTCAAGTTTCGTCAACCCACTGACTTGCAAAGGAATATCATCCCGCACCCGCAACGGCAAATCCATCAATTCAACCGAAAGCTTCTCAACCGTATCCGCTGTTATCAATCGCCCCGAAACAATCGGGCCACTTTCAGAGTCTCCCCGAAGCAAAACTCCACTCGCAGAACTGACCGAAATTGACTTCAAAGTTGCAACACCGCCCATCTTGGCATTCGCAACACCTTGACCACCCAGTTTCGCCGAAGCCACCAACTGACTGTAGTCTCGAATCTGTGCAAGCTCAGTATCAGGCTCAATTCGCTTCTCCAGCAAAGCCTCATCAACCACAACAACACCCCCCTGATCCGCAGTGACGATATCGACCTTTGGCCGAACTAAATTGTGCGGAACCCCGCTTCGTTCCATCGCTGCCCACGCCACGTATTGGTCAAGTTGCACTTCACCTTTAACCACTTCCAAAATCGGTTGCCCTGCCTGAACATCACTAAAATTCGGAGCTAAAGCCTTCACAATCAAAACCGGCTCACCCATCTTAATCGAATGAACAGTAGCCGTAATCGGAACTTTATCCGCCGTAATCACATCATCTACGCGGTAGTTAAACGCAAAGACGAAAGCCCCTAATACCAAAGCGACAACCGCATAACCAATGCGCTCCAGCCATTTCATATAGGTCGCATAAAATCGCTTCTTCCAGCCTGATTGAGTGCGCCATTCCGCCGGATACCTTGTCTTCATTGTGTTACCTCACTCATAAACTCTTTTCCTTGAGCTGTCTCAAATGTGCGGTGCAACCGATAAAGCTCAGCATATAATCCGCCCACTTCCACTAACTCGGTGTGGCGACCCCGCTCGACCACGACTCCTCGTTCCAAAACCAAAATCTCGTCCGCGTCCACAATCGTCTCCAACCGGTGCGTAACAACAAAAACCGTTCGCCCCGCCCCTGCAACCTTTAACATTTCAACCACTTGCGCTTCTGTTTCCACATCAAGCGCGGAAGTTGGTTCATCTAAAAGCAATATCTGAGGATTCGGCAAAATCGCCCGCGCTACCCCAATGCGTTGTTTCTGACCCGCCGACAAGCCACCCCCGCTTTCAAGGTCATGGTTCAATCCGTCACTAAACGATTCAACCCACTCCCTCAGCTCAACCGTTTCCAAAACCGCCAACAACTCTTCATCCGTAGCCTCAGGCTTTGAGATGCGCAAATTCTCCGCCACCGATCCCGCAAAGATAAACGTGTCTTGCATCACCGTCCCCACCTGACGCAAGTAACTCGTTCGATCCAAATCCCGCAAATCCTCACCTGAAACAACCACCCGCCCAGAACTCGGATCTTGGAACCGGAGCATCAATCCCAACGCCGTGGACTTACCGGCTCCGCTCGGACCAACAATCGCCGTAGTTTTCCCCGGCATCAAGTCAAAGCTAACATCAGTCAAAACCTTGCCTACACTATCTCGTTCAAATCCAACCGATTCAAATCGTACTGTTCCCACAAAGTCATCTCCCACTTTCTTCGCATTCGGTTTATCCTGAATCGCGGGCTCAGTCTGCAAAATATGCATCAATCGCTCTGCCGAAACCATCGTCTGCCAAATCCAGCATCCAAAGTTCACAATCCGCTCAAGCGGATAGGTCACCCGCGAAAGATAAGCAATCAAAGGAACAGTCATCCCCAAAGTCATTTCCCCAAAAACAACCCGACGAATCAAGAACAAATAGATCGTTGTCGATTTCAAATAAGGAATCAGCTTCTGGGTAACCAGTTCAAACCCAACCAAAATCAGATAGCCCTGAATCGCCACCCGCTGAACAGAGATGTTTGCAACTCCATTCCGACGAACCTCAGACCGAACTCGAGCAAACGCCTTAATCGTCGCAAAACTTGAAGTCGATTGCAAAATCGCCGCATCCCGCATCTCCGTCAGGCGTAACCGACGTCGGTCAAAAATCCGCCCGTAATGGGTGACCCAGATAAACAGGAACGTCCACGGGATCAAGAAGCCCATAACGATCATCGTCAACACCGGCTCAATATAAGATGCAATTGAAAGAATCAGCGCGAACTCCACCAGCATTGCTGCCGTTGGCAAAATCCGCACCAACATATGCGCAATGCGATCAGCATCCGTAGTTACGCGGAACTGCTGCTGACCAACCGGCACAGATTCAATCGTATCGATCGACAGCTTCTGCAAATGCCGGTACATCGCACTCCGAATCCCTAACCCAATCAGCATCTCCGCCGAGTTATAAAGGTAAGTACGAAGTGCAGAAAGCCCATAAACAAGCCCCGCCAAAATCGCAATCCCTCCCGCAACCTGCAAAGTCAGAGGCCAATCACGTTGTGGAAACGCCTGATCAATAATAAATTTCCCAAACCAGGGAATCGCCAAATTGATAAACGAAATCGAAATATCAATTAAGCAAACCAATGTCAACCGGCGAAGCTGAGGTTTCAAAAACCGCAATACAAACCGAAGAGCTTTCCACGAATTCTCACGGTGACTCTCAGAAGTACGCAAGGCTTCTTGTTCAGTCATGCGCTCCACCTTTCACCTTCGAAATCTCCCACTGCTGCTCCCACAATTCTTTGTAGAGCCCATCAACCGCTAGCAGTTCTTCGTGCGATCCTTCCTGAACAATCCTTCCCGCTGACAAAACCACAATCCGGTCGCACTGTGTCACCGCTTTCAATCGGTGCGCAATCGTCACAATCGTCCGGCCAGCACGAATCTCCTGAATTGTCTGCAAAACCGCATCTTCCGTAACCGGGTCAAGGCTCGCCGTCGCTTCGTCCAAAAACAGAATTTTCGGATCGCGAATCAACGCCCGCGCAATTCCGATCCGCTGACGCTCCCCACCCGAAATCGGAGCTGTCTCCGAAATACATGTCTCCACCCCATCGCCATGATGCGACAAAAAGGCACTAGCACCCGATTGATCAAGCGCGCGTTGCAAGTCTTCCTCGTTGGCATCCGGGTTCCCAAAATACACGTTCTCCGCAATCGTTCCCGCGTAAAGATAAGTCGATTGTGGAACCGAAGCAACCTTCCCCAAATAGCTCTTCAGTTGAACATCAGCCAGATCCTTTCCATCAACTAAAACCGATCCACTATCCGGACCATAAAGCCGTAGCGCCAAGCTCACCAACGAACTCTTCCCCGCCCCGCTCGGCCCGACAATTCCCAAATATTCGCCTGGCTTCACATCCAAGGTCAAGCCATGAATCACCGGCTCACTTTCACGGTATCCAAAAGTCAAATCGTTAAACTTCAACGAACCGCCAAACTCACCGACCGACTCAGCATTGGGTTTATCCAAAAGCAGTGGCTCTGTATCCAGCGTCGCAAAAATACGCCGAATTGGAACCAACTGCATCTTCAAAAGCTGCGTCAACTGAACAAAATTCTGCAATGGCATTTGTGCCGCTTCAATCAAAAGCGCGGTCGCAACCCAGTCCCCAATCGTCGCCTGCCCAATAACAATCTTCCGCGCCAAATAAACGTAAACGATAGTCGTGAACGCCCACCGCATAAACTGTTGCAAAATATTCTGAGCTTTAACCAGCTCACCATACATCCGAATGCCGTTGCGTCTCGCCTGGCCTGCCGCCAAAAAGTACTTTTTCAACTGTAACGAAGTCCGGCCAAACGCCTTCATCGTCCTCATCCCCGCAATACTATCGCGGAGAACTTTCGATTCATTCTCCACCCCATCCTTAAAATCAAACGCTGCTTCCCGCACACGGTTAAATGCAAAGTAAGAAACAATTGAAAATGGAATGATATAACAAACCAACATCAACGACAAAACCGGGTCAATCAAGTAAAGCAAAGCCGTACCCCAGCCCATCGCATAAAGCGTTTCTACAAATAGCGGCATCGACCGCGTAATAATCCCCATCACACCCGGATCATAAGGATCAACATCGTTTGAGTAATAGTAAGAAGTCTGAACCTCTTTACTCTCCGGCGGCATCTGACCCGCTGGCGTCGAAGTTTCCACCCGATTCCCCACCCGGAAAAGCGAAACCATGTCCGCAGTCGAACGATAAAGGTGCGCTCCTGGCCCAAACTGACCCAAAAAACTCATCGGCAACGAATGCAAATGACGATAGTATTTCAGTCGCAAATCAAGCGTTGACCGCATAGAAACGTACCACTCTAACACTTCGCGCCAAGTCGAAAGCAAAGTGCTCGCAAGCCAAAATCCCGCCTGCAAAATAATAATCCGAATCACCGCGTCCCAACGTTCTTCAATCGTCAAGCTCGAGGTATTCAAAGCTTGGTTTGTAACATCACGCGTTAAGAAAATCGCAAACTGCCCCAAAGGTACAGCCAGCAAAAGAAAACAAATTCCTAAAAAGAATTTCCCTTGATAAGGTCGAACTATTGCCCATAACCGACGAAAAATACGTGGCAAGTCGCCAGTTTTTTTTGTCATGGAAGAAGGGTGTTCGGTCATAGCTGAATCGAATCCCGCGCTTGCGCGCGGGATCGTGCCTCATTGAAGAGAGTAATGTCGTTAGTCTGGATCAGTCGTCCGTTCTTTGTAACCCGGCTGCCCACGTTTGATGGGCTCATTGTCCTGAAGACTTGCTGGATCCATTTTTTTCAGATCAACTTTCTCAGAACCTTGATTGCCGGTCATCATAATTGCCGCAACAGCAATGCCGAGTACGACAACTACAACCGCAACGATTACACCAGGATGAAGTTCCTTCTTCATGTCAGCTTATCGAGTCGCGTCGTACCACGTGCCCCAGAACTTTGTGTTGATTCCAGGTGCAGGTTGGATGTAGTTCGGAGCGCTGTAGCCAGCACAAGTTTCCGCATCAGCGACTGTTGTGAAGTATCGAATAACCTTTGAACTAGGAACGCCGCCTGCGTGGCTGTCGCCGTAGGAGGTCATGATACGATCACGATGGAATTTCCCACCCAAGTAAGCACGTTGCAAACGTGTGTTTGAAACTGTGTTCGGGGAGGTTGTAACTGCACAAGCTGCTTCGTCGGTAACAAAGTCGTAGCCAAGGCTAGGAGCATCTGTTCGTGAAGTAACCATGTATGCCGCTCGTTCTGCAATATCTTCTTGAGCAGAAGCGATTCGGAATGATCGTGTGTACGAGTTGTTAATGTCTTCCCAACCAACCCAACCATTGCGGTTTACGGAGATCGAAACTGCTCGGGTCCATTGGTAATCATTGCTTGCCGTGCTGGTAGCAACACCGCGTGCTGCATCCCAAACAATTTGGCGATTCTTCATGTACGGCTCAAGGTAGTAGTAGTAGCCAACGCTGGAGATAGCGGGCACTGCTGATGCGTTCGAATAAACGAATGGGTGAACCACATCGTCATAGTCAGCCAAGTAAATTTGACCAGATGTACCAACTTGCTTGAGGTTGGAAAGAGTTGCAGTCGTCTTTGCTGCTGCCTTAGCTTGAGCAAATACCGGGAAGAGGATTGCTGCCAAAATTGCAATGATTGCAATTACAACGAGCAGTTCGATTAGTGTAAATCCAGAAGATTTGAGGGTTTTCATATGCGCTTCTTTGCGAAGGTTAGGTGAAATCATGTGGTCTCACCTGGACAGAACTCAACTGGCAAAACCGTGAGATCAGCGATCCCTTGTTCACCATCGAGTTGATCGACGAGCAGTTGTACGGCGCGCTGAGCTACAGAAGCCCAATTTGCCCGAACAGTTGTTAAAACTTTTGCCGGCTCAAACGGCAATTCGATCCCATTGAATCCAACCACCGCCAAGTCATCTGGTACAGAAATTTTATGTGCCTTACAGTAACTCAACAGAGCGTATGCGCTAGGATCACCCCAACAAACCGCCGCTGTCACGCCTCTATCCTTTCTATCTTCCAACAAATTAATCTCTGCAATATCCAGGCCACCTTTCCAATCTCTGGTCTTTGTTCGAATTGTTTCTATCCCAAATTTTGCCGCTTCACTAATAAAGGCCGCTTCTCGGCGACCAGCCGAATCTGATTCACCTGGGCAAGACCGATACATAACCGTTTTGTGCCCTAAAGCTCCAAGGTGGCGTGCAATCTCAACCGATCCCGCTGCATCGTCAGCAATCACGCTCGGAACCCCCGGAATGATGTCCGTCATCGCTACAAACGACAGTTGCGAGCCGCGTAATCGTTCAACTAACGGATCGTGTGGCGATGCAATCAGGACTAAACCATCAATCTTGCCGCCCGCCAACTCCGCAAAAATCTCATCCACTCCGTATCGGTGGAAAGAGTAATGGATCATCAAATCCTTCTCGCACCCTTCACAGCCTCGCTGCAGACCAGTCAAAACCTCTGCATGGAAAGGATCATGAGGTTCAAGGTGTCCATAACCAAAGTAAAGCCCTAAAATATTAGTCGTGCTATTCCGCAACGCCCGCGCCAATGCGTTGGGCAAGTAACCCATTTCCCGAGCCGCGTCAATAATGCGCTCTCGCGTCGCCTCAGAAACACGGGTATTCGATTTCGAGCCATTCAAAACCACAGAAATCGTAAAAGGACTGACATTCACTGCCTGCGCAATG
>JAPUDU010000134.1 GCA_027492935.1 Fimbriimonadaceae bacterium
CAATTATTGAGTCTTTCCCTACAGATCCAGCGATAGCTAGAGAGATTCCTCATAAGATCACACCGTTTATTCAAGCGATTTTCTCGGCTCCAAGCCCAACTCCAATCAAGGCGGCTCTCGCATCAGATGGTTTTGATTGTGAGTCAGTTCGGTTGCCGCTCGTGACTTTAACCAGCGAGGAAAAATCTCGAGTCTTGAATGCGCTACAATCAGTTCGCGCCTAAAGGCATAGTCTGGGCTCGAATTATCGCGTTTCAGCGTCTATAGAAGCAATCCCCAAAGGGAAAACACAATATGAATCAATGGTTCAAAAATAGTAATCCTGCGATGAAGGAGGAGTACTTCACGCAATCCTCAAGTTTTGCTGGTTCAAATGCTGGTGAGATGTCCCTTAACGGCACGATTGGCAAGAGTGCTCTGTTGCTCGCAATCACGATGGCAACTGGCGTGTTTGGCTATCTTGCCGCCCAGCCAATCATTGGAATAGCCTGCTTCTTCATTGCTCTCATTTTGGGCATTGCTGGTGTATTCAAACGCGAATGGGCAATGCCGATCAGCTTGGTTTATGCCCCAATCATGGGGTTTGCACTCGGAACAATTTCGTTGATGTATTCCCAGCGTTTTGAGGGAACTCAAACCGCTGGACTCGTACCGATGGCAATCGTCGCAACATTCGTTGTGTTCGGCACTATGCTTAGCCTTTATGCGGCGCGCATCGTTCGAGTTACCGAAACATTCCGAACGGTTGTTATCGGAGCTACGCTTGCCGTTGGTATCTTCTACCTTGGCTCCTTCCTAATCAGTTTTGTCGCGCCGGGATTCGTTAATGCTTTGCCCGTATTCGGATCAGGAATGATCGGAATTGGCTTCAGTGTATTCGTGATCATTCTAGCCGCAGCAAATCTTGCTCTCGACTTCGATATGATTGAGCAAGGTGTTCAATCACGAGCCCCTAAATACATGGAATGGTATGGCGCATTTGCCTTACTCATCACATTAGTCTGGCTCTACCTGGAAATCCTCAAGCTACTCGCTAAATTGGCTTCACGTCGATAAGCGATTCATTAACAAAAAAGCTCCTCAACCTAATCAGTTGAGGAGCTTTTTTGTGCCTGAGCTTTTACTCAGTTCGCAGGGCTTCAATCGGGCTAAGTCCACTCGCGCGAGCCGCCGGATAAAGACCAAAGATAATCCCGATGACAGCCGAGATGATTGTCGATGTAATTGCGGCGCTCACCGGGAAAACCATAACCAACCCACCTTTACTCGGAAAGTTTGCCGCTGAACTAATCGCCGTAACGCCTTGACCGATTATAAAAGCGATACCCATCCCAATAAATCCACCTACAACACTGAGGAAGACAGATTCGACAAGGAACTGGGCCATTACACTAGACCGGGTTGCCCCTACAGCTTTGCGAAGGCCGACTTCCCTTGTTCGCTCGGTAACGGAGACGAGCATGATGTTCATGATGCCGATTCCCCCAACAAGCAGTGACAAAGCCGCAATACCAGCAAGGACAGCACCAGCGGCTCCGAGTATCCCGCCAAAGATATTCATTATCGATTCGCGGGAGTCAATGCGGTAAACGCGCTTATTGCCAGATTTAAGCATAAGCACGCGCCAGGCATCATCCATCGCTGTTTCAACTGAAATTCCAGGCTTGGGCCGAGTTGTAATAAAAGTAATCTGATCTCCACCCACCCACTTATCTTGAGCCGTCGTTAAAGGAACCCAAATCTCCTTCTTATTGTTTTGGCCCATGATTTCAACGACATCCATAACCCCGACGACTTCCATCGTGATTCCGGGGAAAGTGATCAGCTTTCCTTCGGCCGGTTCTTTGCCAAATAGTCGGTCGCGCACATCTTGTCCGATCACGCAAACATTCGCCCGTGAATCCAAATCTTTGCGGTCAATCATGCGCCCGCTGGTGATACCAACTTTGTTGAGCTCAGCAACATGCTCGTCAACCCCTTGAATATCTGGATCACTGATGGATTTATCAAGATAAGTGATTTTTTTAGGGCCAAGCTGCAATGTTGCAGAAGCAACATCCAACGTCGTTGTTTGCGACATCAGCAACTCCATATCGGCATACTCCATGCCTTCAATTTCGGAGTTACGCTCGACTCGGTCTCGCCCACCATCATAAAATAGGAAGATCGTATCTGCACCAAGTTTCTTAAACTCGTAGCTAATGTAATGTTGAAACCCGCCGGAGATCATAGAAATCAACGTGACGCTCATAACGCCGATGATGACGCCGAGCATGGTAAGGAACGCTCTTAGCTTGTGAAGCCGGAGCATGTCCCACGCGATTCTAAATGACTCGAAAAAGTTCATGGCTTACTCTTTTTCCATTGTGCTTTCAGAAGATGAGCTGCTTGGGCTTCCTTCGCCTTCTGGCTCTTCCTCATCGCCCGGTCCAAATTGCATCATCCCTTTGCGCTGTGGGCCAGTGTAAGGTGGTTTAACGACTTGGTCGCCATCTTTTACGCCGGAAAGAATCTCGGCATAAGCCAAATCTTTGATGCCGACTTTAACCACCACTTTCTTACCGACTAACGCAGGTTTTTCGCCCAGCTTTGCGGGCTTAACGACCTCTTTAGGGTCGTACATCATCACAAAGTGGGTTCCGTCCTTTTCTTCGCCAAGGTAAGCAAGAGGTACGCGCAAAACATTTGATGCTTTAACCGGCGTCATTTCACACTTGGCGGACATTCCGCTTTTGAGTTCTTTCCCAACTCGATCAAGGGTGACTTCGACCAAGTACTTTACGACCGGATCACCACCGACAGCCGCCGCGTTTTCAATCTGCGCTGGTGAAATCTTAGTAACTCGACCAGAGAATTCCATGTTCGGCAGTGCATCAATCGTGATTGATGAGGACATATCGTCCGTAAGCCGAGCGACATCAATTTCGTTGATCTCCAGCTTCACATACATCTTTGAACGATCTTCAACTTTAACGAGGGGCGAACCAGCGGAGAAGCTACTCAAAGCGTTTACCAACTCACCCATCTGAACATAACGGCGAGTAACGACGCCCGCGATTGGAGCCCGAACTTCAGTTTCTCCAAGAAGGCGAAGAGAGTCGTTCAACGAACTTTGAATTTGCGAGACATTCGCTTGAGATCCTCGCTTCTGTTCAATCAAAGAATCGACATCTTTCAGCGCGATTTCAGCATCTCGTACATTTTGGATCGCAACTTCGTATGCACTGCGTTTGTTTGGATCAGTGATCGCATTCGCTTTTGCCCGATCAAGATCCGCTTTGGCTTGAGCAACTCTTTCGCCCGCTTGCTGGCGAACAATCAGTTGTTCATTACTGAGTCGCTGGAGAGCTTCTTTTGCTTGTCTGACCTTAGTGCCAGCAAGTTGTAAATTTAGCTCGGCTTGCTCAACTTCTCGCTTGCTGACATAACCTTTTTCATAAAGACCTTGCTGACGATCTCTTTCAACCTGAGCATTCTTTTGATTGTTATCTGCATCTTGAACCGCAATTTCAGATTGCGTACGTTGGTTCGGTTCAGTGACAGATACCAACAAATCGTACGCCTTCTGTGCCGTCGTGTAACCCGTTTCAGCCGACCGAATTGTTGAATTGGTGATGGCGGGTTGAGCGGCAAGCTCACGTTCGAGTTGCTTAACTTGTAAGCGTGCTCGTTCTAAGTTTGTTTTCGCGGTAACTCGTCGCTGAGCAATTTCAACATCTAGCCGCCGTACAGAACTGGCAGCTCCTTCCAACTGAGCTTGGTTTTGTTGAACCTGGAGTTCGGTTTGTTGTGGGTCAATGATAGCGATCAAATCACCTTTTTCAACGTAGTCGCCTTCATCAACCAGTAGTTTTGCAACCCGTCCTCCGACCTGGCTCTTCACTTCAACTGTTGTCAGCGCTTGAAGTGAGCCTGTTTCGACGACTCGGATAGCCACATCACCTTTCGTGACTTTCGTGACCGAACTTTTAACAAGATCTTCTCGAGATTTCACGGCGCCCATCTTTTGTGCGCTGTTCGCCATGAATCCGAACGCTACAATTACAAGTAGCGGAATCAAGATCATTAATGCAATTTTCCAAGGTTTCATAAGTTCAGTCTCGTTTTTGCTCTGGCCAAGGGCCATTCTTTGGAATCTTCCACCCTCTCGGATGGATTACATAAACCGTATTTTTTGAGTATCCCCAAGCTTTTTCAAAATCTGCGCGTTTGTAGGTCATCCGCACAACATTTCGACCTGGATCATTAAAGATTGGGTTCCCTTCTTTATCAAATCCCAAGACAACAACGATATGTCCGTCGTTATCTTGTTTACCAATTCCCTTCAGAAGTCCATAACTCACCGACGTGGCGATCGGCACCCCATATCCAATAAAAGATTCCAGGTCTTGAACCGAACGGAACCTGGAAACGTACCCCGTCATACCCGGCTGGGATCCGCCAAATGCCACATTGAATGGCCAGTTACCTGTCCCGTTCCAAGCTGGATCATAAACCCCAGCTTGAACGATTGGAACATCGTTGTCGAGTTCCGGCTTGCCAATCTTCTTTGCCCAGTAACCCAAAAGCATAGAAATTGAAGTCGGGCTACATAGAACCCCACCTCCTTCATAGCTCATTTGCGCGCGGAGAGGAACATCCAAAAGTGTTTCCCAAAGCGGCATTCCACCTGGATAGGTTTTGCTTTGAAAACTCGTAAGAATAAAACTTAAGTCTTTTAGCTCAGGCAGTGTGCCATCCATGCCGGGAGTGGCTTCAATACGGACAAGAAATCGATCAACGGGCTTTTTGAGTATGAGAGTGTCAGTGCTGACTTTTGAAAACTCATCTTCTTGATCATTGACGCTGGATCGAGAAGTCGGAGTCGCCACTCCTTCGCTCCACATTCCTAAATTAAATTCGCTCGCACCTTCAACATCTGGTCGAACAAAAAAAGTCAGACTCGAGCCATTCTTTGCGCTCCCCGTCCAACTCGGTACTAATTCGGTCACCGCCCGCCCACTGATAGCGACAAACATCTGTTTACTGCTGCCATTTTCGACAACGGTCAACGCCTCCGGCTGAACAGATACAAAGTTCCATTCATTCGCTTCAACCAGCCGAAATTGAGATGTTGTTTGGGTCATCATTACCCCGGAAACTGCAGCCAACAGTGCTAGCATTGTGTACCCTTACCCGTAAAAGAGACGGCTGCGTTGCATGTGAAGAATCGTATTGGGACAGTTGGTACAAAAAATCAGATACAGCGACCTCTAGCCATTATCAGCTAGAATGATGCTCATGCTGAAGATCGAAGGATTGAACGTCTTTTACGGCGCAATTCAGGCTCTGAACGATGTTAACCTGGAAGTGAACGAGGGTGAGGTTGTTTCTATCATCGGTTCAAATGGAGCGGGCAAAAGCACTCTTCTTCGAGCAATTAGCGGTTTAGTTCGCCCCCGCACCGGAACTCTCAACTTTGAAGGCACCGATTTGGCCGAAACCAGCCCCGATAAAATTGTCAAGCTCGGAGTTAGCCAAAGTCCAGATGGTCTTAATATTTTCACAATTATGTCTGTGCAGGAGAATCTCCAACTCGGCGCGTTCATTCGAAAAAAAGACGGCGAGGTGCAAAAGGACATGGATCGGTTCCTTGACCGCTTCCCCAGGGTTCGTGAACGACTCAAACAAAACGCCGGAACAATGTCTGGTGGCGAACAACAGATGCTCGCCATGTGCCGTGCGCTCATGGCTCGCCCGCGGTTGCTCCTTCTGGATGAACCCAGCATGGGATTAGCTCCTAATCTCGTTACCGAGATTTTTAGCGTTATCAAAGATCTCCACGCCGACGGAGTCACCATTCTTCTGGTCGAGCAAAATGCTGTTCGCGCTCTGGAAGTCGCTGATCGTGCTTATGTTCTTGAAACCGGCAATATCGTCCTCCAAGACACCGGCAAGGCTCTCCTGACCAATCCTAAGGTGAAAGAAGCCTATCTCGGCGGATAACGCTGTGTCCAATCTACGTATTGCCCCGCTCGAAGAGCGACACATCACCCGAGTTGTTGAAATCGAAAAGGCTTCGCAAAGTTGCCCTTGGTCGGAGCAGTCTTTTCGCAATGAGTTGAGCCAAGATCACGGAATCTTCATCATTGGTGAAGTCGGAACTGACCTCATCGGATTTGCGGGTGAGTGGATCATGATCGATGAAGCCCACATCATTACAGTTGCTGTATCCGAGAGCTATCGTCGCCAAGGCTACGCTAAAAAACTGATTACTGAGTTACTTCTGCGCGCAGCAAGCAAAGGCGCAACCTGTGCCACCCTTGAAGTTCGCGCCGGGAACGATGCTGCGATCAAGCTTTATGAAATGATGGGCTTTGCATCAACAGGCAAACGCAAAAATTACTATCCCGATAACAAAGAAGATGCGGTCATCATGTGGCTTTACAACCTCCAAACATGGGAATGTCCGTAGACCTTCAGTTCTGGCCCGATCCAATTCTTGCAATCGAAACCAGTTGCGACGAAACTTCGATTGCGGTGCTGCATGGTCGCAATATTCTCTCCAATGTAGTTGCGAGTCAAATTGAAATGCACCTCAAATGGGGTGGAGTTGTTCCGGAAGCCGCTGCCCGACAGCATGTCGAGAGCATCATTCCGGTTTATCTGGAAGCATTGGAAAAAGCTGGCAACCCCAGTATCAGTGCAGTTTGTGTAACCAATCGACCTGGATTAGTCGGAGCATTAAGTGTGGGTGTATCAGCGGCAAAAGCAGTTGCTTTTCAAAAACGCATTCCGATTCTCGGCATTCATCATCTGGAAGGTCACCTCATGTCTCCCCTCGGTGACCCCACGGCCCAACTCAAGTTCCCTCATATTGCCCTGATTGTCAGTGGCGGTCATACGGAAATTGTTCGGGTTGACTCACCGGGAATCTACAAGATTTTGGGTGAAACCCGCGACGATGCCGCCGGTGAAGCGTTCGATAAAGGTGCGCGGTTACTTGGACTGGGTTACCCCGGCGGTTTTGCGATTCAAGAACAAGCCAAGCACGGCAACCCCAAACGGTACAAACTTCCCCGGGCGATTCCCAAAGATCCATTTAATTTCAGCTTTAGCGGGCTTAAAACCGCCATGCTCAGACTTGTTGAATCCGAAGGAGCACAAATCAGTATTCCTGATGCCGCAGCAAGCCTTCAAGCCGCCATTGTCGATGTTTTAGTTGCTAAAACAATCAATGCCTGTGAGGAATCTGAAATTGAAGCGGTTACGCTTGTTGGAGGCGTGAGCGCAAATCTCAAACTACGTGAAACACTTACGGCCGAATGTGGTCGCTTAGGCATCAGTGTTACCGTTCCTCCTCTTGCCCTCTGCACCGATAATGCGGCAATGATTGGACTGGCTGGCTCGTTGCGACTTCAAGCAGGAGAGCGGTCAGATTGGAGCCTTGAAGTAGTTCCTAATGCCGAACTTCCAAATCCTCCGCTACAATAAGGCATGTCGGAAGAAACTACACCACCGTCTACGCCCGAATCAGAAAAGTCAAAACATATGACTCCTCAACTGCGCGGCATTATCATTGCGGCGATGGTTATTGTTCTCCTGGTCGTCGTTATCTTCGGCGCTAATCTCCGCACAAGCCAAACTCGAGTTGCAGAACTAGAACGATCAGTGGATGCCATGAGCGAGGCATTGGAATCCAACGTCTTAACTGATTCTCCCGAAAAACTTCAGCGCATCCTCACAGATGTAGCTAAAGCTGGCAACTACAGAGAAGTCAGCGTTGCCGATAACTCCGGCAAAATTATTGCGACAACCAATTCTGCGCGATTAGCTACTCAGAGTGACGCGATGAAAATTTCGACGAACAAAGCCAAGGCTCAAAAACGCGATGGAGTCATCATTATCCGCCGGGCAATTATAGTTGCCGGGGATACAAGGTACGGCAATCTCGAGATTCGAGTAGCGGAGTAGCTTTACTTGCGAGGGTGAGCTGATTCGTAAATGCGCCGAACCTGTTCTAGGTCAAGTTGCGTATAAATTTGAGTTGTACTGATACTGGAGTGCCCGAGCAGTTCTTGAACCACGCGGAGGTCTGCTCCCCCCTGAATAAGATGCACCGCGTAAGTGTGCCGCAAGGTGTGGGGGCTAACAGCCGCCGCTATTCCCGCATTACGACGATGAAAATCAAGGATGCTATAAGCTGATTGGCGACTTAAGGCTTTCCCTCGCGAACCAACGAACACTTGAGCAACTTGACCTTTGACCAGTTGTGGGCGGGCCTCATTTAAGTATCGCTCTAACCACGGCGATGTATGCATCGGCAACGGAACCCACCGTGTTTTGCCTCTTTTCCCCGTAACTCGAAATGCGGCTGAATCCAAATTAACTTCTTCCACCCGAAGTCCAATTGCTTCGCTTGCCCGCAATCCAGTTCCATAGACGACTTCCATCAACGCTCGATCGCGCACCCCAGTCGGCGTGCTCAAATCAGGTGATCCCAACAGCCGATCCAAAATTTCCATTGTAAGAGCCTTAGGAACACGTTTCGGGAGGCGAATCCCCGCCGCCGAAGGTAAATCAACGGTTGGGCCTTCACCATGTTTTTTGAGGAATTTCAACAAGGATCGAAGCGCACTTACACGTCGACGCGCCGTCGTAGCGGCAGAATCGTGTTTTGCGGCTGCTTGGTAAAGGAGAAGATCTTCTCCGTCTAATTGGTGCCAGGACGTGCGTCCGCGCCCGTTGAAGAACTCGGCGGCTCGCTGGAGGTCTCGGGCGTAGGAGCTGATGGTGTGCTCGCTGGCTCCTCGCTCGAATTTAAGGGTGTCGAGGTACCACTCGATCCCGTTTTCAAATCCTTTTTGATCCAAATCCATAACTGAGGACGAATGTAAGCCATGTCATGGATTCCTCCCGTGAATAATAAGCCATCTTGACCCAGCAACGGTATTGATGCCCCAGTGGGAGATTTAATTCCCATCATCTCGTAATCCCGCTGCAATACATCCATGAATTCAGAAAACTGGCTAAGTTGAACCGCGAATTGAGGGTCGGGATTCTTTAGCAGTTTTAATTGCACCAAACCTTCGGTTTCAAAACTACTGAAGACAACAAAGTCCGGCCGATCTTCGGTCAGCAACCTGACATCCCAATCTTGTCGTTCATCAACATTGAGAGGGGTATGCCGAATGACATTGAAATTTGGAATCTGACTAAGTTGCTCTAACCGATCCTGAATGCGCATTTGCGCAGGTCCAGCTTGGATATTGGGATGCAATGTCGGAGAATAGAACCAAGGATCCTTAACAAAACCGATCGATGACCCTTTTGGTAGATTTTCACGGATGTAATCCCCCATTTGGTCGCGCACATCGGGTTGCACCATCCAGTTTGTTAGATTGACCGACGATACTAATCCTCCCCCAAAACCACCAAGGGAGACAATACAAAAAGCAACGAATGCCCTTGACTTCACTGTTGCCTGTTCATGGAAATAACCAATCGCCCAGCCAAAACCGAGAGACAAAACCGGGATAAGTGGGAAAACATAGCGTAAGAATTTGACTTCCGCTCTTCCAATCAAAATGTATATGAGTAGGGCAAAAACCAACGGGCCAATAAGCCAAGTTTGCTTGCGGTAAATCGCGTAGCCAATCCCAAAGGCACTGAATATCAGGAGTGGGCCACCATAACCAACAACAAGGTTTGAAATGTGATAGATCCAACCGGGTGAAGTTCCGGCAAACACTAACCCATGACCCGTGGAAGTGTGAGTCATTTCAAACTTAAAATCTTGCATAAACTTGGCTGAGTCCAGAACTGCACCGGGAGTCACAAGAATAAATACAACCATCATCGCGACAAAACCGATCACTTTCAGTTTTACAACCTCAGCTATTCGATCTTTGCCGAGCACAAAAAAGAGCGCAAAGCCTACGGCAACAAAAGCAAGAATTCCGGTGTACTTGGTGCCTGCGGATAGACCCGCAAAAACTCCCGCCCAGATTGCTAGTTTCTGTAGCTTTTTGACATCGATCTCTTCCCCATCAGTGGGAAACATCCTTGAACAGTTATAAAAACACCAAGTCAAGAAACATGTTGCAAGAACATCAACCGTTTGGAACCGGCTGTGAACCACCAAACCAGGAGTTAAACCCATTGCTGCCGCTCCGAGCAATCCACCCATCCAGTTTGTGTGCCTCAACAGAGTTAAGAAGACCGCTAAAGCGGCTAATGCCCCGGCTATGGCACTAATCACTCGCCCGGCTAACAAAAAGCGGCGGATGACCAAATTCATGTCTGAGCCGTCTTGAGTTTTTGAACCACCGCCATAACCCGCAACGACCGATGTGGCAACTTTCTGAACGGTGAGATAAAGCGTTCCGTAATTGTAAAAACCTGGTGTGAACTTCCCTTTTGCGGGTTCAATCGTTTGCGAATAAGCCAGGATCAGTTCTTCATCCGGATGCAGACTGTGATATCGGGTTTCGGTGGGCAAACCCCAAGTGATGCCGACAAGGCGAAAGATCAGACAAACAAAAAAAACGCCCAGGCCAATCAAAAAGGGAATTTTGTTGATCTGGACGTCTTTCACGCCGAGATGATACCGGTTACTTGATCGAATTCAGGACGATACTCGCTCGTCCGTTAATTCGTTCTTCCTGAACGGGGTCATTGAACCCAGCGATAAAGATCGACCAATTGCCCAAGGAACTCGATGTCGCTCGTCGGGTGGTGAAAGTTTTAGGATCAAGTTCAAACTCAATCTTTGTTTCCAACTTCATTGGCAACTTAGCTAATCCAGACTGATTTGCTGTCATCTGCATCGCTTGGTTAATGTACTTTGCCGCATCGGTATCAAGTTTAAGCAAACCTGTGATCGAAGCGTACGGCACACCATTTTTATCCTTCATGCCGTTAAAGACCAAGTCCATATCAAGGCGTTGAACTTCGAACTGACCACCTGAACCTTTAATTTCCATGGGTTGGTAACTCATTGTTTGGCGCCACTTTTCACCAACTTCAACTTCACCGAGCGGCAACCGCGGGGCAAAGTCAAGGGATGAATCAAGGCCACCAACAAAAAGCACCATTCGTTGCAACTCACTGACAAACTGCGAAACGATATCTTGTCGCTCCATGCTTGTCATTGAGCTAAACGTTCGGTAAGCCACCGGCTGCTTAAACCAAACCGAGTTGATCTTCTTTTCCTTAGTCAGATCCTTCATGCCTGTCACCGCATTAACCGGTGAAAGATCAAGTTCCATCTTCCAATTGAGAGGAACCTTCGTCGTGATCGGGCCACTGCTCGCTGTTTCACCATCAATCTGCGAAATCGCGGGCCGTTGGTAAAGAACCTTAGCCATGCCCGAGCTTTTCACATCAATAATCTTGTAGTTGAAGTCATAATTGATATCAACATCAGAGGGAATAAACGTATTCCGTCCAACTTCTCGGGTTTCCGATTGCAGGTGCGTTCGAACGGAATAACTGTATGTTTTTCCTTTTTCAAACGTTCTGTAAATCTCTACCGGCTCAATTGGAGCCAGCAAAGCCGATGCGATTAATGTGCTGATCATAATTGCTTACTCATTTTAACGTTTCAGCCGCGCAAAAGTTGCTTTGAGATGACCAGACGCTGGATCTCACTGCACCCTTCGCCGATTTCGGTGAGTTTTGCGTCGCGCCAAAGCTTTTCTACGAGGAATTCAAATGTCATCCCGCGACCACCATGAATCTGAATCGCCCGGTTGGTAACCCGATTCGCCGTTTCGCTAGCATAAAGCTTGGCGTAGCTGGATTGAAGGACAACTTGCTCCCCGCGATCCATCATCGCTGCACCTTTTAAGAGCAACAACTTAGATGCTTCGACTTCCATCCCAGAATCAGCCAGCATGTTTTGAACTGATTGCATATCGCACAAGCGTCGATTGAACTGCTCACGTTGTTGTGAATACTCTAATGCCAATTCAAACGCCTTTTCTGCGATTCCACAGGCCATAGCCGCGATTCCAAGCCGACCACGATAAAGCAACGAGATAGCCTGTTCAAATGTACAAGGCGTGTGCCATGCCCGCGCATTCGTCAGCTTAAATCGAACGGTGTTGCTTGCTCGAACACCGATAGTGTGAACACGATCGGTCAGTTCAAAACCAGGTTGATCTGTTTCCATCAAAAACGCCGAAAGCTCTTTTTCACTTGTTCGTGCGATGATGATGATGAGATCGGCTTTGCCACCATTGGTGATAAACATCTTTTCACCGTTGATATGATAAAAACCTTCATCGCCATCAATCGGAGTAGCGGCGGTTCGAACACGGCGCGCGTCCGATCCAGCATCTGGCTCGGTAAGACCCCAAGCCAGTTTCAACTTGCCTTCCATTGCTGGCTTTAAATACTTTGCGCGTTGCTCATCGCTGGCAAAGTGAACCAAATGTCCAATCACGAGCGCGTTAACGGCAGCTACATTCATTGAGAGCGCTGGATCACCTTTGGCAAGTTCGAGACACATTTCAACATAAGCTCGGCAGCTTCGGCCAGAACCGCCCATTTCTTTGGGAACGACAGTATCAAAAGCTCCGATAGCTCCTAGTTTTTCCCAAATTTCATCGGGGAACGCAGTGTTTTCTTCCCAAGTTCGGGTGTTCGGCAAGACTTCCTTGGCTACGAAATCTCGAACGCCTTGAATAAATCTCGCATCATCTTCATTGATGTTTGGGATGATCGCTTGGTTAAGATCAGTTCCCATTTGTGTTTGCGACATACTTCCCAGATTCTACTGGCAATCATTTATCGAAATGGCTTGGACTCAGGTCAAACGGATAGATATTCTCGACGAAAACCGTTCAACTCGGTAAATCACACAGGTAACGTTTCCCCATGACCATCCAGTTCAGCGAGGTTGTCATTTTCGTTGCCGATCCCGAGTCATCCGCTCAAACAATGAAGCAATCGCTCAACTGCATCGAAACTGAGCGTTTTGGCGACTCGTGGATATTGCTTGAATCTCCTGGCAGAGGGCGATTTGGTTATATGAAACACATTCGCAAAAGCGATGAACCTTGGCCTGCTCCGATGATCGCATTTCAGAGCACAGATATCGAAGCGGATGTGATTGAGATTCAATCGTTGGGGTTACCGACAAGCGACGTTGAAAAAGGAGAGACCATGTGGCACTCAACGTACACCGATGAGCATGGCAACAAATATCTCATTTGGCAGGCGCAAAAATAATTTAGCCTCCGAGTTTTAATCTCGGAGGCTAATTTTTTCCTTTTTTGACGGATTAACCGACTACGGTTTTCACGAATGTACTGAATGCGGCAGGATCGTTGATCGCCAACTCGCTCAGCATTTTTCGGTTTACTTCAATGCCCTTTGTGGTCATTGCATGAATGAAGTCACCGTACTTCACGCCTTCGTTTCGGCAAGCTGCCGAAATTCGAGCGATCCACAAGCGGCGGAACTCGCGCTTCTTAGCTCTGCGGTCACGAAAAGCGTATTGGCCGCTCTTCATTACCTGTTCGTGGGCGTTCTTGAAGACGTTCTTCTTTCTGCCGTAATAACCTTTGGCGCGACTCAACAATTTCTTGTGTCGCTTGTGGCGCATCAGACCGCGCTTAATTCTTGCCATTTTTTCTTAGTATCCTCGTTTTCTTTGTTTTTCTAACCAGTTCCCGGCTCATTGAGCGGTGATGGTAGAGGTCGGTGCTATGCAAAACCCCTGAATTACTTCAGAGAGAGAAGTCGCTTAATTCGCGGCAACTCAGTTTTGCTTAGCTGTTGTGCTTGATCCAGCCGACGTTTTTGGCTACCGCTCTTGTGGAAGAACATGTGATTATTGCCGGAACTTCGGCGCATGATCTTTCCAGAACCAGTAACTTTAAACCTCTTCGCTGCTGTCTTGTGTGTCTTCAGCTTTGGCATTTTGTTTTTTACTCCCACTCGTGGATTTCGGACTAATGACCATAACCATTTCGCGACCGTTCAAGATCGGCGCTTTTTCTGGCTTGCCGTAGTCTTCAAGTTCCTTTGCTAGCCACAACATCTTGTCCTCCCCAATTTTAGGGTGAGCAAGTTGACGGGGCCGAAATCGGCAAACGATTCTTACTTTGTCGCCTTCTTCCAGGAATTTCTTCCCTTTGCGCATGGCGGTGTTCAGATCGTTTTCAGCGATAACAGGGCTTATCTTTATACCCTTTACTTCCTGAACCTTTTTCTTTTGGTCCTTCTTTTGCTTATCTTGTTCGTATTTATACTTACCGTGATCAACGATACGAGCTACGGGAGGCTCTGCGTTGGGGGCAACAAGAACGAGGTCAAGTCCTACTGCTTCGGCTTTGTTCAAAGCTTCGCGTGACGAGATAACCCCTAATTGGGTGCCTTCATGATCAATAACCCGCAGTTCTTCGTATCGAAGTAACCGGCGGTTGATCGGTGGGCCTGGATCCGGGCGGGGACGCCCGCGCTTAAATCCTTTCCTAATTGTTCTGCACCTCGTGACGCACTGTTAAAATTGTCATCTTGACCACTAAGTATATCGTCGGATGATCGCCGCTGTCAAACAGGGTAACAAACTCAATTTGAGTTCAAGCCCTTCGACCACGTTCGAAACGCTCCGTGGGTAACATCAAACTCACTTATGTTTGAGAACTGCCGCCGCGTCTGCGTCATAGGAGCCGGGACGATGGGTTCGGGTATTGCCGCCCACCTCGCAAACCTCGGTTTTGACGTCACTGTTCTGGAACAAACCAAGCAGATGGCCGATGAAAAGCTGGCTTTAGCGGCTAAACTTCGCCCTCCTCACTTCTATATTTCGGGCACTGTGAATACGATCAAAACCGGCTCAATGAGTGAAGATTTAGATGCCATCCGAAACGCAGATTGGGTGTGCTAAGCAATAATTGAAAAAATTGACGCCAAAAGGGCCCTTTTTGAGCATATTGACCCGCTTATCCGCGAAGATGCACAGATTTCCACCAACACAAGCGGCTTAGAAATTAATCTTCTTATCGAAGGCCGGTCGGAATCTTTCCGCAAAAAGTTTGTCGGCACCCACTTTTTCAACCCCCCGCGCTACCTTAAACTTCTTGAATTGATCCCCACACAAGAAACTGACCCGAGCGTTGTTGATGCTTACGTCAAATTTTTCCATGACCAAGCTGCGCGGCGGTGCGTTGTTGTCAAAGATACACCCGGGTTCATCGCCAACCGCTACGGAATGTGGAGCATGTTCCACGCTGTCCATGTCGCCGAAAAACTTGGACTTACTATTGAAGAAGTAGACGAAATCACAGGCCCATTTATTGGCCGACCTCGGAGCGGTAGTTTCCGGCTCAACGATATTGTTGGCTTGGACATCATGCAAGATATCGCCTCAAATCTTATTGAGCGATGCCCTCACGACCCTGAAACAAAACAGTTAGCTACCCCATCAAGTGTTGCCTATCTTTCTGAAAAAGGTTGGATCGGCTCAAAAGCGGGCCAGGGTTATTACAAAAAAGAAGGCAAGCAGTTTGTTTCTTTCGATCTGAAAACTCACGCATACCGTGAGCGACAAGAACCCAACCTGCCCACGATTACAGAACTTGGGCGACTTCCCTTCGGTGAACGACTTCGAGCCGCTCTTCTCAACAAATCCGAAGTTGGCGAATTTCTCCGCCTTTATCTCGTTCCGGCTCTCAAATACGCAGTTTCAATCCGTGAGGAAATCTCCCACGATGTCCGCGACTTTGATCGAGTGATGCAATGGGGATTCGGCTGGGAATACGGCCCCTTTGCTACGATTGACGCCATCGGAGCGGAAAACCTGGGCATAGAAGCTGAACCGTTCTACGAAACCGGACAAATTCAATCTCACGCCGGAAGCTACTTCTACCCTGCTCCCGAACCCGAGTTTGCAACAATTCAAGACTTCCCGATCATTGATTCTGGTGATGGATTCAATGTCCGCGATCTTGAAGATGGCGTTCATGCCGTTGCAACGACGACCAAGATGGGGGTTATCGGGCCATCTCTGATAAAAAGCCTGACCGAATACTTGGAATCGGGCAAATCAAAAAGAATTGTTTTGACCAGCGAAGCGAAAGTGTTCTCTGCTGGCTTTGATCTCAAATTCTTTGCTCAAATGATCGAATCAGGTGATTTTGATGCCATTGATCAAGCCATCGCTGATTTCCAAAACCTAAACTCGATTATTGGCAATACACCGAGTGTTGCCGCGGTTTGGGGTTACTGTATAGGTGGTGGATTTGAGCTTGCCGCGGGCTGTTCTCTGATAGCCGCCAGCCCGGAAACCCAGATCGGTCTTCCCGAAGCTTTAGTCGGTTTGGTGCCGGGTGGAGCCGGAAACGCTGTCATGCGCCTACGCGGACAGACAGGCGGTGCAAAACGCCTTGTGGATGTTGTTCAGACGATTGCGACCGGAACACTCTCCGCTAACGCTGACGATGCACGTCGACTCGGTTACCTCCGCGACGAAGACATCACCGTCTACCATCCAGATCGCCTCTTGACCGAAGCGAAAAATCTTGCCCTTTCAGCGAAGCCCCTCACTCGACCCGACTGGCAAGAAGTGAGCGGACCAGTCAAAGGCATGATCGACCGCATGTTACAAGAAATGGTGAAGCTTGGTGCCCTCAGTAACCACGACACTGTTATCGCCGACAAAGTCAAACACGTTTTTGCCGACAGTAAAAACTGGGAAGATGCCAACGACCGCGAACGTAAAGCGTTTGTTGAGCTTTGCCGTGAAGGTCTTTCCCAAGCTCGAATTAAGCACATGGCCGACACCAATAAGCCCCTCCGCAACTAGAACCTATGAAAATCCTCGTTCCCATTAAGCGCGTCATTGATCCTTACGCCAAAGTT
>JAPUDU010000135.1:0-10391 GCA_027492935.1 Fimbriimonadaceae bacterium
GGCAACATCATTATCGACCAAACTCCCACCCACGTTAAATTCCGGCCCCTCCTTGCCAAAAAGAACAAAGAAGGCACCGAATTCTCACTTCTCCTTCTCCCGCTCGGAGGATTTGCCGCCATTAAAGGAATGCAGCCCAAGGAAGATGGTAGTGAAACAAAAATACAACAAGGGTTCTTCTCCCGCCCGCCTCTCCAACGCCTCGCTGTCCTCTTTGCTGGCCCTCTCTTTAGCGTGATGTTCGGTGTCATCGTACTTTTCGGCACCATCATGGTTCAGGGGTTACCTGATAAGCCAACAACCACAATTGGCTATCTTCCTAACGGCTCCGCAAAAGCTGCCGGATTAGAAGTCGGCGATAAAATCACCGCGATCAATAATGAAAAAGTTGACTCGTTCCATGATATCCGGTCACGAGTCAGATTCTCTTACTATATGCAAGAAGGCAAGTATGTTCCGCTCCCCATTAAGGTATCCATCCTGCGAGACGGACAAGCAAAACAATTTGAGTTTCTCCCGATAATTTCGGAAGAAGATCAAAAAATTCAGGACGAGAACGAGAATCTCCTTAACATAAATTATCGACAGGCGAAACTGGGCTTCATGCCAGATTACAGTTACACTCCAGTTCCGCCAGCAGAAGCCGCAGAACGAGCTCTCATGGCACCAGTCAAAATGGTAGTTGGGCTCGCAGCAATGCTAACCAACCCTCAAATCGCAAAAGAGAGTGTTGGAGGCCCGGGCGCAATGGTTGAACAAACATCGATTTCAATCAACCAAGGCACCATCAAAATCTTTGAACTGGCTGGGCTTCTCAGCATCAGCCTCGGCGTGATGAATCTTCTCCCAATCCCACCACTTGATGGCGGTCAAATGGTCATCGCCTTCGCTGAACTCCTGCGACGCAACAAGCGGCTACCGATGAACTTCCAGCTCGCACTCCAAAACGTAGGTGGACTCTTGGTTGTAGCTTTGATGCTCGCGGTTTTTGCTGTTGATGCCGGTAGGCGTAGTGAGCTCAACAAGATCAAAAAAGACACGTCCGTAAGCTCAAGTCAGTCTAGCAAAGAGACCAAATAAGCAAACTCGGATTTGATTTCGTCGGCCGTTTCACTTACCATCGGGCGCAACTCAATACGACCAGCAAACTCAATATTTCGGAGTTGTCGCATCATATCCACCCAATCCGTCATGCCTGCCTCAACCGTAGACCAGCGACGCGCCCAACCTTTACTATTTACATCCTCTGCCCCCGGATGTCGAACGAGTACATTGTCGCGAACTGTAATACATGCCAAATAATCCATCAAAATCGCAACCGTATAATCCCAAGCTTCAAACCCTTCAAACAAGGTTCCACCCGGATCAATCTGCACGCCAAAACGCATCGGAGAAAGGCCACGAATCAAGTGGAACGCCGCACTCGGTGAAGGCAATAAACTCTCACCCGAAATCGGCAAGATCAACCTTAAATCATTCTCTTCAAGCAACGGTTGCAACTTATCCAAACTAGCCCGACTCTTGGTCAGCCGCGACCGAACAAAATATCCCTTCTTCGCTAATTCCGAAATCGAAAATTCTTTAATCCCACAAGCATGGAGCAACTTCAAGAAATCAGGTTCCCCAATCAATTGCTCAAGACTCAAATCAAGCTGAACAGAATAACACTCAACCCCCGAAGCCGCTAACGCATTAATGTAGTCCGGTAACCCCGGATAAATCTCCTGAATGGTCGTATGCTTCCCATCACCAACCAAAACGGTGCACGTCTGCGCACCAATTTCCTTGACCAAAGTGGCTAATTCTTCCGCCGATTGAGGCAAAAGGGTTTCGGGATGCAGGCTCCAGGCAACGTTCACAGATAACATTTTATCCGCTTCAATTATCCGCCCCATTCCGTCCGTACCAGCAGTATGAACATCAAAGCACTCATCGCCGAGTTCATTGGCGTGTTCGCCCTGTGCTTCGTCGGAATTTTTGCCATCGCTAACACCGGAGCCGGGGCAACCGACCTCACTGGCGTCGCATTAGGCCATGGTCTGGCCATCATGGTAATGGTCGCCGCTTTTGCCGCCGTAAGCGGAGCCCACTTTAATCCCGCCGTATCGTTGGCCATGCTGATCACCAAGCGAATCGATGCAAAAGGATTCTTCGCCTACATCATCGCACAAATTATTGGCGGCGCCGTCGCGGCCGCAGTTGCCGGAGCTGTCATCGGAATGGATGCCGTTAAAAACGGAACCCCTGCCGTTGGCGCAAACTTCACTGCAACAGGTGCACTCATCGCCGAGATTGTCTGCACATTCTTCCTTGTAATTGTTATATTTGGAAGTGCAGTTGATAAGCGCAACTCCGGACAAGCCCCTCTCTACATCGGTCTTACAATCGTTGCGGGAATCCTTGCCGTTGGCCCAATCTCGGGCGCTGCTCTCAATCCTGCTCGTTATATTGGCCCTGCTCTCGTGGGAGGAGTTTTCGGCGCAAACGCTTGGATTTGGATCGTTGGCCCTCTCCTTGGTGGAGTAATCGCCGCATTACTTTACGACGGCATGATTCTTAAATCCGAACCCGAAGCTGCCTAACCAAAAAAAGAGTGGCCCTGCACAAAGTGCAGGGCCACTCTTTTGTCTCAGCGATGCGATTTAGAAGACTACGGAGACGTCTTGGGTAGCTTCTTCGCCACCACCGCCGTTTCTACCGCCGCCGCCACCTGGTCGCCCACCACCCTGGCCGCCTTGACCTGGGCCACGACCTTGGGTGAACTCGAACTTAGCTCCGACCATCGACTGCCATGTTGATTTCTGATTCGAATTCAGAACTGCAAGCAAGTCTTTCATCAACTTCTCTTCACGAGCCTTCATTTCTGCCGGATCTTGAGGAGGCTGACCTTGTCCGCCGGGGCCACCTTGCTGACCACCGCCAAATCCGCCGCCACCTTGACCTTGGCCTTGTTGTTGGCCACCGCCACCAAATCCACCACCGCCTTGTCCACCCGGCCCACCTTGACCCATCGGCGGGCGGTTAGCTTCCATGATTGCGCGCATTTGTTCCAGTTGCTCTTCGCTCAGTCCAAGCTTTTCAATCACTTCTGGCTGACTAAAGGCTCGTGGCCCAGCTGACTGCAACGCAAGTTGCTGATAGCGAGCAAATTGCCCTGCGTTCAGAATCGTCTTCAATTTAGATTCAAACTGGCGCATAACCTCGGGGTCAATTCCTCCACGACCTCCACCAGCCGGAGGAGGTCCACCTTGCTGTCCACCGCCGCCGCCAAAGCCACCGCCGCCCTGACCGGGCTGACCGCCACCTTGTTGACCACCATTGCCACCGAATCCGCCTTGACCACCACGACCACCTTGCGATCGCAACTCTTCCAAAGCTGCTTGGATATTAGCGATTTGGTCTTGAGACAACTTCAGTTCGGTTTGAACCTTAGGATCGCGCAGAATCATAGGGCCTTGAGGCGAGCCTCCCCTCATACCGCCTTGCATGCCCCCTGGCCCGCCTTGCGGTGGGCCACCTTGTTGTTGTCCACCACCAACACCGCCACCCCGTGGGCCAGCTTGTTGAGCGTACAACTCTCCACACTCTTCATCATCTTCCGACGGAACATCCGATGCAAGCACCATATCCGTCGACAATGCCGGAGTGATCAGAGTTAATTCTGTATCCTGAGTTTGTGCAGTTCCTTTAACTGCGACCATGGTTGCTCCCGCTACTCCGAAAAGGCCGAGTGCGGCGAGAGAGATGACGAGTATTTTTTGTGCCTTCATTTCGTTCCTCATTTTCTCAACTGAGTTATCTCACTTGAGTCTTGAATGTATTCTAGGGCACGCGTATGAGAAATATGTGAGGGAATCACATTTATACGCTTTCTCGGTCTAAACGATATCCATAACCCCGAACTGTATGAATAATCCGCCGACCAAGCGGCTTCTCAATCTTTTGCCTGAGCCGATAAACAATAACCTCCAACGAGTTCTGATTGAATGATTCGTCATAACCCCACACCTGATCAAAAATCTGATCCCGGCTCAAAACCCTCCCGATGTTCTTAAACATATATTCCAATAATCGAAACTCGGTCGCCGTCAGCTCAATCTGCTCTCCATTCAACTTCACCTGCCAACGGTCAGAATCAAGTTCCAATCCGTCAAGCTCAAACGATTCCTCCTTCCCTACTTCTTCAACTTGATATTCGTCCTCCCGCCGCAACAACGCCCTCACCCGCGCCAACAACTCGCGTGGATCAAATGGTTTCGTTAAATAATCATCTGCCCCAACTTCCAAACCCAAGACTTTATCAAAAACCTCGTTTTTGCTCGTTAACATCAAAATGGGCAACTTGTGCTTCGACCGAATCCGGCGGCAAAACGAAACCCCATCCTCACCCGGTAAGTGAATATCCAAAATCATCAAACTCGGCATCACATCAAACAATTTGATAAAACCTTCTTCTGCCGTAGATGCTAACTCAACTTCAAACCGATTCGATTCCAAAAGTTCCTTAACTGACTGCTGAATATAGCGGTCATCATCAATCACCAAAATCTTAGTCATACCGTCCTCGCAAAGCTCATAAAGAACCGAGTGCCCTTATTAACTTCAGAATCGCATTTCAACTCCGAGCCATGCGCCCGAGCAATCTCCCGGCAACTATAAAGCCCTAAGCCAAAACCATCCAGCTTAACGCTAGAAAATGGTTCAAACAAGCGCCGCAACTGCTCTGGCTCTATCCCTGGGCCATTATCAACAATCGAAACCTCAATCCGTGTATCACCCACAAGCAAAGTACTTATACGAACTTCCCCACCTTCTGAAAGTGCTTGAATCGCATTCAGTATCAAGTTAACAAATAAGTGCTGAAGGCGTTGTTTATCACCCAATATCCAAGCGTCAGAAGCATTAAGTTCGATAGAAATTGTCACCCCATGAAGATTAGCTTGGGGCTCCAAAAGCTGAACGGCATCCAACAAAGTCTCATGCAAATCAATTTGCTCTTGCAATGGTTCAACGGGTCGGCTGTAAGAAAGTAGCCGGTGAGACAACACTTTAAAACGCGTCATCTGTTCCCCAAGTAACTCAAGTCTGGACTCCGCCGAACGTTGTGAATTCATAAGTTGCAACTGCATCGAAGCCAAAATGTTGCGAATATCGTGAGATATGCTCGCCGCTAGAGTCCCCGTAACCGCTAATTTCTCGCTCTGTATCAATTTCTGCTGCGCTGCTTCGAGTGACCCTTGAGTGCGATCAAGACTATGCTCTAACTGATTCAAAGTCTCCTCTCGTTCAAGCTCTCCCCCAATCCTGGTCGCTACCTGTGAAAGAAACTGAATATCTTCGTCATCAACAGGAATCTCGTTCAAGCAGTCCAAAATACACAAAGTGCCAATCGTTTCCCCATCGGCGGTGCGTATCGGAACTCCCGCATAACGTGTCATTCCTCCCCGTTTTGGAAGCACGTCCGGCAAGTCAGGCTGCATGTTCACATCCTGAATCACAAACGGCTCGTTCTGTTCAATGCAAAACTGACAGAAGGAATCTCTCAAGTCATTACCGGGGAATGACCGTGCCGGATTCTCCACCCCACTCACAACTCGAAACTCCAAATAGTCGCCATTGAGAATGCTCAAAAAAGCCCAAGACTCAAAATAATCGGCAACCTTATCAACCAGCCCCTGATAAACCACCTGCGGGGATGAGTCCATCATCGTGCCCGCCGAGTGCAATGCTTCAAGCATCCTCCGTCGTTTGACTTCCTTGGTTACATCCAAAAAAGTCCAAAGACGACCAATAACCTGATCATCTTTATCCAAAATTGGCCCCGTGTAACGCCTTAAAATTACAAACGGATTCCTCAACGTCAGTTCATCAATTTGAACCGCCTTCGGATCTTGGTAAATCTCTTCTAGGTTCTTCTGCCAGCTATCTAAATCTGTTACCCGCGACTTAACATAATTTCGTACGTCATCAACCGATGCCTGAACAACTCGGGCAATTTCAACATCCCAGATTTCCCCAAATCGTCCATTGCAAAGCAAAGATTCATGGTTCAAATCAGTAACCAAAATTCCGTAATCCGAATCTGCCACAACCGAGTTGAAAAGCGGTTGAGTCAACGCATTGTTGATCTCTCGAATCGCAAGTTTTTTTTCCATGGTGTCAGGGAATCCGAGTTCATCAAGAGTATAGCTTTGCAATGTCATTCCCACACTCACCCCTAACCTAATTCAACAATCGCTCACCTTAGGTTCAATCTGACCGCATTAAGAATGCTTAAGCTGAACAACACCTGAACTGCCCTTGAAAATTAAATAAAATAGCCGCTTCCCTTACGAGAAACGGCTATCAGCATAGGCGAAAGAGACTTAGTTTCCGCCTGGGCGGCGACCACCGCCACCACCTGGAGGTCCACCGCGACCACCCATTCCTCGGCTCATGCCGCCCATCATTCCACCCATTCCCATTGGGCTACTGAACTTAAATGGAGAACCAACCGCTAATTTCCACTTCCCTCGAGAATCTTCATCCAGTGCGGCAATAATTTTGGTATCCATCTGAGCTTTCACCTTAGCAATGGAATCCATATCTGGCATCTGACCACCAGAAAAGCTCTTCTGGAATTCAGAACTAAACGAGTTCAATATTTCACCAATCTTCTTTTGCTCATCATCGCTGATACCAAATTTATCCTTCGCTGAGCCATTCAACATCATAATCGGCCCCATCTGTTGATGAACCAGTTGCATGTACCGCTTTTCTTGGTTATCATCCAGAATTGCTTTAACCTTCTGTCCTTGCTCCGCCGCCCGGCTCATATAATCTTGGACTTGTGCTCCAACATCATCGCCATTTTGCGGTTGCTGGGGCGGCTTCATAACCTGATTCACCGCTGCCTTCTGAGCCGCAGTTAATTTGAGTTCTGTCTGAACTTTGGCATCACTCAAGATCATCACGCCTGTGCCAAAAAAGTCCATCTCGCCCATCGGAGGTCGGCCTTGCCCTCCGCCATTTGTACGCCCAGAATTCCCCGCCCCTGGATTTCCTCCTTCCGCCGGACTGACTGAATTCCCACGGCCCCCACTTCCTTGACCGCGCCGCATTCCTGGATTATTTGGTTCCGTTGAACCAGATTGAGGAGCCTGCCTGGAACCATTTCCTCCTTGTCCACCCCGTTGAAAGCCATTCATTGCCGAGCCAGTGTTAGGTTGATTCCCTGGCCCTTCGTTCATACCCCCGTCTCCAATAGAGTTACCATCCGGCAACCCTCCTTCAACATTTTGAGGGTTCGTCGATGCCGTAGCACCGCCCGTACCTGTCTCCATTAATTGCTGGTCGTCATTCGAGTTACGAGTCTCCATCGACTTGTATCCGGCAAACCCAAGCACCGCCGCGGCAAATGCAATTCCGGACGCAATATAAACTGCTTTTGTGGCCATATCTGTTCTATGTCGCTAACTTGTTGCGACGTTCCCTCTTTCTACAAGGATAGCTCAAAAAGGGTTACGATCAAACAATTCAAATCAAACACAGTTTCTTACCCCATTACAAAAACATCATATTAAAATAAAAATGGCGGAGCGAGAGAGATTCGAACTCTCGATAAGTTGCCCTATACACGATTTCCAATCGTGCTCCTTCAACCACTCGGACACCGCTCCGCGCCGACCTACTATTGTGATCGGTTTCTCCGATTCTTTTTTAGACCTCTTAGGCCCGCATTATTTTGGATGCCCGTGCAAACCTCCATCCGGTACATATATTTCGACCGGAATAGATAATCTCTGCCTTAACTGTTTAGCCATCTCGACCATTCCTGGTTGCTCCGTTGCATAGTGCCCGCATGCCATAATCGTCATCCCCGACTCACTGGCTTCCAATCCGACGTGCTGCGGTACTTCGCCCGTAATGAATGCATCTGCCCCTGCCGCCAAAGCTGCTCTCCACTCACCCGACGCCGCTCCACCAACCACCGCCACACGGGATATTGCCCGATCATGCCCCACCCACATCTCGCTTCGACTTTCTAGTCGCTCATCAACATAAGCTTGAAAATTATCCACCTCGCGCATACTTCCTATCCGCCCCGCGCGATGAGCAATGCCATCAGCCAACCGAACCCAGTCAAATGCTGGCTCTTCATAAACATGATTCTTATATAGTGCAGATTCAACGGCATGCTTACAGTGATCGCGCACTTGCATCTCAATCCGAACCTCTGCCACCTGCTCAATGCGTCCAGATTGCCCAACTACCGGTTTCGAACCTTCCCCACCAAAAAATGTCCCTGTTCCTTCGTTAAAGAACGCACAACGATCATAAGCTCCGATCACTCCAGCCCCAGCCTCCGAAAGTGCGTCAAGCAAACGATCCCGCTCAACCAACGGCGCGAAAACAACCAACTTCCACATCGCCTCTTTTTCTGCCGACCCAAAAGCCGTTAAATGATCAAGACCCAGACGATCCGCCAAAACATCGTTAATCCCTCCCGGCGCGCAATCCCAATTTGTGTGCGCCGCAATTAAAGAAATTCCGCGTTTCACTAATTCAAAAACCCGCCGCTGTCCCCAATCGTCCGCACAAACACCGACAAGCGGCTCCCAAATCACCGGATGATGGCAAACAAGAACCTCTGCCCCAACAGCCGCCGCAAACTCAATTGCCCCGATCCCAGAATCTAAGCTCACCGCGATTCGGGAAACCGCCACTTCTGGGTCGCCAACCTGCAATCCAACATGGTCAAATCCAAACGCAAAATGCGGCGGTGCCAGCCTTTCAACTTCGGCCAAAACATCGCGAACAATCATAGATTCACCTTACCAAAAAATATAAGCCCCCAGAACCAAAATTCTGGGGGCCTGAACTATAAGCGGCGAAACGCTTACTTATCTCGAAGTGGGAAACCAAGTGCTTTCAAAAGCGCATGGCCTTCTTCGTCTGTTTTTGCTGTGGTGCAGATCGTGATGTCCATACCGCGCATCTTGTCAAACGAATCGTAATCGATTTCTGGGAAAACCAGCTGCTCTTGCAAACCAAACGAGTAGTTGCCTCGACCATCGAACGACTTCGGCGAAAGGCCTTGGAAGTCACGAAGTCGCGGAAGAGCTACTGTGTTCAACTTGTCAAAGAAGTGCCACATACGATCTCCGCGCATAGTAACGCGGCAACCGATCTTCATGCCTTCTCGAAGCTTAAACTGAGCGACAGATTTGCGGGCGACTGTCGTTACTGGCTTTTGACCTGTAATTGAAGTCATGTCGCGCAATGCCGAATCAAGTTCTTTGTCGTCAATACCGGTTCCCATGTTGATAACAACCTTGGTGAGGGTAGGGACTTGCATTGAAGACTTGTATTGAAATTGCTCAAGCAATTTCTTGATTACTGTCTCGCGGTAAATCTTTTTCAATCGCGGTGCCGGCAAGGCGCCTTGCGGCCCGGATTCTATCTTTGTTGCTTTACGTGCCATCTTGATTAATCCTTATCAATCAACGGTTTATCGTCGATAGTCTTGCCTGTCTTCTTCGCATAGCGAACTGTCTTGCCGCCTTCTTTGCGTCGACCAACCCGGCTGGGTTGATTCTTATCCGGTTCCAACAACATCAAATTGCTGACGTGAATCGGAGAAGGAATGCGCAATCGATCGCTTTGTTCGCCTTGGAACTTCGCTTTCTTGTGCTTAATAACTGCGTTCAATGGCAACGGTGCATCTGGATTCTCAGGATTGTCCTTCAAGACATAAGCCCGATTTTCCTCTGGGCTGATCTTAGCGATAAAGCCTTTTTCACCCTTGTCTTTCCCAGCGATGATCACAACTGGGTCGCCCTGACGAAGCTTCAACTTCGGTTGGGTTTTGATTTTCAATTCTGCTTTTGTAGGCATAGTTACAGCACCTCCGGAGCGAGAGAGACGATCTTCATGTAGTTGCCGTCGCGAAGTTCGCGAGCAACTGGGCCGAAGATACGCGTGCCTTTCGGTTCACCGTTCGGGTTAACCACAACACATGCGTTGTCATCAAATTTTAATGTCGAACCGTCTTGTCGTCGCACAGCTTTTCGCGTGCGGACAATAACGGCTTTAATCACATCACCCTTCTTAATCGGCATGTTAGGAGTTGCCGACTTCACCGAACAAACGATGATGTCGCCAATGCCGCCGTATCGGGGTTGCGATCCTTTCAAAACTCGAATACACATCACTTCGCGTGCACCTGAGTTGTCGGCTACTTTAAGCCGTGAGAACTGTTGAATCATTTCTTTCGCTCCAATGGTTCATGCAGAGGGCGTGATAGTCAAAACCGACCAGCACGCCGTGCACTACTCTGCTTTTGGTGGCAGAAACACCTTGTAGAAAAGGCTTACTTAACCTTTTCAATAATCTTCGTGACACGCCATCGC
>JAPUDU010000135.1:10415-16602 GCA_027492935.1 Fimbriimonadaceae bacterium
TGACCATGATCTCAACGGTGTCGCCGATGTCACAGCTCATATCATCATGAGCCTTGACCTTCATTGATTGTTTCACCGTCTTGCCGTAAAGCGGGTGTTGTGCTGTCGTACTCAAAAGTACAACAACCGTCTTGTCCATCTTGTTGCTGTGAACCAGCCCTCGACGAACCTTTCGTGCGCCCCGTGATGCGGTTTCGCTCATGACTTATCTCCTGATTTCTTTTCGTTGATCAACGTGAGGAGCCGCGCGATGTTATGTCGGCGAGTCTTCAAGCTGGCGTTGTCGGTCGACTGGCGGAAAACCAGATCGCGGCGTGCTTGGAACAAAGCCGCTCTTTCTGTTTTCACCAACTCTTCCAATTCCGGAACAGTTTTAGACCGGAGATCATTTGCCTTGAGTGCTTTCATTGCTTTTCAGTGTCCTTAGAGGCCGTTAGCTTCTTGGAACTCCTCCTTGGTCACAAATTTCGTTTTGATTGGCAACTTGTGTTGTGCAAGTCGCATAGCTTCTTTAGCCACTTCAACCGGAACACCGTTCATTTCGAACATGATCCGACCGGGCTTAACTACGCAGACCCAACCTTCAACACCAGCCTTACCTTTACCCATTCTCTGCTCAAGAGGTTTTTTGGTGTACGGCTTATCCGGGAAGATTCGAATCCAAACCTTTCCACCCCGTTTGATGTGCCGAGTCATGGCAATACGAGCTGCTTCGATCTGGCGGCTGGTAATCCATGCCGCTTCCAAAGACATCAGGCCGTAATCGCCAAAATTGACGACATTCCCTCGACTAGCCTTCCCGCGCATTTTGCCACGGAATTGCTTTCGAAACTTCGTTCGCTTAGGCATCAACATTGTCAGTCACCTCTTGTTTATCCCCGCCATCATTGTCGCGGTTCTTATTTTTGTTTCGATTCTTCTTCGGCTTTCGATAATTCATCGCATCCGTCAATGACTGAAGCTGTAGCTCCGGCAAAACTTCTCCACGATAAACCCAAACCTTAACGCCAACGGATCCATAGATCGTTGCCGCGGTTGCGGTGCCGTAATCAATGTCCGCACGCAAAGTGTGCAGCGGAACCTTTCCAAACTTGTCAACTTCAACGCGAGCAATATCCGAACCATTCAAGCGACCGCCGCACATGATTTTCATGCCGCGACCGTTCATTCGCTGAGCTCGAGTAATAGCTTGTCGCATTGCCCGTCGGTGACTAATCCGTCGCTCAAGTTGAACGGCGATATTCTCGGCCACCAGCATCGCATCAAGCTCCGGTTGTCGAACTTCGCTAACGTTCACTTGAACCTGCGCCGTATCGTCATCCTTTCGCATCATGCGGTTCAGGTCTTCGCTAATTTGGTCAATACCTTTACCACCGCGTCCGATAACCGCACCTGGGCGACTCGTATAAATGGTCACCTTGATTCGGTTAGCTGCGCGTTCGATTTCAACTCGGGAAACCAATCCCTTAGAAACCTTGTCTTTAACATACTTGCGAATTTGTGTATCACTCGCAAGCGCATGTCGATAACTCTTCTTCGGATAAATCCAGTGACTGTCGTGTCCGCGAATAACGCCAATTCGAAAGCCTACTGGGTGAATTTTCTGACCCATCTTAGTTCTTTTCCTCCCCTTCGGCTTCCGGGGTTACTTCAGCAACCGTTTCTGTTGTTTCTTCGGCTTTCACCTCTTCAACTTCCTCAACCGCTGATACTTCCTCGACTACTTCTTCAACAACCTCTTCCTTAGCTTCAGCCTTCTTCGCCGATTTCTTTGCCTTACCAGCAAGAGTCGGTCGCGGCTTAGCCGGAGTCGTTGCCACCTTGGCAACTGGGGTTGGTTCAATATCCTCAACAACAACCGTGATGTGGCTCATTCGCTTATAAATGCGATTTGCCCGGCCCATAGCGCGTGCCTGGATGCGCTTCAAAACTGGACCCTCATCAACGCGAATGTCGCGAATCTTCAAAGTGCGTGAATCAAGGCCATGATTCGCTTCTGCATTCGCAATCGCGCTCATCAAAACCTTGTGCAAAACGAATGCGCCCTTGCTCGGGTGGAAACGCAAGTGATTAGCGGCGTAATTGGCGCCCAAGCCTCTCACTTCTTTCGCAATCAACCGAACCTTTCGCGGTTGAACTCGAACAAACTTAGCTACTGCTCGTACTTCCATCGTAATACTCCGAGCCCCGCCTTAGCGGAACTTCGTCCCCCGGTCCGGAATGGAACCGTCGTGACCCTTATAGGTGCGGGTCGGGGCAAATTCACCGAGCTTGTGACCAACCATGTTTTCCGTTACAAAAACCGGAACGTGCAATTTGCCATTGTGGACAGCAAATGTGTGGCCAATCATATCGGGAATGATTGTTGAACGGCGAGACCAGGTCTTGATAACCCGTTTCTCACCCTTTTCGTTCATAACGTCCACCTTTTTAATCAGGTGGTCGTCGACGAAGTAACCTTTTTTAAGACTTCTTGCCAAATGTTTCTCCAGGTCGTTCTTAACGCTCACCCCAGAGCCAATCTAAAAAGATCAATTCCAACGAGAACGCAAGTTAACTGAGTCTGGTCTGCTCTTTAAGAAAGCAGGTTAGGACAGCAGTAGACGCAAACAGGGATAATACACTCAAGGACAGGTTCAAAACTACGGACCCACGCCTAAATAGACCCCATGGCCCTCAACCATAGGTCAATCGACGATATCTTTGCCCGGATGTCTATTAGTAACAACGGATAAGAAGTGCCGAGAGTGTCTCAATACAAAAACAAATCTCACTAAATTAACTCTTTGCAGAAAAATCTGACTTCAGAATCATCAATCAGCTGCGCCCCCTAAAATCACCTTAGTACAGCTTCATAAACCCTTCGACTTTGCCATTAACTTTTGACAAACATACTCTGCCGCACTTCAACCATAGTCGGAAAAGACATAAAAAAACACCGGGCCATATCGGCCCGGTGTTTTTAACTTGGTTACTTCTTCTTCCGGCGACGAACGATAAACCGATCCGTCCGCTTGTTCGAGCGTGTCGGCGAACCAATCGCCTTGTTGCCCCAGCGGTCGACCGGACCCTTGCGGCGTCCAACCGGAGATTTCGCTTCACCACCACCATGTGGGTGGTCGCGTGGCGACATAACAACACCGCGAACGTGCGGCTTGCGACCTTTACCACGGTTGATACCGGCTTTACCCATGCGCTCGTTTTCGTGCTCGGCATTACCGACTTCACCAATCGTAGCGCGGCAATCCATGTGAACCATCCGCATTTCGCCGCTCGGCAATCGAAGAGTACAGTAGTTCCCTTCTTTCGCCATCACCTGTGCCGAAGCACCAGCTGAGCGAACCATCTGACCACCGCGACCCGGTTGCAACTCAACGTTGTGAACCAAGGTACCAAGCGGGATGTTGCGCAGGATCTTACAGTTGCCCGGCAAAATGTCTGCCTGGTCTCCGCTAATCAATTGCGCGCCATCGGTAACGTTTCGTGGAGCCAAGATGTAAGTCTTGGTGCCATCTTCGTATTGCAACAAAGCAATTCGGCAGGTGCGGTTTGGATCGTATTCAATCCCGATAACCGTCGCTACCATATCGTCTTTTTGTCGCTTAAAGTCAATGATTCGGTAGCGTCGTTTGTTACCGCCGCCACGGTTCTTCATTGTAATGCGACCGGTGTGGTTACGTCCACCCGTTTTCTTAATCGGAGCCAACAGGCTCTTTTCAGGTTTCTTCTTCGTAATCTCGCTGTAAGTGGCGGCAATCTTATGGCGTCGCCCCGGCGAGGTCGGTTTCATCTTTTTGGTCGGCATCTATTAAACTCCAAAGCCCTCAAGCTGTTGTCCAGGGGCAAGGGTAACGACCGCTTTCTTACGCAACGCTGTTTTGCCCGCTTTTCGCTGACCAACGCGTCGAGTTTTGCCTTTCACGTTGATTGTTGCAACGCTCACGACTTCGATCTTTTCCTTATCCTTCTTGCCGTCGTTATAAATCGCCTCTACAGCCGACTTAATTTGAATCTTGTTTGCTCGCGGAGCCACGATAAACGTGTACTTGCGAACAATTTCCTTTTCGTCCTTAATGCGCGGATCACCGTAGGCCAACAAGCGGGTCTTCTCGGTAATGTGCGGATAAAGAATGACTTCGTAGTTATCCATTACTTAAGCCAGCACTCCTCTGTTTTCTTCATTGCGTCTTCGGTAATCACAATTTTGTGAGCCACCAAAAGGTCGCGAGTTGAGAACGAAGCAGCCTTACCATCACGGCTCGGAGCAGTTCGCACCTCAACATTCTTCAAATTGCGGAAGCTCTTCACAACCATTTCGTCATATTCCGGAACAACAAGCAAAACTCGTCGGACATCAGACAAGCCAAGTGCCGCTAAAAATTCGGCTGCTTCCTTCGTCTTCGGAGCCTTAAACTTCAGTTCCTTGCTCAAAATGATCGCGCCATCGTTAGCCTGCGCACCAAAAGCGGCCATGATCGCAAGCCGTCGTTCCTTTCGGTTGACCTTCTTGCTATAGTCGCGGGGCTTCGGAGCCAGTGCAACACCACCGTGAGCATAGTGCGGAGCACGGATTGTCCCTTGTCGGGCGTTACCGGTCTTCTTTTGCTTGTACGGTTTGCGTCCACCACCTCGGGCATCGCTTCGCGTTTTTGTGCTTTGCGTGCCTTGGCGGCTGTTTGCTTCTTCAGCAACAACGGTTCGGTGAAGAACCATGTTGTTTACGGTGAGTTCAGCAAGCGGTGCTGCAAGTTTGTACTTGCCCGTGCTCTTGCCTTTACCGTCAAAAATCTCGAGTTCTGCCATGGTTATCGTGCCGCCTTGGTTACTCGAACCAATCCGTCCGGTGCGCCCGGAACGCTGCCGCTCACCCAAATCAAGTTACGCTCTGCATCTAAACCAACGATGCGGCTTCCTTGTTGTGTGACCTGCACATCACCCATATGACCAGGCTTCTTTGTGCCCTTGAAAACGCGTTGTGGGCCAGTAGCACCACTTGAGTTCGGTCGTCTGTGGGTCATAAAACCGTGGGTCATATGCTGACCTTTAAAGTGGTGGCGCTTTACGCCGCCAGCGAATCCACGGCCTTTGCTTGTCGCGGTCAAATCGATCTTATCGCCTTCGGCGAAAATATCAACTTTGATCTCCTGACCAAGCTCAAATCCATCGGTACTGTCAACTCGGAACTCAGCCATATGGCGAAGGTTCGTCGTGATACCGGCTTTCTTCAAGTGGCCGTGCTTCGGAAAACTAAGATGCTTATCGCTCATCTCGCCGTAGCCAACCTGAATTGCGGCATAGCCGTCTTTTTCAACTGTTTTGATCTGTGTTACATAGACCGGGCCTGCCTGGATTACGGTAACCGGGATGTTCTTCCCTTCTTCCGTAAACACATGGGTCATGCCGACCTTCTTTCCTAAAATTCCTGCGATCATGTCGCCTCCTTGCAGCTTCTTTTATGGAGCATCAATCGTCAAATAAGTGTTGCCCGGATACCAAGAGGCGGTAGGGTCACTACGATTGCGCCTTTTCACAAGCCGCTATGCGTTGCCAAATGCCCAAAAAGCACGGCGCAGCAACTTAAGATAGTGGCACATTCTCCCATAACGCCGATAGGTTCAACCGACCCTTTGGGTCCTTGAGCAATCCTACGCTGGGCCCTACTCCACGATCGAAATCGTATGCGCAATGATCTCATCCGCATACCCATCGATCTCTCGTGCCGTCAGCTGACGTTTGATGCCCAATTCATTCACCCGACGAGTAAATGTCCATGTACCATCTTCCAGAACCTGAGCCATACCTAACTGCCACCGATCAATCTGCAGCTTGACTTTGCTCCCTGGCTTCCCCGTCCCCGCTACAACCCATTCCCCTAACCGCACGTTCCCTTTCTCAACTGGCCGCAAAATTGAAAACGGCCGTGTAAATGCCTCATACGTTCCAACAACGTTGTATGACAGGTCATCTTCGCCCCCAATCTGTGTACCTGCCTCCGAAAAAAAGGCAATTGAATAAGTTTGCGGCAATGGTGGCACCACTTTCACATCAAAAACAAACAACCCTCTTTGGGTCGCTATCCCGCTTCCCATCTCGGCCCCGTCGGCATAAAGAACAACCTTCGTTCCCATCTCCGCGACTCCACTAAACGTAACAAAACCATACTTAATCTCGCTCCCTGACTTTGGCT
>JAPUDU010000136.1 GCA_027492935.1 Fimbriimonadaceae bacterium
TATAAATCAAGGCAAAAATAGCCCCGTTGAAGTAATTTTTGATGTCCCCAGCCGACTTCCCCAACTCCACGAGACGGGCAAAATTGATGCCATGCTCGTAAGCAGCATCGACTCTCTTCGAACACCCCATGCCCAAGTGGTTGCCGGTGTTTGTATCGGAAGCAACGGCCCGGTCGAAAGTGTTCGATTATTCAGCCGCGTCCCCTTTCACAAAATCGAATCTTTGGCCCTTGACCAAAGTTCGATGACGAGTAACGCATTAGCCAAAATACTTCTCCAAGAACAATTCGGTGTCACACCAAAATATCTAGCCTTAGAGCCAAATCTTGATGTTATGCTCGACCTTTGCGACGCCGCCGTCATCATCGGCGATAACGGAATGGTTGCCGAATACCCCGATGCTCACATCCTAGATCTCGGCCAAGCCTGGACAGATGCCTATCATTTGCCCTTCGTCTGGGCGCTCTGGACCAGCTACCGACCGATCAACCCCGAACTAGCCTACCTTCTTCAAATGCCAATCCACGAATACCAAGAAACAATGCACCAAGTATTCGATTACGCTGCCGAAACCTCAGGCTGGGATTACAACCTCGTAAAACGTTATCTCACCAACTGCGTTCGATTCGAATTTCGCGAAGATCAACAACAAGGAATGCAGCTTTACGGGAAAAAACTTGTCGAAAACAACATCATCCCCATCACCCATTTTCCCAAAGTAGTCGTCGGACACGCTGAAAGAACTCTCTCATAAGCAGAGTCTAAATCTCAAACTACTTTTGTCGTGTTGGAACCCAAGCCGTCGTCCGACCACCAACCTGCTCCCGCACCAGCGGCTCACCCTGAAAGAACTCTTCGCCCTTTGCCCCGCCCCATCGTGAACCAAAAATCCAGGTCTCCGGAAACTTCTCCTTGTCCGCCCCGACCTGAACGGCAAGGTCAAGAATCTCCCACAGTTTCTCGCGCAAAATCTCGACTTCTTCCAACGTCATCGAAGACCCTAGCCTCTTAGGCGCAATCCCTGCTTGATAAAGAACCTCATCCGCAATCCAGTTCCCCACCCCTGCAAACACTTTCTGATCCAACAAAATCGCCTTCATCGGTGCTTTCTTCTTTTTTAACTTCTCAAAAAGCGCCTCCGTCGTTGGCAAATCTGTCCACATATCCGGCCCCAAAGCCTTGAGCTTCTTATCTCCTTCAACCGAATCCCCTTCCCACAATCTGGCCAACCTGCGTCCATCAGTCATAACGACTTCGCGACCATCTTCTGCCCGCAACCGAAGCTTCAAAAACTTCGGCCGACCATTCGCATCGTCCAGCGGTGCATTGCCATGTTCCCGAATTCTTATCGTATGCGCACCAATCTCCCGCACCCAGCCCGCCATCCCCAAATGACCAAACAAAACTCCTCGGTCACCTAAATCAATCCACCAATACTTGCCTTTTCTGCCTGTACCAACCACAGTCGCGCCTTGCAATCGGGCCTGCAAACTCTCCGCTGATGTCCCCTTTAACACAATATCATCTGGCACAACTTCGGCTTCAACGATCTTCTTCCCCGTCAAAACCCGATCAAAAATCCGGCGAACAGTCTCTACTTCAGGCAACTCGGGCATCTTATTTCAGTCTACTATAGGCAAATAGCTTTAACCTAACTTCTTCAACAACTCCGCCCGATCAGGGCAAAGCGATGCTTCCGCTGCCGTCAAAACAAACCCCTTCAACGTCTCCTCATCCCATTCAAACGCCGACGAACATCGTTCATACTCCTCGCTCAAAGTCGTATTAAACATCGGCGGATCATCACTGTTAATTGTCACCGCCAGCCCCATCTCAACCATCTCCCCAATAGGGTGGAGTTCAATCGACGGAACCGTTGTCAAGCAGACATTCGAAGATGGACAAACTTCTAAAACAACCCCCTTCGAACGCAATTCCTTAACCAAAGCGGCATCTTCCAAACACCGAATCCCATGCCCAATCCGCGAACATTGAGTAGCTTCCAAACAATCCCATATCGAAAACGCTCCTTGCGTTTCCCCGGCATGAGGAACAATCGGCATCCCCCTCTCCAAAGCTTAATCAAACGCCTCCTGATATAATTTCGTCTGACCAACCCCTTAGTTGCCGGCTAACCCCAGCGCCACAACTCCCATATCCCTCGCCCCAACCGCCCACTCCGCTGTCTGAATCGCTTCTTCCAACGGTCTCCCGCGAACCACATCAACAATCAATCCCATCCCCACTCCCAGCTCTTTCTTCCCCCAAGCCATCGCTCGATTCAAAGCATCAATCTGCTCATCCCAAGGCACTCCCGACATACGCTTAATCGTGGTCGCCGTATAGGTCACCTCACTCCACAAAATGTTCTGTTCCGCTTGCCCAACCAAAAACTCGCGCCCAATAAACTCAATATCTTCCGCTGACCGAATACAGTTACTCACCGCAACATATATCTCAACAAAGTGCGGAAAATCTCGAAATGTAAACCACTCCGCTAACCCCTCGACTGTATCTGCCGGCAAAGTAACCCCATTACGCTCCGCCAAACGCAAAACCGTCTCCGGTCGAACTGATCCCTCCAAATGAACATGCAACTCAACCTTCGGCATCGCACGACAAACTTCAATCGGAACCATAGCCAATCATAACCTACTCACCTTCCTATTCAGAGTCCAAATCTTATAGTTCAACGTCGCCGCAAAAGTAACCCAAGCAAGGTAAGGCAACATGAAACCACCAGCCCACAACGAGACATTCCAAAAAATCACTGTACAAGCAAAAATCGCTAACCACAGCATGACAATATCCGCAAAAGCCAATTCCAACCTCTTCCAACCAAAGAAAACCCAACTCCAAATACCATTCAAAAAGAGTTGAGCGGCATAAATTGCCACCCAATTCTCTTGAAAACCAATCACCCGCCAAATAAGCCAACTAGCCGTCCCCATCATAATGTACAAAACTGTCCAAACCGGCATAAAAACCTTCGACGGAGGATTCCAACTTGGCTTATTCAGCTCCCGGTACCAGCCGGGAATCGCCTTCGCCGTCACGATTCCACCTGCAAAACCAATCAAGACTGGCAAAGCAACAAACCCGATTAAGTAAAGGAAATCCAGGATAGGCATACTGATTCTTACTCCCTTCAAACCAAACCGCAGATAGAGAATCCATAAAAAAAGTCCTAAACAAATGCATAATTTGCAATAAAGAAGCATAATATGCATTATGAATGAATCCCGAGAGGCCAGATTAACCGAAATACGCCGGATAATCACTGAAAAGCCAATCCCTAACCAAGCAACTCTTATTGAACTACTTATCGAACACGGATACGAAGTAACTCAAAGCAGCATTAGCCGTGACCTCACCGACCTCAACATCGCAAAACAACGAGGCAAGTACGTTCTACCCGACCTTGAACTCTTCCAAGAGCTCGGCATCCTCTCCGCCGTCCCCGCTGGCCCAAACCTACTCGTTCTCAAAACCGCCGTCGGCGCATCACCTTTAATTGGCGTCAAACTCGACCAGCTTCAACTCCCCCAAATCGTCGGAACAATCTCTGGCGATGACACCATTTTCGTCGCCACAAACAACCAGAAAGACCAAGAAACGGTTCTGAAGGTACTCGGTACAAACTAATGAAAGTTGCACTCGCATTCAGCGGCGGATTAGACACCTGTTGGTGCATCCCCGTCCTCAAATCTCAAGGCTACGAAGTCACAACGGTCACCGTCGATGTTGGCGGATTCTCAGAAGAAGAACTTGCTCAAATCGCCGAGCGTAGCAGTTATCTAGGTGCCGAAAAGCACATTCTCATCCCTGCCGCTGAGATGTTCTTCAACGAAATCCTTCGCCACCTCATCGCCGGAAACGTTCTCCGTGGCAACCTCTATCCACTTTGTGTTGGTGCCGAACGCTCTCTCCAAGCTCGCGAAACCGCCAAAATCGCCACCCAAATCGGAGCCGAAGCTGTTGCTCACGGATGCACTGCCGCCGGTAACGACCAAATCCGGTTCGAAATCGCATTACGCACCCTTGCCCCATCTCTCCAAATCCTCGCTCCAGTTCGCGACCAAGCCCCTGCCCGCGCTGATCAACTGCAGCTCCTCAAAGAAAACAACCTCGATTTCCCCGCTAACAAAGCCGCATACAGTGTCAACTCCGGCCTTTGGGGGGTCACCATCGGCGGCGAAGAAACCACCGGAACCGAGTTCGCCATTCCCGAAGATCAGTGGCTTCGCACGAAAGATGCCTTTTCAAGTCCAGCAACGCCCGAAAATCTCTCCATAACCTTCACCGAAGGCATCCCCACCCACCTCAATAACGTTCCAACCAACCCGGTCGATCTCATCAAAACCCTCGACGAAAAAGTTGCTAAATTCGGCATCGGCCGCGGGATCCATCTCGGCGAAACCATCCTCGGAATCAAAGGTCGCGTCGCTTTCGAAGCCCCGGCTCCAACCGTTCTCATTCAAGCTCACCGCGAACTTGAAAAACTCACTCTTACCAAGCGACAAATCGCCCTCAAAGATCTAGCCGCTGCAAGTTATGGAGAATGGGTTCACGAAGGCCTCTTCACCGATCCCGCCGCCCGAATGGCCGAAGCCCTCTTCGATGAATCTCAAAAATCCGTAAACGGAATTGTCCACCTCACTCTTAACCCGGGTCACGCATTCGTCACTGGCGTAACCAGTCCCAACTCCCTCCACGCTGCATCCCGAGCCGTTTACGGTGAAGCCGTCGGCGAATGGACTCCAGAGGATGCCAAAGGCTTCAGCCGACTGTACGGTCTCGCCGGAATCCTCCACGCCCGCGCCAACCCCGGAGCAAACAATTGAGAGCTCTCATCCTCGATAAAATCGCCAGCGTCACGCAAAACGCATCCCTGCGCCGCGATGTCCGGATCAACGACAAGTACGCCTGCCAAGAAGGCGACATCATCGCCGTCCGCCTCCTCACCAACAAATCCAATTACAACGCTCTCGAACTAACAACGGGTCGAATGAGCACCCTCAAGCAAGGCGATATTGTCGCTGGAGCCCTCGGACATCGTAACGCCCTCCAAGGTTATGCCGGACATATCCCAAAATCAATTAAAACAGGTGACACAATTAACCTCCTCAATATGGGTGGAGTCCTCGGCATATGCACATCGCACTCGCCACTGGTCGGCCCACCTCACCAATGCGAAGTCCTTGGATCAATCCTGAGCTTCCCCACACTCGGGTCACGAACCGGAATTCCCGCCAACATCGCTACAAATTGTCCCCCCCTACAATCCGAACTCACCTCAAAATTGCCTCCCATCATCGCTGTCTTCGGCACCTGCATGAACTCAGGAAAAACCGAAGCTTGCCTCACCATTGTCCAGCAACTTGTTCGCCGAGGGCTCACCGTTGCCGCCGCAAAAACAACTGGCGTCAGCCTCCGCCGCGACATCCTCGCAATGGAAGATGCCGGAGCATCTAAAACCCTCATCTTCACCGATTTCGGCATCGTCACTACTCAAGAATCAAACGCTGCCAACCTCACCAAAACCCTCGTTAATCAACTTGCCGAAACAAACCCCGATGTCATCATTCTCGAAATGGGCGATGGTCTCCTTGGCGAATACGGTGTAGCCGCCATCCTCAACGACCCCGAAATCGCCCAATCGCTCACCTCCGTCGTGCTCGCCGCCAGCGATCCCGTCGGAGCATGGGGTGCAGTTGAACTTCTTAACCACCGACACAACGTCGTGCCAACTCTCATCACTGGACCCGCCACCGATAACACCGCCGGAAGCGAGGTCATCTTCCGCGAAACCAAAATCCAGAGCCTCAACGCCCGCCATAACCCCATCGAAATCGCCGACCTCCTCACCCAATCAATCACAAAAGCTCATGTCTAAACACATCCCCACCATAGTCCTCGGCGGAACCGGCTACGTCGCCGCCGAAATCATCGGACTCCTTTTCAACCACCCAAGTTTCCGTATCGAAGCCGTCGTCAGTTCATCCCAAGCAGGAACGCGAATTGACGAAGTATTTCCTCACCTCACCGGGCCCGCTGGCGACCTACAATTCAAATCGCTCGATCAAGTTACAGATGTCCTCAGTTCAAAACGCCAAACCGCGATTTTTTCTGCTCTCCCCCATGGCGAAACCGCTACATTCATCCAGAACTTACTCAACGAAAGCCAAACCACCGCTAACATCGTCGACGTCAGTGCTGATTTCCGCTACCGCACCAGCGAAGCGTACGAAGCTATCTACGGAAAACCTCATCCCGCCCCAGAACTTCTTGATTCATTCACCTGCGCTCTTCCCGACATCACTCGATCAACCCCCGAAGGGCACATCTCTCACCCCGGTTGTTTCACTACCTGTATAACTCTCCCTCTTGCCGCATTATTCGCCAATGACCTTATCGAAGCTCACGTCAACGTAAGCGCCGTCACTGGTTCAACCGGAGCTGGGCGCCAACCGGGACACGGCACCCATCACCCTCACCGCCAAAGTTCAATGTGGGCATACCACCCCCTCACTCACCGCCACAAGCCGGAAATGGAATTCCTCGTATCCGCCTATGAACCCAACGCCAACATTACGTTCGTTCCCCACAGCGGACCATTCGCTCGTGGAATCCACGCCACGACCTTCGCAACCCTCAAATCCCCTCACTCAGCCGAAGAAGTCATCTCCAAAATCCAACAATTCTACAGCCACTCGCCATTCATCAAAGTCAGTGCAAAAATGCCTGAGCTTAAAAGCATCGTTGGCACCAACCGATGCCATATCGGCGTCGCCCTCAACGGCAACCAACTCGTGATAACCAGTGTCGCCGATAACCTTGTCAAAGGGGCCGCCGGTGGAGCTGTCCAATGGATGAACCGACTATTCGGACTCGAAGAAGCCGAGGGCCTCATGAACGCCACGCCAGGTTGGATTTAACGATGGTGACTACTCAAACTTCCCCCGAAATCCCCGTCTACCGCCGCCTCCCAATCCAAATCGTGAGTGGGAATGGTTGCCAAGTGACCGACAACACAGGCAAGACTTATCTTGATCTTTACGGTGGTCACGCCGTTGCCGCCCTCGGTTACAACCACCCCGAACTGACAAAAAGCATCGCTGATCAAACCGCAAAGCTCGTAATCCAATCCAACGCCGTTGATGTTCCCATCCGCGAAGAGGCAATCGCCCTCTTAGCAAGCCTCTCACCTATCCCCAACACCCAAGTTTTCATGGTCAATAGTGGAGCCGAAGCGGTAGAAAACGCCCTCCGACTCGCTTTCCTCCACACAAAAAGACCACGAATCGCCGCCCTAAAAGGTGCCTTCCACGGCCGAAGTGCCGCTGCCGCCGCCATCACCGATTACCATGACGCTTGGTACGCCTTTCCAAACAAGCCATTTGAGGTCGATTGGATCGACCCAACCTCTCTCGAAGACCTCGAAGAAAAAATCACTGACCAAACCGCCGCTTTCATCTTCGAACCGATCCAAGGCGTCGCCGGAGCCATCGACATCTCCTACGAATTCGCCCAGCACGCAGCTAAAATCTGCCGAGAGCGCGATGCCCTTCTCATCGCCGACGAAATCCAATCCGGGATCGGACGCTCAGGCACGTTATTCGCTACCGAACAACTCGGAATCACCCCCGATATCACAACCCTAGCCAAATCCCTCGCCGGAGGACTCCCCGTATCCGCCGTCCTTGCCAAACAAGAATTTTGCCAAGTTCCTATCGGCACCTTAGGCACAACTTTCGGAGGCGGCCCGGTTGTCTGCGCCGCAATGAAAGTCGTCCTCGAAACCGTTTCAAAACAAGAATTTCTCAATCAAGTAAAAGCCAATTCCTCGTACCTAATCCAACTCTGTCTTGCATCCGGAATTCAAAGTGTAACTGGAAAGGGTTATCTTCTTGGCCTTCATCTCGATCAACCCGCTGGCCCACTTCGCCAAACTCTCCTTGAAAAAGGCTTCCTCACCGGCGACGCCAAGAACCCAAATGTTATCCGCCTCCTTCCGCCTCTCATTCTCACTAAAGCCGAGATCGACTTATTCATCCAAGCCCTCGTCGAAACCCTCAAGGAGCATCAAGCATGAACGATTTCCTCACCCTCCGAACACTTAAACCCAGCGCAATCCAAGAGCTTGTTGACGTCGCAAAGGAACTCAAAGCCAACCCAATCAACGATGTCCTCAAAGGCAAAGTAATTGGCCTTTTGTTTATGAACCCCAGCCTCCGCACCCTCGCCAGCTTCCAGGCCGGAATCGGGCAAATGGGCGGAACAAGTGTCGTTATCCAACCCGGAACTGGTACTTGGACTCTAGAAACTCGCGACGGAGTCATCATGGACGGCACCGAAGTCGAACACATCCGCGAAGCTATTCCCGTCCTTGCCAGTTACTGCGATATTCTCGGCATCCGCTCTTTCGCCAATCAAACCAACCTTGCCGAAGACCTCGCCGACGGTCTCATGCACAAATTCGCCGACCTCAGCCCAAAACCCCTCATAAATATGGAATCGGCTAGCGATCACCCATGCCAAGCCCTCGCCGACTGGCTCACCCTCGATGAACTCAACGTTCCAACCAATGGCAATTTCGTTCTCAGTTGGGCATGGCACCCAAAACCTCTCCCCTACGCTGTTCCCCGTGCTGCTCTCAGCATGGCTGCCCTGCGCGGAATGAATATCACCATACACTGCCCCGAAACCCATAAGCTTCCAGAAGAACTTTATCAAGAAGCCCAAAAACTCGGTGCAAACTCCCTTCGCTACTCCCACAACCCCACCGAAGCCCTCGAAAACGCTCAAGTCCTCTACTGCAAATCATGGGTTTCTCCCCAAAATTACGGTAATCCCGATGCCGAAGCAGAATCACGCAAAGACCTCCGCGAATGGTGTGTCCGAGAGGATTGGTTCAAAACCGCCGACCACGATGCCAAATTTATGCACTGCCTCCCGGTTCGACGCAACGTCAAAGTCGCCGACGAAATCCTCGATGGCCCAAGATCAGTTGTTATTCAACAAGCCGAAAACCGACTTCACGCTCAAAAAGCCATCCTCCAATCCCTGATTAAATAACATGGAAAACTCCCCCGTACAAGCTCTCCGCCACGCCCTCCCCTACCTCGAACACTACCGAGGCAAGCTATTCGTTATCAAATGCGGTGGCGAAGCTCTTGAACACACAGCCCATCTCGCCAGCCTGGTTGAACAAATTGCTGTCCTCCATCAACTCGGTATTAAAATCATCCTTGTTCACGGCGGCGGTGCTCAAGCTACTGACCTTGCCAAAAAACTCGGATACGAACCTAAATTTGTCGATGGTCGCCGCATCACCACCCCCGAAACCTTAGAAACAACCATCATGGCAATCAACGGCGCCGCTCAGGCCACAATCCTTGCCGCCTGCCGAAAACAAAACCTTACCGCGGTCGGCCTCTCCGGAATCGATAGCGGAATCATCCAAGCCTCCAAACGCCCACCGGTAAAAACAAGCGAAGGCACGACTGATTTCGGTCAAGTCGGCGACATTCAAGGTGTCAATAAAACTCCAATCGAAAATCTTCTCCAAGCCGACACCATCCCCATTGTCAGCCCCATTTCCGCCGATAACGATGGACAAATCCTCAACATCAATGCTGACGATGTCGCCGCTCAGATTGCAACCCATCTCGGCGCAACGAAGCTCATTCTGATCACCTCCCCCCGCGGAATCCTCAGCGACCCGAGCGACGCAAACTCACTCATTTCCCAACTTACGCTCACTGATCTCGAATCTCTCCAAACTGACGGCACTATCTCCACCGGAATGTTGCCTAAGTCAAAAGCAATTCGAACAGCCCTTGAATCTGGAGTCGAACGCGTCCACGTCATCAGCTATCAATTCCCCGATAGCCTCCTCACCGAGGTTTTTACGAACGAAGGCTGCGGGACCCTTATCCTGAATGACTAACAACGAACAACTCCTTAAGCTCCATGCGGACTTAATCAGAATCAACTCCGTCAGTCATAACGAAACCGAAATCGCCGACTTCGTTTTCGCTTACCTCACCCAAAACGGCATAACCCCAACCCGGATCGGCAACAACATCATCGCCCAAACCAGCGACCAACCGAATCTACTCCTTAACTCCCACCTCGATACCGTCCCTCCTAACGATGGTTGGACGCGCGACCCCTGGAACCCCGATCAAGAAGGCGACAAAATTTTCGGCCTCGGTAGCAACGACACCAAAGGATGTGTCGCCGCCATGCTCATCACATTCATCAACAATATAAATACTCCCGGTCTCGCCCTCCTCCTAAGCCCGGAAGAAGAAACTGGTGGAAAGGGCACCGAATACGCATGGCCAATCCTCCGCGATGAACACAATTGGCATCCCGAAGCCGTTATCGTCGGTGAACCCACCGAACTCCAAGTCGGCACCGTCCAACGAGGACTCCTCCTGCTGGAGCTCGTAGCCAAAGGAACGGCGAGCCACGCCGCCAACGCTGACCCCACCGGAAAAACAAACCCAATTTTCACTCTCGCCCGCGACCTCGCTAAAATCCAAGAAATCAAGCTCACCCCCCACCCCCTTCTTGGCGAACCGACCATCCAGCCAACTACCCTCCAAGGCGCTGAAGCCCGAAATCAGATTCCTGCCGAAGCCCGCGCATCGTTAGATATTCGAACCGTCCCCGTCGATACTCACGACGAAATCATTGCAATGCTCGAAGGAACTCTCAAATCCACTATCGAAGTCCGTTCAAAACGCCTCGCCCCATTTGCCTGCGATCCTGAAGCAAGAATAGTAAAAACAATCCAAGCCCTACTGCCCAACTCTCACCCCTTCGCCAGTAAAACAATGTCAGATCAAGTCCATTTCACCGGATTCAACACCGTCAAATTCGGACCCGGCATTTCTGCCCGCTCCCACACCGCCAACGAATTCATCCTCGCCTCCGAAGTCATCGCCGGAGCCCAAGCTTACGACCAAATCATCAAGGAATTCCTCTCATGAAAACCACCCGCCTCTGGGATAAAGGCACTCCCATCAACCAACAGATCCTAGAATTCACTGTCGGCCAAGACTATATCCTCGACCAACGCCTCATCCCTTACGACCTCACAGCAAGCATCGCCCATGCCCATATGCTCGGCGAACAAGGCCACCTAACTTCCCAAGAAGTCGAACAACTCACTCAAGCCCTCAACGAACTTCGCGATGAAGATATTCAAATCTCCCTGGAAGAAGAAGACTGTCACACCGCCATCGAAAATCGCCTCACCCAAAAACTCGGTGACCTTGGTGGCAAAATCCACCTTGGTCGCTCCCGAAACGATCAAGTTCTCACCGCTCTCCGCCTCTATTATCGCGACGCAATAGAAACAACCCGTAGCCTCGTCACAACCACTCAAGATAAAATCGCCGACCTCCGCAAGTCGCAAGGTCACATCGCCATCCCCGGCTACACACATCTTCAACAAGCTATGCCCTCAAGCGTCTCTCTTTGGGCTGAAGCTTTCGAAACTGAACTCTTCCAAAGCTCTCTCACTCTCAGTTCAGCCGCACAATTATCCTCGCTCAATCCTCTCGGTTCAGCCGCAGGATACGGAACGCCTGGTCTAATTCTCGATCGCGAATCCACAACCGAAAAACTCAAATTCGCTCAAACCCACGAACCCGTCACCGCCCCCCAACTCAGCCGAGGAAAAGCCGAATCCGCCCTGGCGTTCAGCCTCTGCCTCATCATGCAAGACCTCGGTCGCCTCGCCGCCGATCTCTGCCTCTACAACTCCCAGGAATTCGCACTTGTCACGCTCGCTGATGACGTCACCACCGGATCAAGCATCATGCCCCAAAAGCGAAATCCGGATGTATTCGAACTCATCCGCGCCCAAAGCGCGCAAGCCCCTGCCGATCTTCAATCCATCATGGCCATCACCGCCAAGATGACCTCCGGTTATCACCGCGACCTCCAACTCATCAAGGAACCGCTCTTCCGCCTCATCGATCGCGCCCACCAAACCCTGCAAATCACCGCCTACGCTTTAACCCGAATCACATTCAACGAACAGCGTGCTAAAGAAATCACCGACCCTGGCATCAACGCCGCCGAAGCCGCTTTCCAACTCGTACAAACCGAAAAAATCAGCTTCCGCGAAGCCTATCGCCGCATCGCTTCCAAATCTTAAGTCCCCATTCCCCTAGATTTGTGTAGAAGAGAGGACGAATCCCAGAGCCACACAAAAGTGACTCTGGGATTACGCCTACTTAGCCAAGAACTGCCCGATCAACGCCGGAACCGAAGCGTCAAACCCAACAACGTTGAGTGTCAAAGCATCGCCCGGATCGGCAATCGTCGTCCTCGTTGAAGCCATCGCAACAACGACCAACTTCGCCTTCGGATTCATCTTTTTCCGGTACTCGGTCATCGCCTGAGCCGGATGCTGACTTCCTTGCCAAGTTTCCGAGTCGGTGTAGATTACAAAAGCGTCTACATCCATCTTCTTCTTGATCGCGTACTGAATCGGAGCCGCGCAGTCTGTACCTCCACCGCCAGTCTTCGAAAGAAGACTAACAACGTTGTCTAACCGCATCGACCGCTTCAGCGTCAGCTCATAAACCTTAGTATCAAAAGCGAGATGCGTCACCACATCTTCTTTCGCCGAGGTCACAAGTGCCATCGCACCACAAGCGCTCCGACAATCAAGGCCAGCAATTCCGGAAACAGATGTTCCCGACATCGAGCCCGAAACGTCGAGTCCAAGCACCAATCGCTTTCCTGTCGGTTCTACATTCGCGAAAGAATCGTAAAACGCCCGGTCAAGCGCATCAATCACTCTCTGCACCGGCTTCCAAGTTCCAGTCCCCCGGAACCCGTGCCCACTTGCATAAGTGTTCAATGCCGACAAAATCGAGATCGGATGAATCCGCGATTTGCGCAGTCGGATCGGGCTTTCCAAAGCTGAAACAACCTTTTCAACTGCTTGCGAGTGTCCAACGAACACCCCTTTCCGCAAAACGCCAAGCTTAGAAAGATTTCCTAAGTTCCGCAACATTGCGGTCAACGGCATATCATCCAACAATGCTTCCCAAATCAACGGCTCAGCCAACATCTCTGTCGGCACAGCTTCACGCGGAATCCGAAATTCTCGAATCAACGCACAAGCTGTCTGCAGATCATCCGTTTCCTTAAGCGCCAGCACAGCACCAATCAACGGAATATCCGCCGTCAGTTCCTTGCTGGTCGCCCACTTAAACAAAGCGTTGTGATCGGCTGTAACCGCAACCGGGTGAGAAAGCCTCAACAAGTCACGGTGACTCCATCCACCTCGAGCCTGATACTTGATCAAACCATAAGCGAGTTCATCTACCGATTTTGAGTTGTACCAATTCCCAACTGCCTTCCGTAACCCTCGACCCCATCCACGGAGTGAGTCGCAAGCTTCGGCAAAAGCAAACAAGTGAGTACCTGTTCGGCAAACGAGTGGCACTGCGCCATAAGCAGCCTTCCGAGCCACCTCGTCACCATAAGTAGTAACGAGCGCAAGCGCAAAAATTGCCGCATCATTCTTTGGTGCCAGATTTTTCGTGCTGACCTCGACGATCCGCGATACTAAGCGCTCTCCGTCTTCCTTGATGGCCTCGATCACGTTCTTGGCATTCATTTCCGTCAAAGCTTTCGCCCCAACGTAGTAAGTACCTGTCTCGCTCCCAAGGATCAAGTAACGATCAACCAACTCCCACCGATCCACCGACCAACTAAAGCCGCCCGCGTGGTTCATGGTCTGCCCAGAACCCGCGATCGGTTGAGTTTGTCGAGTCTTATTCGGTTGGAATAATTGTGTGTATTTCATTCTTTCTTTTCTCCTTGTATTTTTTTCCGGTCTGATTTCAGTCTCGCAGGCAAGGTGTGCCCTGGCGTAAGTCGCGAACAAATAGCGCGACTCCCTAGATTCGAACTAGGCAAACCCTCAGAGGGTCTCTTACCGATAAGCCAAAAGCATCGGCCCGCAAGAAAGGCGTGTCACATACGACCTCCAGACAAACTCATGGATGAGGGGTTGCACATCCGCGATCCACTCGCCTCAGCTTTTTCAAACTGGCCGGCCTTTCCGCCGAAGACACCCGCTAGGCAACCCAGTGATGCAGAGATAACTCAACCATTCGGCCCGGAGGTCAAATCTTCAATTGTTGTCGTATGGGGTTAATGAGTCAGGAGCGCAGACAAGTGACGTCATGGCCAGATGCTCTACCCACTGAGCTACTTTTGCACCAAGTACAAAAGGCTGGATTCGAACCAGCGACCTTCCGAGTAACAGTCGATAAGCCAATAACTTCGGCCCGCACTCACAAATTTTTGAGTCGGTGAACCACCGATAAATAGCCCTGCAAACAAGGGGAGGCTTGTAACCAACCCTATGCCTCTATGACCAAACACAGGTTTGAACTCTATCAAAAGCCCAATACCCATCCGGCTCGCAGGATGAATCTTTCGGTTGCGCGGTTCTCAATTGCGGGCAAGTAAATTTGCAATGGGAGGTTCTCGGTTTAAACGATAACCCAAGGCAATCCGGCCCGCACATTGTTTCGATGTATTCAGGGGAGCTAAAGGAAAATGTCCCGCTCCAAAACGTCGATCTTTTCTGTAATGCCTCCGTCAAATCCGGAGGGATCGACGAAGACACTATTTATGTCGTATGCTTGTCAAAGCGATTTGACTGTACCAGCCAGCAATTAGCTTTTGTCAACCAGGGCCCAAATAATTGCTAAATTCAACACAAGTTTCAAGAACCTAATTTGAATCCATATGAAAATAACAAAACAATCGTAGGACCTGCCTTAAAATTAAATCAAATTCCCTGCTAAGAATCTCCCAAAGGCGCCACAAAGAAATCAAACACCAAAATTTCCCCCAAACTATTGTTAAAACAAATTCAGAAGCTGAGGCTAATTAAGTCAAAAAAACGTCCCTCCCTATCCAAAATCAACAAACTCCGCCATAATAGTGAGTGTTCGATGTCCCGGATCCTGGTTTGTACGCAAAGCTAGTAAGAACCCGACTCCCCTGACCCAGAATAAACAAACCAGAGAACCAATAAAAATGGCTACTAAAACACTGTTCGTCGGCAACTTGCCGTTCACGACAACCGATACTCAGCTCGCTGAACATTACGCAGAATACGGCGGAACCAACGCCCGAATCATCCCCGACCGAGGCTTTGGCTTCGTCGACGTAGATGAAGACAAAATGCAAGCCGCAATTGATGCGACCAACGAAGTCGAATTCAAAGGCCGCAACCTCCGAGTCAACGAAGCTCGCCCACGCGAAGATCGCCCCCGAACCGGTGGCGGCGGTGGAGGCTACGGCGGTGGCGGTGGTCGCTCCGGTGGTGGCGGTGGCTACGGCGGCGGCGGTGGTCGCTCCGGTGGCGGCGGTGGCTACGGTGGCGGCGGCGGTCGAGACCGTGACCGCGGTGGCCGTGGTGGTCGCGACGGCGGCGATCGCTGGTAACTTCGGTTACCAAGCAATTCCAAAATCCCTGGACTCAAAAGTCCGGGGATTTTTTTAATATCTCTTCGCCAAACTCACGCGTCTATCGTATGATGAACAGGGCTTAGATGTCTGAACGCCGGACTAAACTCATAAACACCCACACCCAGTCGGGAACCCTCGGCTTTAAGTTTCGTGTCCGCGCCAATCAGATCCGGCGATTCTACAAAAACATCATCAACCCCATCCCTTTCCACCACCCAAACCCCCATTTTCAACCCGATCCATCCCCCAAAATCGAATCAAAAACTAAGCTCTGGACGCTCAACGATCCAAGCGAAGAGCTTCTAACCCTCGGCAAAATCGAAAACCTCCGCGTCGCTCTCCGTCGATGGCACGGAGTCACAATTGAACCCGGACAAACCATCAGTTTTTGGCGTCAAACCGGCCCCCCATTCTCCCGGCTCGGGTATGTTCCCGGCCGCGAACTCCGTGAGGGTTGTATCGTCCCCAGCCCCGGCGGCGGAATCTGCCAACTCTCTAACGCCCTTTATGATCTCGCCCTCCGCACCGATTGCGAAATCATTGAGCGACACCGCCACACTCAAGAAATACCCGGCTCTGCCACCAGCCGAGATCGCGATGCCACCGTCGCATATAACCACATCGACCTCCGATTTCGGGCCAAATCCAAAATCACAATCTCCGCTCAAATCACCGATTCTGAACTGAAAATCCAGTTCATCACAGACCAAATCGCACCACAAAAACGCGCAGAAAGAGTCACCCTGAATATCCTCAGCAACGCCCCTCAATCCTGTGCCTCATGCGGTGAAAGCGGTTGTTTCCAACATGGTGTCGCTCAAAAAACACTTAGTCAGACTAAGATCATTAACCGTACATTCCTTATTGACACCCTCAGCCCAGAATTCTCTCAACTCTTAACCGTCGAAGCCCAACTAAACGACACAATCCTCGCTCCTATCGATGGCAAAAATCCAAAATTTAGCCGTTACGCCCTTCCCCCTACTGAAACCAAAAACCAATTCGCCACTTATCAAACCCTCATCCGCGCTTATCGAGTCCGCACCGCAAAAACGCCACCTCAAATGCG
>JAPUDU010000137.1:0-2739 GCA_027492935.1 Fimbriimonadaceae bacterium
GGAACGATTATGTGTGATTTGATTCCTGAAGAAGCTGAGGATTGGATTTCCGCTTCAAAGAGCGCGGAACTGGATACAGTCTTCTTGGCGGCGCCGACTTCAAATTCTGACCGTCGGAAAGCCGTATGCAGTGTCAGCACAGGGTTTGTTTATGCGGTGTCGAGATTGGGTGTTACAGGTGTGGGGACTACGATGGGGGATTCAAGTGAAGGATTGGTGGAAAGCCTAAAAGAATCAGCTCATTGCCCAGTTTGTGTTGGGTTTGGAGTTTCATCACCGGATGATGTGCGGCGTGTGAGCTCTTTTGCAGATGGGGCGATTGTGGGCTCCTGGTTAGTTGATCGGTTGGTACGCGATTGGGAAGACTCATCAAGTCGCTCTGAACTCCTGGCTGATTTGCGGCGTTTGAAAGAAGCAACGAGGCGGTAAATGGATAAACCAACGAAAGCGGTGCATGGCGGGGCTTTCTTTGGAGCAATTGGTGAGAGTTTACGTACGCTTGATCGGGCCAGTACTGTTGTTTCAGCGGATGTGCTTGATGCGTGGTACGACCCCTCTCCGCGCGTTGTAGCCGCTATTCAAGAGCATTTACCGTTTCTGATTAAGACGAGCCCGCCAACGCACGGAGAAGGGCTGAGAGAGGTCATTGCTCAGGAACGAGGATTGAGCACCGAGAACATCCTGCTTGGTTCGGGAACATCGAGCCTTATGTTTTCAGTCTTGCCGCAGTTGGTGAGTGCGAGCGATAGGATGGTTGTGCTGGATCCTAGTTATGGCGAGTATGCACATATTATTGAGAATGTTATTGGAGCCAAGCTAGAGCGGTTTGAATTGCCGTTGGTAGACTTTCAAGTCGATGTTGATCGGTTGGTGGAGGCGGTTCGAGGCGCGCGGTTAGTTATTCTTGTGAACCCTAATAGCCCGACGGGACAAGCGATTAGCCAAGGAGCAGTAAATGTTATTGCTAGTGAAAACCCGAACACGACTTTTTGGATTGATGAGACTTATATCGACTTTTACTCGAACGAAATGAATCAGGTTATGAGTGCGGAGCGGTTAGTCGCAAGCATGCCAAACATTATCGTGAGCAAGTCAATGTCGAAATTCTATGGATTGAGTGGTTTGCGGGTTGGCTATTTGGTTGCTGATGTACGGTCGATATCCATATGGGAGCGATTTTCTCCCCCTTGGTCGGTTGGCTTAATAGGGCAACTTGCGGCAATTGAAGCACTTTTGGATTCGGATTATTACAGAACGAAGTCAGCGGAAACGCGAGAATTTCGATCAGAGTTAGCTACTGGATTGGTGGGTTGTGGTTGGAAGGTAGTGCCTTCGGTGACCAACTATTTGATGGCTCAGTTGCCCGAGTGCGGGGTGGCGAAGATTGTGAAACGGTTGGCGGAGCAGGATATTTTTATTCGCAATTGTGATTCACTCTCAGCTCGCTTTAATGATGATTGGGTTAGGATTGCTGTGAAAGATCGCCCTACGAACCATCGGATGTTGAAAGCAATTAAGCAGTCTCTTTGAGCGCGGTTTCGACTTCTTTGCGGAAGTTGGCGAGTGATTCCGCGTCGTATCCGGTTTGAATTTTTCGGACTATTCCTTTGCGGTCGATCAGGACGGTGAAAGGCAGAGCGTTTAACCCATACGTGGCCTGGGTTTCAGCGGGAGCAAAGACGACGGGCCAGTTGATTTTTTGATCGTTCGTAAACGATTTCATCCGGTTGAACTCGTCATTTTCGTCGAGCGAGTACTCGTTTTCCATGTATCCATAGAATTTCGTGACGCTGATGACCTCTAACCCCTGGCTTTTGAGATCGTCGTTGAGTTTGCGGAGAGTAGGGAATGAGTAATGAGAATAAAGCGACCAATTTGCAAAAAAACTGATGACGATGACTTTTCCTTTAAACGCCGCAAGGTTTGAATAGGTGCCGATCGCTTTTGCACTTTCTATTTCTGGCGCCGGGCTACCGACAAGGGTGAGGCGGTTTTTTGTGCGGGTAATAAGATTTTGCTCGTCTTGATTGAGGCGTGGGTCGGCGATGCCTTCCGCGATTCGACCGCTGAATCCGGTTTGGTTTCCAGATCGAAATTCAATTTCTGCGGTAGCCGAATAGTAGTTTGCGAGAGCGATGGCGTGGCTTCGAGTTTCTTCGAGGGTGTTCGGGCTCGAGACTTTTTGTATAAGGCGGGTCAGGAAGGCGATTGAATCTTCGCTTGTTTGATTTGCTTGAAGTAAAACAAAATCACCAGCGGCTTTAATAATAGAAGGTGAGTCGATTGGGCTGATGGATTCAAGGTTGTCAATTTTGGCGATGCCGAGCCCGTAGTTCTTTGATTGGTAGAACGAACTAATCAGGATACTGATTCCGGCTGATTTGGTTGACTGCGATGGCTCGGTGGTCAGGAGCTTATCGAATGTGGGCGGGATTTGGGTGTAGCGCTCGGCGATTGAAAGCAGATTCATCCAAGGGAGGCAATCTTCCGGTTTGGCGGAGTCTAGGGTGAAGTTGGCCAATGCGGCTTCGGCGAGCTTTTTTGATTCCAGAGCGATCTTATTGCGAAACTGCTCGGTTGTGTTTTTGGGATCCTTTCTGATTTCCGCAACTCGAAATTGTTGGATTTGGAGTAAAGCTTCGTTTGGATCAGCAGCAGGCTGACCAACAGTTAGGAGGGCGGCAAAAAGCGGAAGAAGCATTGGCTTAATAATACTAGACTGAATAACAGACTTACCGC
>JAPUDU010000137.1:2749-16590 GCA_027492935.1 Fimbriimonadaceae bacterium
GATCGGATGATCGCAGGCGGTAAGTCGATGTGGACTAAAAATTACTTTGAATCTTTCAAAAGTTCTTCGACTTCGTGTCGGAACTTTGCGTAGGATTCGGGGCTGTAACCGACATGAACCGTTCGGATAACGCCTTGTCGGTCGATGAGGATTGAAGTCGGGATTCCGCTCACGCCGTAGCTGGTGAATGAATCGTTTGCATCGTAGACGATTGGCCAGTTGATATTGAACTCTTTGTTGAAGTCAGCCATTCGAGCGAATTCATCGTCTTTACCGAGATTCTTTTCTGCGTTGTAATAGCCGTAATAGCGGGTTACACCGACGATTTCAAGACCCTTGGGTTTGAGTTCGTCGTACATTTTTCGCATGTCGGGGAATGCAGCTTTGCAAGGTGGGCACCAGTGAGCATAGAAGTCGATGACAACAACTTTGCCTTTGAGACCTTCAAGACCAGGATATTCGCCGTAGCCGCGTTCGCTGGTGATTGCCGGAGCAGGTGCGCCGATCAAACCCATGCGAGTTTTGGTCATTTTGAGTGAACGCTTGTTGGCATCGGGGATGCGAGCATCAGCCAATCCAGCATCAAGGGTTTTCATCGCATCTTCTTTCTTGCCGGCTTCTTCGAACATATCAGCTTTACCGCTGTAAAAGCTGGCTAGCACTCCGGGAAGAGCTTTTTGATCTGCTTCGGTGAGAGTAGTAGGAACCTTAGCGATGATGCCGTCTAGGAATCGAGCAGCGGTTTCTGCATCTTGCTTCTTGGCAATCTCAGGTGCGAAGACGTTGCTGTAAGAAACGATCATGCTGAGTTGAGCCACGGTTTGGGGCTTCATCATGCTCGCGGTCATTGCACCGTCTTCGTATTTACCTAAGCTGTAGAATCCGCGCATGCAAAGGCTGTCAGCGTTAAACATATCCGCTTCTGATGGCATGGATTTCATGAATTCATCGCAAAGCGGTTTGAGGTCTTCGTATCGCTCGGCCATCATGAACAATTGCATCCAGGCATAGCCTTCAGCAGCTTTGATCGATTTAGGTTCAACCCCTTCAATTGCCGCCGTCGCTTTGTCTTTAACTGCCTTATTGAGTTCTGCGGCATTAACTGTTTTGCCAGCAGCTCGTGCTTCTGTCAGTTGAGCTGTTCGGTAATCGTTGATTTCCTTAAGTGCGACGTTAGGGTCGCCCGCTCCGGAGAAGAAGAGCAGGGTTGCGAGAGCGATGTGGCCTAGCATAGACTTATAATACAAGATCGCCTGCACAAATATGCACAGGCGACCTTGTATTTATTTGGTTTTGACCAAACTTAGCGAGCGTAGAACTCGACGACTTGTTGCTCTTGGAAGAATTCAGGGAAGTCTTCTCGTTCTGGCAACGCGATGATTTTGCCGGACATGCCAGCTACATCGGGTTCGATGTAGACAGGAACCGGTGAACCTTCGTAATGATTTCGCTTTGCAATTTCTTTGCTTGCTGCATTATCGCGGATAGCAATTACATCGCCGACTCGGCAGGTGTAGCTGGGAATATCAACGAGTTTGCCGTTCACGGTAACGTGACCGTGGTTAACGATTTGGCGAGCTTGGAAAATTGTGCGAGCATAACCGAGTCGATAAACTTGGGTTTGGAGTCGCAATTCAAGCAGTCTCAAGAAGTTGAGGCCGTTGTTGCCGTGCATTTTCCGCGCTTTTTCGAATGTATTGCGGAATTGCTTTTCGAGCATTCCGTAATAGCGGCGGATTACTTGCTTTGCAAGCAACTGTTCGCCGTATTCAGACATTCGTCCGTCGCGGAGGTTAGGCCCGTGTTGACCGGGCGGGTAGGGTCGTGTTGTGGTCGGGCCTTTATCCGGGCCCCCGAGGTTAAATACCCCATTTGGGGAGAGGTATTTTTTTATTACAAAGCCGACTTTGCGGCAGATGTCTTTTTTTCTTCCTCGGTATGTCGCCATGCTTCTTTAAGCCTTTTCCTGTAGGTTTCACTCCGACCGGAGCCGGGGTGGGCGTGAACGCTAATCATGACCGATTTATAAAGGTGTTTGCTGGGACTTCACCGCAGAAGTACGGTTAATCCTTGCATTATTGAGCAATAAGTCGCAAGATTCAGGATTGGGAAAAGTATTTGTATCTCCAACTATTGTTATATCGAACAGATACAACAGATGTTGCCGGTGCGTGCGAATGAAAACTTGACGGTGGTTAGGTCAAGCGATAATTCGTCATTCGTTGGCACTATATCGGATGTTAGTAGTCCTTACATTAGGATTAGCTTTCACGATGGCTGTGATTTGACAGTAGGCGATCAGGTGAAGTGTGGCATTGCGCAGGATGGAAGCTACACAACGGTGATCGCCCAGGTCACGGCAGTCGAAGGCGTAAATTGTGAACTTTGGATGGTAGTACAAGATTTGATTCCGGGTGTTGAACGGGCGCCACGTGCGGTTGCTCCTGGAACAACGGTCACGATGTGTGATGGAGATGAACGAGTTGTTGGCTCGATTTGCGACGTCTCAGAATCCGGATTACGGATTCGGTCGCTCGGACAATTTTCAGTTGGTCAATCAATGCACTTTTGGATGGACACTCAGATGGGAGAGATTTCATTTCGAGGGCGTGTTGCGCGAGTTGTGCAGAGCGTCGAAAATGAATCTTCTGATGTAGGGGTTCAGATTCTGGATATTGCTCGATTGGATCGAGCCCGTTACGATTATTTTGTCGATGGGCTTTTAAGAAAGGCTAGACGAGCCGCATAGGTAAACGTTTTTCATCTCGTCTGACTGCCGAAGGGGTTGATCGCAAGATTGGCCCCCTCATTTTTTTAGGGCTATTTGTGGAACGTAGCCGTTTTCGAGCACTTTGATCGTTGTTGGCGGATTGCAAAGGCGGAGAGGTTCGGAATTGAACGTGATGGACGGATCAATAGTTTGTAGATGTTTGATTATCCCTTTGCTTTCTAAATCGGATTCGATGGAATCAACGGGTTCATAGCCATCAAAGCTCCAACTGAAGAGTTGATTGTTATGGACTAAGTAGGCGTATGATAACCAGCCGATCATGGCTCCCAGTGGGAGTGCTGTCCAGTCGGTAACTATGGGGCCAGATACCATTCTCTCGGAATGGAGTTGATCGTCGAGAAGGCTTAACGTTTTGAATCCTGATAGTTTGAGGAATTGCTGAGCAGACTCGCGACGGCAGGTATTACAAGGTCGATGCCCAGCGGCAAGGGCAGTGGCTTCATCCAAAAAGAACAATTCGGTGTAACTGTTGGGTTGGAGAAGTTTGCGTTTGATGTTTTTGTATTCGAGTTCGCAGATGAGCCAGTGCTTTGATTGCTGAAACCATTTGACTTTGCCATTTTTGTCGTGAAGGCGGCCTCGATTTCCCATCCAAGCTCCACGCTGAGGCGTAGCTTTGATTTGCATAAAAGGGTCGACTCGGTTGCAGAGCGGCATGGATTACTACTTCATGATTGCGTTCATAACTAAAACCATAACGACGAGGAAACCAAGGCGAATAAAGCGAAGCTGGTTGAAGGTGCGGTTTCGGTCTTTGCCTTTGGTGAGAATGAAGGCCATAAATGCTCCGGGGAAGTAGATCATTGATCCGACAAAAACGGGCCAAGGAAAACCACCTTCGGGAACGACAGCGGGAACAATACTCAAGAAAGAAATGAGCAGGCCAACAATACAGAGCCCGAGTCCGATTTTCGGGAGGTTTTCTTTGACCATAGGATTATTTTGGTTCAGAGGTAGCCTTGAGGTCGGGCACTATGAACCTTGAAGTCGTTTGGAATGAGTGTGGAAAGCAAGGAATCACCCTGAGTGATGAAAGGAAGGAGCTTCTCGTTACGTTTTTAAACGGGTTGTATGAGGTTAATTCGCATACCAATTTGACTCGAGTGACGCCGGAAGATGCTCCGATTCGGCATATCGTTGATTCTTTGTTGATCGTGCCGTTGATCCCTCAGGGGGTTCGGGTTTTGGATATTGGGTGTGGCCCCGGGTTTCCGGCCTGGGTGATTGCTTGGGCACGACCGGATTTAACCGTTGTTGCCATGGATGCCACGGTCAAGATGCAGAAATTCTTGGGGGCTCATTTGTTACCGAACCTTTTGCAGATGATCCACAGAGCGGAGGACGTGATTGAACCCGAGCATTTTGATTTTGTGACGGGTCGAGCTTTGGCGCCACTTGGAGTTCAAGCGGAAATTTCTGCTGCATGGGTACGAGTCGGGGGGCTATTTGTGCCGTTCCGAACGCAGTCAGAGCGCGAAGCAGTTGAGCGAGCAAACATCGGAATGCTTGGTTTGAAGATGACTGACATCATCGAAGTGGATTTGCCGGGTGATGCAGGAGTCCGACTTTTTCCGATTTACGAAAAAACTAAGTCGACGCCGAAAGAGTATCCACGGCTTTGGGGCAAGATCAAGGCGAAACCTTTAGCGAAGGGTTAAGGTCGCGGAAAAGGACACGAGCGGGTTCGCTATCGGCATTGATAAGTAAGGCACGCAGAGCTTCATTTTTGGCTGAGGGCATGTTCTTGTTAATCTGAAAAATACGCCCGAGGATCACATGAGGCATAGGATCGTTATCTAAGAGTGTGATTGCGGTATTGGCGGCTTGCTCTGCACTCTTGTAATCTTTTTCGGCAAAGTGAATTTTAGCGAGCTCGACACATGTATCGCTCCTGATGAGTTTGGATGTTTCGTCTTCGCGCTGAACTGATACGGCCATGCCTTCAATGAAAGTCATCTTGGCTTCGGTTTGTTTTCCGAGAGCAAGATAGATTTTGCCTTTAAGGTTATAAGAGTTTAGCGAGACGGGATCGTATTTGATGATCTCGTCGATCAGAGGGATGGCTGACTCAAGTTTTGATTTTTCGCCATCGGTCAAATCCACGCCAGTGATGAATTTCTGGATTGGCTGACTTGTTATTTCCGTGACTTCTTTAACAGCCTGGTCGGCTTGAGCCTGGTTGTACAAGAAATTGGGCTCGGTTCCAGAGCAACCGACCAAAAAGACAGCAAGGAGTCCGATGCTAATTCGCAACGATATTGACCAGTTTGCCAGGGACAACGATCACCTTCCTTATAGTGAATCCATCGGTGAAGCTAGCAACTTTTTCGCTTGCGCGAGCGGCAGCTTCAAGGTCTTCGGTCGTTGCCGATGCGGGCATGAGCAAAGTATCGCGCAGTTTGCCATTGACTTGGACGGCGATTGTTACTTCATCTTCGGCGGCTAGCTCGGTATCGGCTTTGGGCCAATCAAGTCCGTATGTAAATCCGTGTTCGCCAAGGCCAGACCAGAGTTCATCGGCTGAGTGGGGAGCCGATGGGGCAAGAACCGTGATGAAGAACTCCACAGCTTCGCTGAGAGCAAGCTTTTCTGAATCCGTAGGGTTCTTCAAATTCCGAGTGAGGTCGGTCATTGTGTTCAAGGTCGTCATCATTGCCGCGATGTAAGTGTTAAATGCGAACTTTTCAATGTCACCGGTTGCTTTGGCAACAAGCTGGTGAGTGGCGCGGCGAATATCTTTTGATTTTCCGTCCGGATCGGTGATGTTTATCATTAATCGCCATTCAGGATCCCAATGGGGTTTGAGATCGGCGATTAAGCGGAAGACGCGGTTGAGGAAGCGGGACGCTCCTTGCATGCCTTCGTTTGACCACTGCACGTTTTGTTCGAACGGCGCAACAAACAGTTCATAGATGCGGAGAGCGTCGGCACCGTACTGCTCAACGGCTTCTTCGGGCGTTACGACGTTGCCCTTGGATTTTGACATGCGAACCCATCGCCACATCAGTTGATCTTCGGGGATGGATTTTGCTTCTTCAAAACTGACAAGGATGCCATCTTCACCAACGCCAAGAGTTTCACCTTCTTCGGGTTGGCGGTAGGGGGTGTAACCGAGGACTTGACCCTGATTCATGAGGCGTTGGAATGGCTCTTTAACTGAAACAAGACCGGCATCGTAAAGCACCTTGGTCCAGAAACGCGCATAGAGCAGGTGCATGACGGCGTGTTCGGCCCCACCCACATAACAGTCAACCGGCATCCAGTACTTGATACGGTCGAGGTTCCACGCTTCGTCATCGTTGTGGGGATCGCAGAAGCGAAGGAAGTACCACGAGGAACAAGCGAATCCACCAAGAGTGTCGGTTTCACGGTGACCGAGAGAACCATCACGGGTGGTAGTGTTTACAAATTCTGAGATACGACTGAGTGGGCTAGAGCCATCGTCGGCGGGTTCATAGCTATCGACGACGGGAAGCTCGACGGGGAGCAAATCATCGACAACGGTTTCGGCATTGCCTTCTTTATCGTAAACAACCGGGATCGGACAACCCCAATAGCGTTGCCTAGAGATGAGCCAGTCGCGGAGTTTGTAATTAACCTTGCGCTCGCCGATGCCCAGAGCTTCAATCCATTCGCCCATTGCACGACTCCCATCGGCATAGGACATATTTGAGTATTCGCCGCTGTTGACGAGGATGCCGTCTTTGGTTTCAAAGACTTTGGTGTACCGCTTTGGGTTTGCGAGATAGTCGGCTTCGGTGGTTTCGTTTTGAGTAAGGAAGTTTTGGTCGGGTTTAAAGACGGGAATGACATCTAGCTCGAACTTAACTGCGAAATCGAAATCGCGCTGGTCATGAGCGGGGACTGCCATGATTGCACCGGTACCGTAACCCATCATCACGTAGTCGGCAATGAAAATCGGGACAGGTTTGCCGGTTGCGGGGTTAATCGCCATGGCTCCGGTGTTGACGCCAGTCTTTTCGCGATTATCCGCTTGACGATCCATATCACTCAGTGATTTCGACTTAACTTGATACGCTTCAATCTCGTTCTGCTTTTCTTCTGATGATCGCTTTTTAATCTCTCGAACAAGCGGATGCTCAGGGGCGAGGACACAGAACGTCATGCCGAAAATCGTGTCGATTCGAGTCGTGAAAACGCGGAAGGTATGGGCTTTTTCAATGACCTCAAGATTGGCGGGGTCTTGCTCGGCAGGAGTATCACCGAAAGTGACCTTCATCTGGAACTCAACGCCTTCCGAGCGGCCAATCCAGTTGCGTTGCTGGTTTTTGATGCCTTCGGGCCAATCGACATCATCGAGATCGTCGATCAATCGCTGAGCATAGTCAGTGATTTTGAAGAACCATTGGGGGATTGCACGTTTTTCGACAGGAGTTCCACATCTTTCGCAGAGACCACCAACCACCTCTTCGTTCGCGAGAGCGGTTTTATCTTTGGGGCACCAGTTGACTTCGGCGTTTGATCGGTAGGCAAGTCCTTTATCGTAAAGCAGCTTGAATATCCATTGCGTCCATTTGTAATAGCTTGGATCGCTGGATTTGAATTGCCGTGACCAGTCGTATCCAATGCCGATAAGATTCATTTGCTGCTCGTAACGGGCGGCATATTGGTCGATCATCGGTGCGGGGTGGGATTTGCGCTTGATCGCTTCGTTTTCGGCGGGCAAACCAAAAGCGTCGAATCCCATCGGGTGCAAGACGTTGTAGCCTTGCATGTATTTGGCTCGGCAGATGACGTCAGTGGGGATGTAATTGCGGCAGTGCCCAACGCTCAGACCAGCTCCGCTCGGATAAGGGAAGAAGTCAAGACCATAGAACTTCTCGCGGTGTTCTTCTTCACGGGTTACGAAAAGATCATTATCGCGCCATTTTTGTTGCCATTGGGACTCAAATTCTTTGGGCTCGTAACGATCTCGCATCGGTTTATTTTAGCTAAACCGATGCGAGTGGAGTCGGGCAGTTTTGCGTTATGGTTTTGCCTACGGGGGAGGAGTGCCGCCGCCGCGCCTTCTTTGGTCTCGTTGACCCTGGCCTTGTTGGTTCGCCCGGTTAGCCATCGCGATGGCTTGTTCTTCAATGCGGGTGAGTACGTTTTTGGGTAGCTCGTTGTATTGCACAAACGATTTAGGTGACTCTGTTCCTGAAATTGACCGAGAGAATGACGTGCCGTCGGCGAATTGTATTTGGAACGTGATTGATTGCGAGCGAGTCGCACCAAAGTTGTTGTTGGAAGTGCCGAGGGTTCCGGCACCAGATCGAATGTTGGAAGACATTTGGCTAGCGCGCATTGTTGTGACATCGCGTTCGGACATCACTGACTGAGCGCTGTTATCCAAGGCTCGGACAACATATGAGTCTTGATTGCGGACATTGATGTTGATCTGGCCTTCAACTGGCAGTCCCGCAGCGTAAATTTCGGTTCTTTCCTGACTGCCGCCACCAAACTGTAATGTTTGTTGACGTTGGGGAGATCCAGCAACCTGTATCGTGTTAACGGAAAAAGTCGATGCGGTTTGATTTGGTTGAAAGTTTTGTCGTGCAGGTGAAGGCTCCGCAGGAGAATTGAACACAGTGAACGTGACAAATTGTCGTTGCAACTCTTTGATTGACTTAACTTCATTTTGCATCGACATCTTTTGCCGAAGAGCGTTGTAAATCGCGAGACCTTCGATTTGATGGCCGGTCATGCGGCTAAGCTCACGAGAAACCGTACCGGTCATTGCTTTCCGGGCGAGGTTGAATTCAAATGAGGAAGTGCTGAACCATGTCGTTACGGTTTTCGCATAGTCTGCTTGGTCATTGATGGACAGGACTCCCGCGGTGGAGAGCTTGTTCATGATGAGCTTAAGAGCAGATCGGTCGCGGCGGGTATCCCAGTTATAAACTTTAAGAGTTGGAGAAATGATGACCCAGCCCTGTTCATCCTTTGTCACAGTTACTCCCGTGCCGTTCAGTCCAGCAGGGCCTTGAAAGCTCAGGCTCGTTGCGATGCGGTCGGCGTATTCATCGGGAACACAAGCGACAAAGTTTTGGCTTTGCGGCGCTGAGGCCAAAAGAGCGGGGCCGATCGCGAGGCTTAGTGGCTCGTTGTTTACTGGGTCGAGCGCGTACTTGAGCAGAAGGGATTTGTCGGATGGATTATCTGAGGAGCCTGAGATGATTCTGAGATTTGTGTGGGCGGCACTATCTTCAGGCAGTTTCCAGTCGCTTAATACGTTAGCATTGGTGGGAGCGACGGTTGGCATCGCATAGGAACCCGTGAAAGATGCACGAGTTGCACCTATTTGATCTAAACCTTGGACGTTGAGAGTCCATGAATCAAGGCTGTTACGGCGAACAACGAGAATTACTTTTGCGATTGGTTTCTTAGCATTATCCAGAATATTTTTTAAGGCCTCGCTCGGACGCCTATCGTAATTCAATTGCAGATTATCGATAATGAGTTGATTTTGTTCGGCTACCAATTGTGTGGCCAACGACCGCACTGTATTTGGCATTGCGGTTTGGTTTCGGTTATTGCGATCAGCAAAAACGACTCGTCCGCCGATCGTGATTCCGGCTAAATAGTCCGGTGGCATGGCCATCATGACCTCGTCAACCGGTGATCCTGAAATCGATGGGGGATTAACTTGCCACTCTTTTATGGAGTTGACAGTGTATTCACGAAAGGCAACTTGAGCTTGTTGGTCAAGTTCAAAATTGCGTGAGAGGCGATATCCACCTGCTTCTTGTGTCCAAGCTAAACCGGTTGCATCCGCGATCTTTTGCAGTAATACTTTGGGTTCAACATCCTTGGCTTTGATAATAACAACTTCATTGTAAAGGTCGCCATTGAGCCGCAGGGTGAGACCCGTTTCTTTGCTCAAACGAGGGAAAAGTGACCCAAGGGTTTCGCCGTTTGTTTCGAAATCAAGGCCGAAAGACGTGGCGAACGCGGCGGTTAAACCTGTGACCAAAAGTAACCGGCGGTAATTCATAAAGTGTAACGACGAGTGGTAGTTGGATTGGTTCAGTTTTTTGGCTATTGCTGATAGTCGGTAAGATGAAGAGGTGGAGTGGACTTCTGAGAGTAAGGAAAGACTAGATAAATTTTTGTGTCGGCAGTTTCCGGATGTTAGCCGGGCAAAAGTGGCGCAGCATATTCAATCGGGGGCGGTGAAGGTAGATGGTCAAGTGGCTTCGAAAGCTGGGTTCCAAATTAAAGATGGATCATTGATTACCTCGGATGAAATCTTAGAAACCGAACGCCATCCGCTTGAGCCAGTAGAAATGGAACTGGACATTCGGTACGAAGATGCTGATTTACTCGTAGTGAACAAACCGCGTGGACTGGCGGTGCATCCTGCCAACTCAATGACCGGGGCAACACTTGTTCACGGCTTGCTGGCGCGCGAACACACGTTAAGTGAATTAGGTGGGAGCTTTAGGCCAGGGATTGTTCACCGATTAGATAAAGAAACGACAGGGCTGTTGATTGTGGCGAAAAACGACCGGAGCCACGCCGCAATGAGTGAGCAGATTCAGAAAAGGGCGGTGCAGCGTCGTTATGTGGCGGTGATTCATGGTGAGTTGCCGAACAAAAGATTCACGGTTGATGCGCCCCTTGGTCGAGATCCCCGCGATCCGTTGAAGCGAGCAGTCGTTCAACTGGGTAAGTCGGCGCGAACTCATGTAAAAGAGTTAAAGCGGTTGCCGGAAGGGATGCTGGTGGGATGCCGTCTTGAAAGTGGCAGAACACACCAGATTCGTGTTCACCTTGCTCATTTTGGTTGGCCTGTGATTGGCGATAGCCTTTATGCTCCGGCAAAGCTGAGAGAAGGGCCGATGCAACTTCATGCTGCCAGCTTGCAGTTTACGCATCCGATGAAGGATCAGATGATTTCGATTTTTGCCGAACCGCCCGAAGACTTTTACGGGAGGAAGTTTGTGACCGAGGAGGTTACAAACGAGTGGGAATAGGGGATTCCGGAGTTCTCGCAAGAATTCAACAAATGGGGATTGGATCGGTTCCACTCCACGATTTATTAGCGGTGGTATTGAGCCGAGAGGAATCCGATGTTCCGCACCATGAAGATGCAGCGGCGGATTTGATGCGTCGGTATCCGGGAAAGCGGATTGTTGATCTGAGTCAGAACGAACTCAATGCAATATCGGGTTACGAATATTTTGAGTCTTTGCGGGCTTTGGCGGCGATTGAAATTGGTCGCCGGGCGGGACAAAGCCGCACGCAACTTGTCGATAAGATTGATTCGGTGGAGGATTCGTTTAAATTGTTCGCTTGGTTATCTGGTGAGAAACAAGAACATTTCTGTGCGGCTTACCTTAATTCGAAGGGTGGTGTTATTAGCACTAAAGTGATCCACATTGGAACTCTGAATATGTCGGTGGTAGGAGCAAGGGAAGTTTTTCGAGAAGCAGTACGGGAGAATGCGGCTTCTGTGATTGTCGCGCATAACCATCCGAGCGGTGATCCGACGCCTTCACCCGAAGACATTGCTGTGACGCACAAACTTGTTGAAACGGGTGCGATGCTTGATATAAATGTACTTGACCACATTGTGATCGGTTCAAACCGAAGCGTGAGCTTGATGCGGGAAGGGTTGATTTAAGAGGGGGCAAGCAGCCCCCTCTCTGAGAGTTTATTCAGCCGGCATTGCGGCAGGCTGGTGAAGAGCGAAGTGCGCACCGTGGTTATCGGCGATGATGGCAATATGTCCAACACCAGGGATATCCATCGGGCCACTTACAATTGTTCCACCGGCGGCGGTGACTTTTCCGCATGAGTCGGCGATGTCGGCAGTATGGAAGTAGATCAGCCAATTAGGAGGCACGTCGGCCATTTCTGGAGTGTTCAAACTCATCATGCCGCTATGAGGGGCACCACCGTTTGAGAACATTGGGTATTTGAAATCCCCCATGTCCATATCTTCTGAAGTCCAGCCGAAAACGTCGGCGTAGAATTTTTTGCTTGATTCCATATCTGGGCTGTAGACTTCGAACCATGTAGTAACGTTGTTTTCCATTTTTGTTCCTGACTGATCCTCCCGGCAGGGGCATTGCGGTGGCAGTTATCTCAGTCTATAGAGGTATCGGATTAATTAGTTCCGGGCCGACAAAAATTTATTAATTTTCTGAGCGGTAGGAATTGAAGGCACGGCCCCCGCTATCGTCACGCTTATGCTTGCGGCAGCAACCGCATATGGGATTGCTTGCTCAAATGTATCGCCTAGGCTCAGCCGCGCGATGAGAGCCCCGTTAAACACATCACCTGCACCAGTTGTATCAACGGCTTGAACTTTAGGGGCCGGAAATCTCTGGCAAGCTTTGTGGCCTTGATAAAAAACCCCATTTTCACCGAGGGTGAGAATGACGTTTTTTGCTCCCATTTCCATGAGCTTATTGCAAACCATCTGGCAACTTTTGTCGTTCCCCGGAACGATTCCTGTAAGGGCAGCGGCTTCGGTTTCGTTTGGAGTTATGGCGAAGCAATTCTCAAGAACTTGCTCGGGAAAGGGTCTGTACGGTGCGGGATTAAGGATAAACCGGCCGCGCTTTGATGCGGCAATTATTACTTCGTCGGGGACTTCGAATTGGCAGAGCATGAAATCATTGTCTTCAACCGGTGCACTCTCCACGATATCAATAGGCAAGAGCATGTTGGAACCGGGGCAGATAGCGATTGTGTTGGTTCCATCAGGGGAAATGGTGACGGACGCTTGACCAGTCATGGCTTCGGCTGTTAAATGGATTCTTGCGGCGAGTTTTTCTTCTTCAAGTAGGCGAACGAAGCGATGTCCGATATTGTCATTTTCACCAAGACAAGCTATTACAGTAGTAATGGCGTTTGAACGAGAGCAGGCGATGGCTTGGTTGATGCCTTTTCCGCCCAAGAACTGCTCGACTTTGCTGGCAAGAACGTTTTCGCCAGGCTTTGGCAGGCGATCCACTGTGTAAACAGTATCCAGAACCGCACTCCCAATCACCCAGCATCGACTTGACATGGGGTGAACTTTACTTGAATTGGGTTATTTATTTACACAAGGGTTTGCGGTCATACTGGGCGCTATGTCAGAAAATGGCAAGGGCATGGCTCTACACAACAAAATCTTGATCGGATTAGGGCTTGGTGCGGTTCTGGGAGTGATCTCAAACATCGTTGCTGAGGGTAATCCGGCATTCAAAACGTTTTTGACAACTTTGAATGACAAGGTGATGACATTTGTGGGTGACTCGTTCTTGGCAATGATCTTTATGATTGTTGTGCCGCTTTTGATGTCGGCATTGGTTTTGGGGATTAGTGACATAGGGGATGTGGCAAAGGTTGGGCGGATCGGTATTCGATCGCTTGTGATGACAGTTTTGTTTAGCGGGATTGCCGTCGCTATTGCGCTGGTTTTGGTGAATGTGGTTAAGCCAGGGAACGTTATAACGCCAGAAAAGCGCGAAGCTCTTTACGGCGAATATGCATTGAAGGGACTTCAGAAAGAAGGGTTTACAGAAGAAGAAGCGAAGCAAGTTATTGCGGAGCGAGCGGCTAGCCCGGACGGGAAAAGTGAGCTTGAATCAAAGAATGTTGCACCAAAAGGTGGCACTGAAGTTGACCCGCCAGTGGCTGGAATTGTGCCGAAGAACCCTCTTTTAGAAGCAACCCGCGCATTGAGCGGCGGGATATTGCCGTTTATGTTTTTTGCGTTGGTGTTTGGATTGGCAATGGCAAAATCTGATCCTGCAGTAGTTGCGCCGATTCGGCAGTTCTTTGAAGGTTTGTTTGAAGTCAGCCAAAAAGTGATTGAGATGGCGATGTCACTCGCTCCCTATGGAGTTTTTGCGTTAATTTTCAAAACGGCATCTGCTCTTGGATTTTCGATTTTTGTAACGCTCGGGGCGTATGCCTTGACCGTTTTAGTGGGTTTAGCAATCCATATGTTCTTGGTTTACTCGCTTCTCATTCGCGTGATTGCGAAGCGCAATCCGTGGGATTTCTTCCGGCGGATTAAAAATGTGATGATGACGGCGTTTGCAACCAGCTC
>JAPUDU010000138.1 GCA_027492935.1 Fimbriimonadaceae bacterium
CAGAGGCGGTATCGGCGGAAGTTGACCGGCAGTTGGCGTTGCTTTCTACAGCCGAAATTGCGCGGGTTGCGATTGAGCGAAACAGCGGAATTGCGGTTTGCGATTCGGTGGCGGAATGTGTTGAGCTTTCGAACGAAATTGCTCCGGAGCATCTTTGCGTTTACGATCCGGCGTTGTTGCCCGAGATTCAGTCTGCTGGAAGTATTTTTGTAGGTGGTTACTCGACGGAGGCGGCGGGTGACTATGTGACCGGGCCGAACCACGTATTGCCAACTGGTGGGGCGGCACGGCTTTCGGGGGGGCTATCGGTATTGAATTTTGTAAAGGTTATCTCGGTTCAGGAGTTGGAAGGGAAAGCGATTCGTGCGGTTGGGCCGGCGGGAGTTTTGCTTGCGCGGTCAGAAGGATTGGAAGGACATGCGCGCTCAATTGAGGCGCGGTTGGAGAATTGAAATGAGAGAAGCGACAATTGTTCGGAATACGACGGAAACTCAGATTGAAGCGACATTGAATCTGGATGGAACAGGTCAGTATGAAATTAACACGGGCGTTGGGTTTTTTGATCATATGCTTGAGTTGTTTACGAAGCACGGGGGATTTGATTTGAAGCTGACGGTGAATGGTGACTTGCATGTTGATCAGCATCACACGGTTGAGGATGTTGGGATTGTTTTAGGCGAGCTGTTTAGTTCGGCTTTGGGTGACCGGAAAGGGATTAATCGAGCAGGTTATTTTGTTCAGACAATGGATGAAACTTTGGCGGTTGTTGCTTTGGATTTAGGTGGGCGTTCGGCATGCGTTTATTCGGATTCCGTACGAGTTAAGGAGGTTGGTGGTTTGACGGTTGAGCTGTTGCCGGACTTTTTCGAAGCATTCTCTCGGGGTGTGAAGGGGAATGTTCACGTGAAGGTGATGTACGGACGATCGAGCCACCATAAGATTGAGGCGATCTTTAAGGGGTTTGCACGGGCTTTGAAGTTTGCTTGTTCGACGGATGAACGTTTGAAGGATCAACTGCCTTCAACCAAGGGGCTTTTATGACCGCAGTGGTTGATTATGGAGCCGGGAATTTGTTCTCAGTTCAGAATGCTTTGCGTGCAATTGAGGAAGAGTTTGTGGTGGTTGATTCGGCTTTTGAATCTGCAAACTATTCACGGGTTCTGTTGCCGGGAGTTGGTCACTTTGGTCAGATGATGGCGTCGTTGAATGATCGTGGATTGAGGGATTGTTTGATTCATGCGGCTCAAAATGAAGTTCCGATTCTAGGAATTTGTTTGGGGATGCAAGCACTGTTTGAGACGAGTGAGGAAGCTCCGGGAGTCGAGGGGTTAAGTTTGATTGAAGGGGAAGTTACGGCTATTGACGGCGATGTGAGGGTTCCTCAAATCGGATGGAATGAGGTTCGGTTTAGCGGTCAAGAAACGATTTGGTGTTACTTTGCGAATAGTTTTGTGGTGAAGCATTCTGCAGCGCGGTGGGGGGTGTCGGAGTACGGATCTGAGTTTTGTGCGGCGGTTCGGCAAGGTTCAATTTGGGGGATGCAGTTCCACCCGGAGAAGTCGGGAGCTGCGGGGTTGGGATTGTTGAAGGAGTGGTGTGACTATGCTGGCTAAGAGAATTATCGCGTGCTTAGATGTGGCGGATGGGCGTGTGACGAAAGGAACCCATTTTGTGAATTTGCGGGATGCGGGCGACCCAGTTGAACTTGCGGCGCGGTACAGCGATGAGGGGGCGGATGAGATTGTATTTTTGGATATTTCAGCGTCTCCGGAAGGGCATGAAACAGTGGCCCATGTCGTTGCTCAAGTTGCGAAAAGGGTTTTTGTGCCATTGACGGTCGGTGGGGGGGTGAGATCGGTGGCGGACGCTCGTCGGTTGTTAAACTCCGGGGCGGACAAGGTGGGAGTGAATAGCGCGGCGGTGGCAAGACCAGAATTGTTGAGCGAGTTATCGGAGGAGTTTGGGGCTCAATGCGTGGTTTTAGCGGTGGATTGTCGGCGAGTTGATGCGGGCTGGGAAGTGTTTGTAAATGGGGGCCGAGTTGGAACGGGGCGTGATGGTCTGGAGTGGGTTCAGGAAGGGCAACGTATGGGAGCGGGCGAGATTTTGTTAACTTCGATGGATGCGGATGGCACAAAAGCGGGGTTTGATTTAGCCTTAACGGAGGCGGTCTGTAGCGTTACGACAATTCCGGTGGTGGCATCTGGTGGAGCGGGATCGGCGCAGGATTTTGTTGAAGTTTTTGAAAAGACGCAAGCAAGTGCGGCGTTGGCGGCTTCGATTTTCCACTTTGATCAAACTTCGATTTCAGCGGTGAAAAAAACTATTAGTGCAAATGGGATTTTGGTGCGGCCAGCGTGATTATTCCTTGTATTGACTTGATGGGGGGTGAGGTTGTTCAGCTTATTGGAGGGCGTGAATTGGCTTTGAAAAAACCTCTTTCTGAAGTGTTAGGGATGTTTGCTGGATTTCCGCTCATTCATGTTATTGATCTCGATGCGGCGATTGGGCAGGGCGAGAATCAGCGGTTGATAGAAGAGATTTTGGGGTCGATGCAGGCTCGGGTAGGGGGGGGCGTTCGATCGGTAGAGTACGCCGAAGAGTTGATCGGATTAGGGGTTGAGCAGGTGATCGTGGGTTCGGCAGCGTTTATTGATGGAGGCGTTAATCTTGAGTTCTTAGAGGATTTGGATGCACGAATTGGGCGTGACCGAGTGGTTGTGGCGGTGGATACGATTGGCGGGAAAGTCGCGGTTAAAGGGTGGCGTGAAGTGATTGACTTGCGGGCAGTAGATGTGGTGGTTGAGCTTGAAGAGTATTGCGGGGGAATTCTATGCACGAATGTTGATCGAGAAGGGCAGATGGAAGGAACTGATCTGGAAGCTTTTCTGGAGATCCGGCAGGCAACAGGTTTGCCGATGACGGCGGCGGGGGGAATTACGTCGATGGAGGAAGTCAGGACATTGGTTGAGGCAGATATTCAGGTTGCATTAGGAATGGCGGTTTACACAGGCAGACTCAACTTGAATGAAATACGCGGCTTTATTTAGAATCCGCTTTTGGCCAATTGAATGGGTCGCTGAATTTAGGGTCGGTGAGAAACTCTTTGTCGGTTAGGGTTTTTAGGAATGCGATGATCGCATCTTGCTCTTCAGATGATCGCCTGAACCTTTCGAATTGTTGGGTGGGGTCGTTGTTGATTCGCAGGCGGTTATCTGTATCGGGGCCATCTTCGATATTCTCCATGTAGTGTTCGATAACGCGGAGCAAGGTGGGGAATCGTCCGTCGTGCATGTAGGGGGCACTGACTTCGATGTTTCTTAGACTCGGAACTTTGAACTGGCCGTAGCCGCCGTTGATGCCGTTATTGGTTTTGCCGCCAACAAGAACCATCGCGGCGGTTTGATGGCATTGATTGCATCCCATTGATGGGAGATTGGCTAGGTTGTTGCGTTCGAGAACTTGAATTGGTGCGCCACCGAAGAGGGCATAACCGAGGATTTCTTCTTTGGTTAAAACATCTTCCATTTTGTCGGCTTGGAGAGCTTTATCGAACTTGGAAGTAGATGAAACGAGTGATCTTTCGAATTGGGTGAGGGCGAACCCTATTCTTGCAGGGGTGATTTCTGCGGTTCCGAAGGCGCGTTCGAAGAGTTCGGGATAGAAGCCGGTGTTCTCTAGTTCTTTGAGAAGCTCGGGGATATCTTGAGTGCCCATTTCGGTTTGGTCAATGATTGGGCGGAGGGCTTGCTTTTCAAGGGAATCAACTCGCTCAGTCCAAAAGCCGTGACCAGATTTGAAGTATCTGATGTTGGTTAGGGACATTGAGTGCAGGCTGGTGAGACGACCATTGAAACCTTTGCTTTGCCGAACGGGGTCACTGAAATTGTTGGCTTGAATGTGGCAACTTGCGCATGAGGTTGTATTGTTGATGCTCAGGCGTTTATCGTAGAAAAGAACACGGCCCAGGGATGCACCGGCATTGGTTAGAGGATTAGATTTGGGTTCGTTGAACTCGTCTAGTAGTTCAGGAGTTTTATAGTGATCGGGGAGGTTATGGGCTTCGTAGGTGTAATTGGCGGAGAGATCGGGCGCAGGGAGGCCATCTTTGGCGATTTTGTTGGTGGATGGAGAGTTGCCAGAAGCAAGGCTGTAGGCGAAGATTGATGCTGATATGAGAGCGCCAATCACCGTTTTCATAATTAGATTATGGTTGGAATTTGGGTGAATAGTTGGTCGGGTTTGAATAATCTGCCTTCGATACTAGAGGTGCTTGGTTGGTTTTTGTGTGATTCGAATCACTTTTGGCATCTGGAATAAGCATCGGTTGAGCAAATATTGGGTTGATTAAGGGACACTAGATTTGTGGCTGGCCGTACGGAATTAGAAGCGAAAATTGTCCATATTGTTTTTGCCGATGTTGTGGGTTTTGTTCGGCATGGACTGGAATCGAAAAACGAGATCGACCAGATATTACAATCGGCAGTAGTTGCAGAACAAGAGGCTGGGGGATTGGTAACCACGGTTGATAATGGGGATGGATTCTTTTTAGTGTTTGATGTTGACCCGCGACGAGCAGCGGAGGCAGCTTTGCGGTTGCATAATCGGTTTTTGCAGGAACTGGCAGTTCGGGTGAGAATCGGGTTGCATAGCGGGATCGCTTTTTTACGGAATGACTTAAGAGGCGGAGTGAATCTGACAGGGCCGGCGGTGGAACAGGCTCAGCGCACGATGTCAGTGGGTTCTGGCGAGTTTCCGCTGGTTTCGGCAGATATGGGGAAGATTCTGCGGGAGTTTGATGCTTGGAGCACCCGACTGGTTGATCCGAGGTTGGCGAGGGTGAAGAGTGGAGAGCTTGTTCTGGTTTGGCGGCTAAGTGAGGGGGCAAAAGGATCGGTGGTGTTGAATGGAACAGGGGAAATAGCTGAGCCATTGTTTGCTGCAGGGGTGCGCGTTGTTCCGAGTGAGGAGCCGCGAACTCTCCAGGAGATTGGGTTGTTCGCTCAAGCATCTTGTTCATATTCGGCGGCGGTTCTTGGGGGCGATGATGAAACGCGCATTCTTGTGAATGGACAAGAAGTTGGTAGCTATTCGACTGCAAGTGAAGCATTTTTGGCACTTAAAGATAGGCTTGACGAAGGAGCAAGTGTTGGAGAGAAAGTTTGGGTTGAGCGGGAAGCTGATCGACAACTAAGAGCGGCGATTGATAAGAATGTCAGCTTTATCCTCGTTCGATCAGCCAGATTTAACGTAAAAACTACTCTTTTGGTAACGGTGAAAAAATATGCTGAGTCGCTCGGATTCAGGACGGTTTTTCATGATTTTCGTTCTGATGGTTCTGAGGTTATTGCGGATCAGGCTACTTGCTATCGACAGATTATTCTGACGTTCTTCCGTCAACTTGGGCTGGATTTGGGAGAGATTGATCGACTTTGGGTGGGTGAATTAGGATTAAATTCTAACCTGGAACGGTGCATTGAATTTGCTCTCAATGACGTGCAGTGTCCGGTTTTTTGGGCATGGGATGAGTCGGAGCGACTGCTGCACCAGAAGTTTGCCGATGATCTTTTTGGTTTGTTGCGCAGTTGGCATAATCGTCGGGCTTGGGAGGATGGAAGTATCTGGTCGAATTTGACGATTGCGTTTACTTATCGAGTTGATGCTCGGGCGGTTATTCAGAACCAACAACAGTCGCCGTTCAATGTTGGATTCGATGTGTTGCTCCAAGATTTTTCGGTCGATGAGTTGGGCGAAATGAATCGGCAGTTTGGGGATCGGTTAGTTCAGGGAGGTGATATTCGGCGGTTGGAGGAATCGACGAGCGGGCATCCTTTGCTCGTTAATTCAGTGTTTGAATTGATCTTGAGCGGGGGCAAGTTAGAGGATATTGAGCGAGGAGAGTTCCGTACTGGTTCACGATTGCGGGTTCATTTAGATGATTTGTGGAGAGTGATTAGTGGAGATGAAGAGCTGCGGAATGCCTGCCGTTTAGCACTATTGAATCGGGCAGAGGAATCGCCGGTGGTGATGAACTTGGTGGATTTAGGCGCCCTGAAAGACAGTGGGGATGGTGGGTTTGTGTTCCGTGGGAAAATTTACGAAACTTACTTTAGGGCGAAGTTTCAGTAGGAGGCATTTTTGTGGCGCGGATTGTTACGGTGCCTGATCCATCGAGAGTGACAATTGTTCGTCCTTGTCGCGCAAAGAATGTGCGGAAGATTGATGTTTTTATATTGCCAAGCGCAAGAAGTTCTTGACCGGAGTCGGTATCCCAGACGTGAAGGGCGCCATCGTTACCGCCTGATATTATTCGGTCGCCATCAGGAGAGAATTCAGCATCGGAAACCCAAGAATCGTGTTGGAGAGTGTGGATTACTGACCCGGTTTGGGCGTTCCAAACTCGGACGGTGCCATCAAAGGAAACACTCAAAATTTTTGTGTCATCAGGGGAGAATCGAGCAGTATAAAGGCGGGAAGTGTGCCCGACGAGTCGGTGGAGGAGTTTTAGAGAAGTTACATCGAATACGGCGCAGGTTTCGTCGTTGCTGGCCGTGACCAGATAGCGAGAATTATGGGAGAAAAGGAGGTTGCGGATGGTGTTGCGATTGAGGGAGTATGTTCCAACTTCGGAGCTATCTTTTGTGTTGATTAAGGTCATTGAGCCATCTTGGTAACCGATAGCGAGAAGTTTGCCATTGGGAGAGAGGGCCAATCTTGATGTCTTTGCAGGGTTTGATTGTTTGATCGGTATTGGGTTTTTGTAGTTGATAAATTTGAGCAACTCGCCGTTATCACCAAGGGTGAATAGCACTTCATTTTTGCCGTCGAAGTAGTGTTCGAAATCGAGAACTGTTTGAGTAAACGCTTGAAGAGTGCGTACTAGGCGTCCATCTAGGCTAGATCGGAGTTGGAAACCGTACTTTTTGGAAAGCAGGAAGACGTACTCATCTCGGCTTGTGAACCCGATTCGAGGGATTTCACCCGATTCTTCTTTAACCTGGAATATGAATTCGCCTGAATCAGCCTTAAGAAGTCCGACACTCCCCGCCATGTTTCCGAGAGCGATTCGGTCGCCCTGCTTGGAGATTACACCTGAGATGGGTGAGTTGCCAGGGAATTCAAATGTTTGAACGGGATTCTGACTTGGAAATTGCCATTCGCGAACGTTGCCATCTTCGGAGGTCGTTACGAGGGATGATTCGTTTTTGGTGAACCAGATTCCGGAAATTCGCGCTGAGTGCCCGACAAATGTGTCGATCGGTTTTGGAGAATTGGTGGGGTAAGTAGAAATAACTCCATCACCGCCGCCGGTAGCGACGAGATTGCTGGATGGGGATTCCACGATTACAGTGAGGGGGGCCTTGGTTTTGCCGTATACAACTTCGGTTTTGCCGGTTTCACGTGACCATTTTTCGGCTGATCCGGCGGCGAATGTTTGCAGAAGGGACTTGCCATCGTTGGTTAGGATGCTCGTGCGTGAATCGTCAATAACTGCGCGGCGCCATCTAACAGTGTTTGTTCGCGTGTCTATTCCATAAACTTCATGGGTTTTGCAGACAATCGTAATCGGGTTTTTGTTATCGAAATGAACAGAGATGATGTTGGTGTCTTTAGTTGGGATAGTTTTTGTCAGCTTCCAGGTTCGAGAGTCGTAGATAAGGATTTCTTGGCCTTTTACGTTTTGGATGACTAAATAGGGGGTTTTAGGGCAAAAGCCAATGGGTAGATACGGGGTCTTAAAGAGTAGCTTGCCTTGGCGGTCTACGATGAGGGCACCGGGTTTACTGTCTCTGAGGGAGATGAACTTTCCGTTGTAGCTGAGCCTTCGGGTGAAGTAATCGGGATACGGGTAAGGGGTTTTGACGATTGCGTCATTTTCATATGTGATGAGTTCATTTCTGCCAAGGGCAATGAAGTCGCGTGTATCGGAAAGGGGGGTGACGTTGATAATTGATTCGCCGACTTCAAATGATTGGGACTGCTGGTTAAGGATTTGGTTGAGGTAGTACCACTCCCAACCTTTGGCTTTTGATCTTGCGAGGTTAGCAATGTTTTTGCTGGCGGCGATCCAGTTGCCAGACTGGACTTGATTTCCGGCTACTTGGATTCCACTAAAATATGCCTGTCGTTCGGCGCGTAGTTCGTTGGATTGACTTTGAATCAGGGCTGACTTTGCCCGATTGGCAAGATCGAAATTTGAAACCGAGAGCCAGCCCATAATGCCGACGATAGAAGCAGCAACAGCACTGGTTTTGAGAGTGGCGGCTCGGGCGGCAGCGCGCTGGCGGGATTGTTCGGCGGCAGGTAGGTTGGCTTTGATCCAAGCGCGGCTGAAAACTCTGGTGTAGATGCGGTTTCTTGGGGCCGCAACGCCGTCATTGATATTAATCAGCCCGCAGATTCGCAGGTGGCTGATGATATCTTTGCGGTATTTGGAGATGTCCTGAGGGGCTTTGAGAATTAGTCGGTACGTATCGAGAGCTGCTGGAACGAGATCGGTGTGGGTTTCATCACCGGGCTCGAGGAATGCGTTGGCAATTTGGTTAAGATGAGCGTTGCGCTCCGCGGAGTTTTTAGACAAATAGTTCGTTGCAATGATGGCATTGACGCGGGAAGAAGAGGGATCGCTATCGGTTGTGAGGGCGGAGCAAATTGTTTGGGTGAGAAAGGGGTGGCCAGCACACCAGTGGTGGATTTGTTCAATACATGAGTTGGGGTGGTCGGTGGTGGCGGGAAGAGCTTTTGCGTAGGGGCGAATTTCTTCGAGAGTGAAGTCTTGGAGAATGACGGTTTTGGCGATATCGAAGGGTGCGGTGGATTGGTTTTGAACAAGCTGATTTGGGCTAGCGGAGCCGATGAGACAGAACGAAAGCCGATTGAGCTGGGGTATGCCGCTGCGTTCGTTGTAAAGGCTACGAATAGCGGCGAAGAATCCATCGCAGGGGAAAGGGAGAACACGGACGAAGTCGATTTCATCGCAGAAAATGATCGTGTTTGGAGCGTTGAGCGGTTCGACCAGGGAAGCGATTGTATTGAATAGAGCGGCAATTGCGCCGATTTGTTTTGAGTTTGCCGTGAACCGTTTGAGAAAAGTGTTGTCGCCTGACTGCTGTTCGATGGTCGCAGCGATTCCGGCGCACCACTGTGATTCGGTTAAGTTAGAACCGAAGCGTTGAAGATCAATCTTGATGCACAAAAAACCTTCGGATGATAATTTGCGGATAGCTCGGGCTACGAGGCTTGATTTGCCTTTCTGTCTTGCGTCGAGGAGGCTGACGTATTGGCTAGATCGAAGGAATTGTTCTAGTTCATAGTCGGCGGCTCGCTCGATGTAGCTTGGGTCGTCGGGAGAGAGGGTTCCTCCTGTTGAAAAGAATGGTTCTTGCACGAAACTGTGATCGATATTACTATCTTGGGTAAACGTTCTGGACTCATTGTATGTGATGGGTGTCACACTTGTGGCATGGATTCTCGAATACAGATTATTTCGCAGATCCCGCTATTTCGCGGGGTTTCACGAGGTCATTTGGAAAAAATTGCGGCTTGCGCGACATTGGTTAGGATTGCAAAAGGAGCGGTCTTGATGGAGCAAGGTGCGCCGGGGCGGTCGATGATTGTGTTGTTGCGAGGGCAGGTGAAAATTGAGCAAGGGCCAGCGGCAAGTAAGTTGTCGACGGTGGCGTACCGTGGGGTTGGGGATGCGGTTGGCGAAATGAGCTTGGTTGATGATGCTCCTCGTTCGGCGCGGGTAACGGCGATTACTGAGTGTCAGGCGTTGCAGATTCGGAAAGAAGATTTTCAGCGCGTGGTGCTTGAGAGTCCAGCGACTTGCTTGGAGTTGCTCAAGTCGGTAATGGGGCGGCTGAGAGAGGCGACAGAGGAGTTAACGGCGGCCCGGGCAGAGACTATTGAGGCAAAGATTTTAAGATTGATGCAGAGTGCGCCAGAAGGTGAAGGCGGAGTTGTTTTGCTAAACCAGACACAGTTTTCCAAACAAGTTGGATGCTCGCGGGAAGCTTTGAACAGGAATCTCCAGATGTTAGTGAATACGCGGCGTTTAGAGAAATTGGGTCGAGGGCAATATCGGATGAAGAATAATTAGATTGAATGTGACTTGGGTCATAGCTCTTTGAAGAGGATTAGCCCTTTATAAAGCATGAAACAACGTTTTCATAGCAAGAAATTGATAGTGGCGGTTTTGGCGGGAACGACTTTGAGCATTGTGGGTTGCGGTGGGGCAATACCCGTTGGACTTGATCCCGTTTTTGCTGATGGCGAAATGACTTTTGATCCTGGCACAGGCTTTAATGGTCAGTCAACGACGATAGCTGATCCAGAAGTTACGATTTCAACATCGGGACAGACGACTATAGCGACTTTTACTCAAGATGGCAGAACCGTAACGGCTAGCGTGCCAACGGATCGACCAGTTTTAGGTCAAATTTTCAATGTGCATTCAGGTGGTGCCTCGGCCACTTATTCCGATCCGGCAGGAACTTGGGAAAGTAGTGCAGCGTGGATGGGTTTTGCAAACTCTGACTTTGGGCCAGCAGTTCGCCTTGAAGGAAACATCATTCCGGTTTCGTCGAGCCCAGCAGCGGGAGAAGCAGAAACTTCAATGACATTTGGGATACCAGACTTTACAATTCTTACTCAAGCTGCCAATGCCAAAGGCATGATTTATCAAGCCGTTCCTGATGGAACGCAAACGCAATTGATGGCAGGAACCAATTTTGGCACTGTTGGTAGTTCTAGCGGCGGGCGCTTAGCATTATCGTTTACTGCAGGTAATCAGCGTTTGCTTGTGTTATGGATGCCATCAGGTTCACCTGGACAAGTAGTTGGAACTGATGCTGAAGTTCTCTTTGTCCAAGATGTGGGAGGTTCGGGTACATCGGTAGGTGCGACATCTGGACATGTTCATTTGTATTACGATAGCAATACTCAAGTGTATAGTGCGTCGCTCGTGAATGTGGTTATCACTTATGGTGGAAACACTTATCGTTTTGATGGCTTTGTTTCGGGATCTGTTCCTGCATAGCATAAATAGTTAATTCATATAAGAAGCTAGTTAAAGAAAACTAGCTTCTTATATTTTGTTTTTTACATTTCGTGGTCGCCGTAAAGCGTTTGAATGTAATTGACTTGACCAACGTGATAGACGACGTTCCAGTAGTGGAATCCGGCGACTTCGGCGCCCGAGTGTTCCATTCCCCAAGGCATTTTATGTTGTTGTGCCATTTGTTCGGGGGTCATGGTGGAGATTGCTTCGTTGATTTTTCCGGTGAGTCGCTTGCATTCCGCTTCACATGCATTGAGATCCATTTGAGCTCCGGCGGCGGATGCTTCTTCAAAGCTGGAATAGATTGGGGTTTCGTTTGGAGCAAGGTGCACTAGGAAGAGAGCGGGGGCGGTAGCGAGTTCTTGAGCTTGCTCGAGAGCAGACCGGCCTTCATCTAGCGGCTTCCATGTTTGTTTGTCTTCAGGCATTTTGCGGACTGCGCCGAAAAACATTTCGACGGCTTGGTTGTTCATGGGTATGAGAGCTTCCATTGCCATATATTAATAGGAAATGATCTTGTTTAGTTTCGTCGTTTTGTGTTCTTAATAATTTCTATATTCCTTTCGTAGAGGAGAAATGTTGGATGGTGCTGTCAGTATCGGTAAACTCTGCGGGTGAGTGAACGGGTTGTGACGGTTTTTGGGGCAGGAAACATGCGTACCGGCCCGATCGTTATGGCGGCGTTGTCGCGCTGGTATCCGGATTTTCCGTTTTCTATTCGTTTGTTTGATGCAAATTCAGAGCGACTTGACCTGATGGATTTGCTTCTGAGAGGGTTTTTGGATAATTGGAACTCAGAGGTTCAGGTTGTTTCCACCGGTGACGCTTCGGAAGCATTGGATGGGGTGACGGATTTGATCTTGACAATGCATGAAGATTGTGCGCGTCGGATGATGGGGACATCAAGTTCAGCAGCTTTGGATTACTTTGAAAAAGCGGATGAAATGGAGTTTTATCTTGGAGGCGATCGGAACAAACCGACACCAGTGGCTCAGCTTTCGGAACAGACACGTAAGTTGTTGGAGATGCCGAAAAGTAGTGCCTCGCGTGAAGAGGTTTTGGTGGAATCAGTTTGCACGGTGCTGAGTTCACTCAAGGAATCTGTTCGAGTTTTAAGTTTGATGCGCGGGGTTTCGTTGGGGAATGATCGCGAGTTGACGGAGTTGAATTGGCCGGAACCGATTTCGGAAAGTCAACTGACTTTGGTGCCGCATCAGATTTTGAGATGGGTGCGAGGGGATGAGTCGGCTTTTGATTTAGGTGCCGAAGCGGACAGCTCTCCGGTGCTTGGTTGGTTAAAAAAAGGCGAAGCGGGATAGACTGGGTCAGTAAATCCTTTTTGGGGTTTTGATCGTGAGTATTGAGTGAAGCATGGGAGATCGAATTGACATTAAGTCGTGGAAAAATCTAGAGCCGAAGGTTCAGACCTTGTGGCGAGTAACGAATGGCATTATGAGCTTGGTTATCTCGTGCCTTGCTATTGCGCCCGACCTTATCATTAGAAATTTGGGAACGAAGTGGCCGTTATTCCCGTTCGCATTACCTCTGATTGCGTTTGTGGTGATTGGTGGGTTGACCCAGTGGATTGTTGGAAAGAGCTATCAGTGTTATCGCTACGAATTGGGCGAAAACGATTTGGGAGTGGCGAAAGGGGTTTTTTGGAAGAGCTGGCGATTTGTTAATCGGAATCGGATTCAACATGTGGACTTGACAAGTGGCCCGGTTGCGCGCGCTTTAGGATTGGTGGAAGTATCGATTTTTGTAGGGGGGATGCCGACGGCAGCAGTGGTCATTCCAGGTCTGAGCATGTCTGAGGGCGAACGGTTACGATCAACTTTGGTTAAAGCCGCAGACGTTCCGAACCCGATGGAAACGCCGGCGACATCAGAACTCGCTCCACCGCCGATGCAACAATGGGAGCCGCCACGTGAGTGAACCGATTTTTCAACGTTTGCATCCGCTGACGATGGCGGTCGAACTGGAGAAAATGGTTCGGCAGTTGGCATTTGCGGTTGTCTATTTGGTTTTTATGCTTGTGACTAAGCAAGAGTCGCAAGAAGTGAGTTTTGAACTCTTGGCGGCGGGTTTGGGGATTGTCTTAGTTATTCCCGCGATTTGGCGTTATTTGACTTATGGCTATTCGGTTACTGATGGGAAGTTGCTGATCAAGTCTGGGATTATTAGAAAGAGTTTACGGACTATTCCACTTGATCGAATTCAGAATATCAATCTGAAGCGGCGATGGTTGCATCGGATTTTAGGTTTAGTTGAACTTGAGATTGAGACGGCAGCGGGGGCTCAGGCAGAGGCGTCAATCAATGCTTTGGGTGAAGAGCAGGCTCATGTTTTGAAGGCGCAATTGATGGGTCAGGTTGCGACGACTTATACGAGGATTGAGCGGGGCCAAGAGGATCTAGTACTTTATAAGCCTACGGGGATGGAGCTTTTCTTGGTTGGGGCAAGCGAGAATCGGGCGGGGGCAATGATTGCAGCGGTCTTAGGTTTGAGTTTCTTTCAACCGATGTTTACGAATTTTATGGAGACCCAAAGCGATAAGGTTGTTGAGCAAGCGAAGCATTTGCCGCCTCAGACAGGGTTGATGATTGCACTTGGGATATCTGGATTTTTGTTGTTCGGGTGGATAATTTCTATTGCATCAACAATCATCAAATACTACGGTTTTAAGCTGACAGAGAAGGACGGAAAGCTCAAACGTAGCTATGGATTGATCAACCACTTTGAGAACACGTTGCCAGTTAATAGGGTTCAGACGGTTCATATTGATCAGAACTTTATTCAGAAGTGGTTGAAGATTTGTAAGATGTACGTTGCTACGGCTGGGGGGATGGCGATGGCTTCCGGGGGTGAACATCAGCGTCAGCAACAGACATCCGCCCATACACCTCCGTTGCTCACTCCGGTTTTGCGTGATGAGATGAGAGGTCGGCTTTTGCAGGCTAGTTTGCCGCTCTACGATGTTTCTCAACCCGAATATCATCCCGTTGATAAAGGCACGATCTGGAGACACATTAGGAGCGCAGTGATTGGATCGATTTTCTCGTCGGCACTGGTTTATGGCGGCATGCAGTTGTTGGTTAAATATCAGCCGAAACGTGCGGCTCAGATTCCGGCGTTTCAGTTGCAGTACGGGCCGTATGTTGTGTTCTTTCTTTTGATGTTATTGGCGGCGTTATCGGGGTGGCTCTACTACCGATTTACGCGATGGAGTGAGACGAATTCGGTTATTGCCAATAAGCTTGGTTGGTTTAAGACACGGTGGAATTATTTGCCGGTTGGGAAGATTCAGTTAACAGAGGTGATGCAATCACCGGCGCAACGATGGTTTGGGCTTGGAACGGTGCGATTCCATTCGGCGGCCCCGGCATTCAAAATTACAGAAATCGATGATTTGAATCTGGAATTGGCGTATGACCTGGCGAATCGGACTCATGATAAAGCGGGTGAAACGCGCGACGCATTGTTTGATGGATTCTGAGAAATGGCGCGCAGACCAACTTTGAGCCCCACCAAGATCACAACCTATTTGGCTTGTCCAGTGAAGTATTACTGGACGTACATTAATCCAAAAGGGAAATGGTATTTGCGCTCAAAGAGCTATTACAGTTTTGGGACGAGTTTGCACTCGGTATTACAACGATTTCATGATTCGCGGGATGCAGGGGTAACTACAACCGAAGAAGCAGTAGCGGCGTTGGAAGAATCTTGGATTGAAGCAGGTTATTCTAGCCAAGACGAGATGATGCAGCACCTTGCGGAAGGGAAGCAGATTGTCGAGGCCCATGTGGAGCGATCATTGCGGGAGCCGATCACGGCGCAAACGATTGTGGTGGAAAAGCTTTTTCGGCGGGATTTGGGGCCGTTTGTGTTGTTGGGTCGGGTTGATCGGATTGATGAGCACGAAGATGGAACGATCGAAATCATAGATTATAAATCTGGCCGGGATTCTGTGACCGAGGATGAGGTTCGCAATGATCTAGCGATGACGTGCTATCAGTTGATCTTGGCAGAACATTTTCCGGATCGTCCAATCACAGCTTCGATTATTGCGGTGCGGAGCGGAGATAAGGCAACAGCGCAGGTAAAGGGAGAGGAAATGGACGACTTTCGCGGGATGATTCTTGATCTTGGAGGCGAGATGTTGAATCGTGACTGGGAGGGGATTGAGCCAACTTTTAAGGAGCGGCTTTGTCGGCATTGTGATTTCTTATCACTTTGTGAGCAGCATCCTGAGTTTGAGATTCCGTCGGCTGGGTAGTTGAGAAACTGCTGGATGGGGGCGGACGTCTAGTCTGATATGATGATCTCAGGGGCTATCGCAGGGTTACTTATGGCAACACCACCCACTTCGACAGATTTGACAATTTACAATGGTGGTTTTGCTTTGGTAAAAGAGCAACGCAGCTTAGATTTGCGAGCGGGGACTCAAGAAGTTGCGATCCAAGATGTCGCGCAGATGATTGAGGCAAATAGTGTGGCGATTCGGAGTGTTAGTGCGCCGGGTTCGTTTTCGGTTTTAGAACAGAACTATCAGTACGATTTGATTTCACCGATTGCGATCTTGAATAAGGCGGTCGGAAGTGTTATTACATTCAATCGGGTTTTGCCAGATGGAACTAAAGAGCGGCTTTCGGGAACATTGATGAGTGCTCCGACGCAGATGGTTTCGAATATGAATGGGGATTCAAGTTACACATGGAACGGGATGGTCATTCAGACGGCAGATGGTCGGGTGATTTTGAATCCGACGGGTGAAATTGAAGTAGATTCGATCCCCAATGGACTGATTACCAAACCGACATTGGTTTGGTTGATGGATTCCGCGAAAGCCGGGGCCAACAATGTTGAATTGAGTTATATCACCGGCGGCATGAGCTGGAAATCGGATTATGTTCTTTCGCTTGATGATAAGGGCCGCGTTGGTGACCTTAAGGGTTGGGTGACGCTTACTAATAACTGCGGAACGAGCTTTAATGTGAAGACATTGAAGCTGTTGGCGGGAGATGTGCAACGTGTTCAACCTCAGGGTATGCCGGGGGGCCGAGGCGGGATGATGAATATGGCAATGAAGTCGGCAGACGCTGGCAGCTTTAGTGAAGAACAGTTTGCGGATTACCATCTTTACACCCTGGGAAGGCCGACCGAGGTGAAGAACCGCGAAATTAAGCAAGTGAGCTTGTTGGAAGCGTTTAGTGTTCCGGTTAAGAAGAAGCTTGTTATTGATGCGATGCGCTATTACACGCAGTATCAGCCGAACGAAGGTCAAGTTGGACTTGGAGATATCAAACCTTTGATTCAGTTGGTGCTGACTAACGATCAGGCGAGCAATTTGGGCATGCCTTTGCCGAAAGGGACGATCAAGGTTTATCAACGCGATAGTACGGGCTCGTTGCAGTTGTTAGGCGAAGATAACATTGATCACACGCCGAAAGAAGAGAAAATCACTCTTGCCGTTGGACGAGCATTTGATATTCGAGCTGAACGAAAGCGAACAGAT
>JAPUDU010000139.1:0-5886 GCA_027492935.1 Fimbriimonadaceae bacterium
TCAACCAGCTGCCCCTCATGCGGCCGAAAAACCGGAATCCAGCTCTTCCCAATTCCTTGATCCACCCCAATCGCCTGAACCGCATCAAACGCCGAGAGTTCTTCATTTTCCAAAAACTCACCAAACACCGCAATCTTCTTGACTTGGTCAAAAGGATAAGCGAGAATTGAGTAATCAGTCAAACAGCGCGGGCTCGTCGGCTCCAGCACAAATCCTAACGCATCTGCCCCCTCTTCCCAAGCAAATTCCGCATCCTGGATCGTCGTTAATCCACAAACTTTAACCCGCCACATCAGTTCACCACCCCATCACTACCCGAACTGCTTGTTGTATATCACTTTCTTTACAAAAAGCTGTACCAATTAAAACACTCCGCACCCCTGCCGTGGCAACTCGCGAAACATCCTCAAAACTCTTCAACGAACTCTCACTCACCAAAAGAGTCTCCCGACCAAGGCGCGGCAAAATCTCTTCGGTGGTTCCCAAGTTTTCACCAAAGGAGTGCAAATCACGATTGTTAACCCCAATCAACTTTGCCCCGCAAGCCAAAGCCACTTCAGCTTCCGTCGCCGTATGAACCTCCACCAAAACATCCATTCCCAACTCCCACGCCAAACCCTGGAATGTTTCCAACTGTCCTAAACTGAGACCAGCGACAATCAGCAAGACCGCATCCGCACCCATCGCTCGCGCTTCATAGATATCAAATTCATCAACCACAAAATCTTTCCGCAGCATCGGAATAGCCGTTTCCGCTCGAACCAACTTGAAAAACTCCTCACTCCCTCCAAACCATCGCTCGTCGGTCAAAACGCTCAAACAATCTGCACCGACTGCCTCATAGTCTCGCGCAATTGCTACCGGATCAAAATTCTCGCGGATCACCCCTTGACTCGGGCTCATCCGCTTGACTTCCGCAATCAATGAAGGTTCATTCTTGCTCGATTCCAAAGCTGCCACAAACCCGCGCACCTTATCTCCGTCCCGCGCAAGATCAATCATGACCGCACGATCATCGGCTTTCAATGAAGCCACCCGCGCCCGCTTAACCGCGAAAATCTCTTCCAATATGGTCATCTAATTCGCCAACTTTATTAGCAGCCGATCTGCATTTCCATTAGCCACTGCTGCCCGAGCCAATCTCGCCCCTTCCGTAACATCATTTGCTAATCCAGCCAAAACCAAAGTTACCGCTGTGTTTGGTATCAAAGCGGCTGACCGGACGCTTGAAGGTTCACTCAATGCTTCCCGCAAAATCGCCGCGCTTGTTTCAATTCCGTCCCCTTGGTCAAGCGCCGAATCAGGCAACTGATCCATTTCAAAGTCATTCACTTCCCACTCACCCGAAGTGATCTTCCCACCCTTCACTTCACGGTACTCCGTCCGCCCACACGGCGTCACTTCATCCATTCCATCTTTGCCATGAACAACAAAAGCATGCTCAACACCGAGAATCATCAACGCTTCCGCAACCGGATCCATCATTCTCTGTTCAAAAACCCCAACTAATTGCCGCTTTGCTCCCGCGGGGTTAGCCAACGGCCCCAACAAATTAAAGAAAGTCCGAACGCCCAAAGCCTTGCGCACCGGCGCAACGTGCCGAACCGCTGGATGGTGTTTTGGCGCGTAAAGGAAGGAAAGCCCGGTTTCCTCCAGCCGTTTCTTTTGTTCATCGAACTCCCCTTCAACGGCTATCCCCATAGCTTCCAAAACGTCAACACTCCCGCAAAAACTTGTCACCGCGCGATTGCCATGCTTTGCCACCTTAGCCCCAGCCGCCGCCGCTAAAATCGCCGCTCCTGTACTTAAATTGAATGTCGGCCGACCTCCACCCGTCCCGCAAGTATCAACCAAATTATCAATCCCAAAATCATATTGAACAGCATGACGTCGCATTCCGCCCGCCAGCCCCGCAAGCTCTTCTCCCGTAACGCCTTTAACCTGCATACCGATCAAAAAGCCTCCAATAACCCCATGATGAACTTCACCAAGCATCAAGAAAGACATAACCTGCTCCGCATCCTCACGGCTCAAATTTCCTCCGGCAATGATTCTTTCTAAGGCTTCTTTGATCGTCATCAGGGACAAGTTTACTTCCCTGAGCATCATGCCTGGTAACATCGAATCATGCTCGGGGAATACTTACCGATTCTCATGATGATGGGTGCCGCCGCCGTGGTCTGCACCGCGATGGTCACGCTCAGTTGGGTGCTTGGCCCAAAACACATCACCAAATACAAACAATCACCATACGAATGTGGCGTTGCCCCCCTCGGTGATGCGTTCGAGCGCGTGCCAATTAAGTTCTATCTCGTAGCCATCCTTTTTGTCCTCTTTGACATCGAAGTTGTCTTCCTTTGGCCCTGGATTAGCGTTTTCAAAAACGCCCCTCTCGACTACAAAATTTTTACCGCCATTGATATGGCCGTCTATCTCGGCATCTGGATTGTTGGCCTCATCTATGTTTTCCGGGTGAAAGCAATCGATTGGGACGAATCCACCTCCCTTGCCCCCGAAAAGCTGATTGACTCTGCCCCCGTCGCCGCTAGTACTGCTGTAACAAATCCCGAACTCCAATCCTAATCCAACAAGATGAGCACCGAAGTAACCCGACCAGACCTCCAACTCCTCACCCAAAAGTTCGGATCAAAAATCATCAAACAGTACGAAAATCGGGGTGACGATTTCATCTGTATCAAGCCATCCGATCTCCCAGCCATAGTCGAAGCCCTCCGCGACAATCAATCAACCCAATACGATTACTTCGTCGAATGCCTGGGCGTCGACTACTCCACCTGGAAGCATGCCCGAGATCTCGATGGTCGATTTGAAGTCGTTTACAATCTCTACTCAACCCACCTCCATCAACGACTCTTCATCAAAGTCGCTGTAAACGACGGCGAAACCATCCCCACCCTTAAAGACATTTTCCTGGGAGCCGAATACCCCGAACGCGAAATCCAAGACCTTTACGGCGTTATTTTTGAAGGCAACGAACCAATCCCCAACGAACGGTTCCTGCTTCCCGATGATTGGGTTGGCTACCCCCTTCGCAAAGAAGTCCCGCTTGGTGGAGAAGATGTAGTCTTCCACGCTGGAACAGAAGGGCCAGCCATCGAAGATGTTCAAATGCCTCATGCTGGCGAAAGCTTCGAAGGCAACACTGGTAGCGGCGACGTCTCAGGACGTTAAGCCTAATATGCGGAAAATTTAAGAAAATCGGGAACCCAACCCTGTAATCCGCAAGTAATACTCCGTTGAGACATTAAAACTCTCGGGATAAAACTCAAGAGCCCGTGTCCTTTTTGTCGCATTATTCTGACTTCATTGTTGCGTCGGAATAGTCAACAAAAAGTTTAGGAGCAATTATTAAAATGAAAAAGCATTCACGCTTATTGAACTGCTGGTCGTTATCGCGATCATCGCAATTCTCGCAGCAATCCTCTTCCCAGTTTTTGCGCAAGCAAAGGAAGCGGCTAAGCAAATCTCAACCACAAGTGGTATGAAGCAAACCGGAACGGCGTTCCAAATCTACACTGCAGACTACGATGACAACTTGCCATCCGCATATGCATATGTAACTGGTGCAACCGAACGATATTGGTGGAACTACGGATTCTCATTCCCCAACGGTTCTGCTGATGCTTCAACTGGCTATATCGATGCTGAAGACTCAATCGGTTGGGCTAACGCAATCCAACCTTACATGAAGAACTACGATATTCTTCAAACGACAAGCCCAACAAACGTTGCCGGAGTTACTGCCAGCACAGTTGCTGGTGCGCCGAAGCAACGAAACGCCAACTTCCAATTCAACGGATTGTTGAGCCACTATTCGCAAACCGCAATCTCGTCCGTATCAACAACCCCACTTATGTGGCAAGGATACGGAAAAGTCCAAGTTATGGGTATGGGCCGATCAAACCCACGACTTATTTGTAATGCAACTGGCCCTTGCCGGTTCAACCCAACTGGCCCTGCACAGCCTGGTGCAAACCTCGCTCTTGGTAGCCAATTTGGTTACTGGGGTCCAACTCAATGGGCGTTCAAGCAAGGCGTAATCATTACAAACACTGACACCTCAACAAAGTTTATTAACTTTGGTCGAGGTATGTCGAATGCTGCTGAAGGCCTCAACCTCCGCCACCCGTTCGTTAACCTGAACGCAGACGGAACGTTTGGTGCAACCAGCACGACATCGGTATGTACCTTAGCTGGTGCTACAACTGCGTACCACTGCGCATTCCGACCGGATCTTGACCGACCATGATAAAAAAGAAAACATTCAGCATGTTCACCATCGTCGCCGTAATTTGCTTTGCCCTAATCGGCTGTGCATCAGGCGGTGACGAAGTATCAACCAAGGATGCTAACACTCCACCCGCTACATCAAGCGAATCTGGAATGACAGCTACCGGCGAATCAGACATTCAAAGCGCACAGCCGACCAACGCGGGCGATGCTGGCGGACTTGGAAAATAATCGTCCTTAACATTCCAACACAAAATTAGTTCAAAAATGTTAAGGAAATGCTCTGGGGCAGTACTCGCCAGTATCTGCCTCAGAACAACTCTCAGACTGTGTTCAACAAAGCGTCAACAGTTCAGTAGTGTCTACATTCAATAGGGCTTAGTGCCCACATCTAGGGTCCAAATGTAAACTTCAACCACGTTCAGATGAACGTTTCCCAGCAGGAATTACTCTTTATTCATCGGTTTTTCGTAGAGTTTGTAAGAATGAGGGGAACAAAGGCCCAATAGTTGCGCCATACTATTCAGCAAGGAACGGGAATATTATTCCTGAACCTGCAATCATCTGATTGAGTTGATAAACAGCCCAATCAATTTGGAGACAGCCATTAAAATGAAAAAAGCATTCACGCTTATTGAACTGCTGGTCGTTATTGCGATCATCGCAATCCTCGCCGCGATCCTCTTCCCGGTTTTCGCTCAAGCGAAACTCGCAGCAAAGAAAACACAACACATCAGCAACTTGAAGCAAACAGGTACAGCGACGAACATCTATCTTAGCGACTATGATGATCAATTCCCGCTCACCGTTACTCAACGACCTGACCGAACTTACTTCAACGGTTTCCACCCAGTTCCTGCTGGTTCCGTAACCGTTGCTCCTTGGAACTTGCCAGAGCGAATTGGTCAAGCTGCAACCTTCTGGGGCACTTCAATGCAACCGTACATGAAGAACTACCAGTTGTATGCTATGCCAGGTGCAACCGTAAAGACACTTGCTGGTGACACATTCTCAACAACAATTCTTCCTGCAGATACAGGTTTGAACATGAACGGTTTGCTTCACACAATGAGCGCAACCGCTCTCACCAACGTATCAGCAGTACCTTTGTTCTGGGGCGTTCAAGCTGCTAACTACAAGGGTCGTGGTCTTTCAACCCCAGCTCTGCTCTGTGCTGGCGCAGACACTGGTTGTCAATGGAACCCAACCGGCGCTCCCAACGGCACCGCTGGTTCAGGTACGAGCTACTTCATCTACGACACAACCACCACTGCTTGGCAATACGGTAAGAAAGGTGTAATCGTCCGAGCTGACAGCTCAGCTAAGGCAATGACACAAGGTAGCACAGAAGATCCTGCATTCGTTTCATTCGGAGGCAAACTTCTCGATCCGTTCGCTGGCGTTGCTGCTAAAACAGGTGTACCTCTTACACTCTGGGGCTGCGACTCAACCTTCCTTGCACAAGGTGCCGGTTCAACCTGGTGCTACTTCCGACCCGACCGACAAGACTAATTCTTAGTTAGTCTAACAACAACCTTAGGGCTCTTGAATCTCAAGAGCCCTAAAACGCTAAAAAACAAACGCAAACAAGAAATGAAAAAAATCACAGCCATTCTCGCCATGTCAAACGATGGT
>JAPUDU010000139.1:5896-7440 GCA_027492935.1 Fimbriimonadaceae bacterium
ACCTGCTGAGCCAGAAGAAAATATCCCGACAGGTAAGCCCGGTGACGGAGGCCCTCAACCATCATCAGTTGGTGCAGCTGGTGGCGCTAAAACTCCAACAGGTCAAGGCGAAGGTGGAATGTCCACCCCAGGTACCGAGTAGCCACTACTTAAACTTGAGATTTCAGGCACTGAGCAACAAAGCTCAGTGCCTTTTTTGTATTGAACGGCTACTCAAAAACCGAGGGTAGAATGAACTCAACGTCAATGTCCCAAACCTTCATCCCTTCAACTGAAACCGTGTTTGAAAAAACCGGCGAGAACACGATGATCGTGAACATGGGTCCACAACACCCATCAACTCATGGTGTCCTTCGCGTCATCTGCGAATTAGAAGGTGAAATAATTGTCCGGGCTAAATGTGTCATCGGCTATCTCCACACTGGAATGGAAAAAGAAGCCGAATACCAAACCTATCACAAATGCGTCGTCATGACCGACCGCATGGATTATCTCAACGCCAACGGCAACAACCTTGCCCACGCTCTGGCTGTCGAAAAACTTATCGGATGCGAAGTTCCCAAGCGCGGCCAATACCTTCGCGTAATCCTCGCCGAACTCTCACGAATTGCCTCTCACTGCGTATGGCTCGGAACGGGTGCCCTCGATCTGGGAGCCATGACCCCATTCTTCTTCATCATGCAACAACGCGAAATGGTTCTCGATATGTTCGAGATGTTCAGCGGTGTCCGCATGATGCCTTCGTGGATTGTCCCCGGTGGACTCCGCGGCGACATCCCCGCTGGCCTAGAAGTCAAACTTCGCAAGTTCCTTCACGAATTCCCTAAAGAACTTCAGGTTATCGAAAACCTTCTTGTCGATAACCCGATCTGGAAAGAACGAACCCAAGATGTTGGCATCCTCACTGGCGCCGAAGCTCTTGCCCTCGGTTGCTCTGGCCCCATCGCCCGAGCGTCAGGTGTTGCCTTCGACCTTCGCAAGCACCAACCATATTCCAGTTATGAAGATTTCGATTTTGATATCCCGATCGGACATGTTGGTGACGTTTACGACCGATTCCTTGTGCGTATCGCCGAACTAAAAGAATCCGTCAAAATCATTACTCAAGCCATTGATGGACTGCCCGAGGGCCCGTTCAACACTCTCGACCGAAAAATTGCCCCGCCCCCGCGCGAAGAACTCGATAGCAGCATGGAGTCGGTAATCCACCACTTCAAACTCTACACTGAAGGTTTCAAGGCTCCCGCCGGAGAAGCTTATGCCGCAGTTGAAGGCTCAAAGGGCGAGCTCGGCTTCTACGTTGTTGGCGATGGAACAAACCGCCCCTACCGCTGGCACGAACGCCCATCAAGCTTCATGAACCTCAAGTCATTGGAAGTCCTTGCAAAGGGCCGAATGATAGCCGACGTCATCGCAATCATCGGTTCAATCGATATCGTTCTCGGCGAAATTGATCGATAAATTAATTAACCCACAACTCATAAATCGCTTAGTGCTGTAGCAAACAGCATTAAGCGATTTTTTTATAATCCTTCAAAGTTCCT
>JAPUDU010000139.1:7450-16472 GCA_027492935.1 Fimbriimonadaceae bacterium
GCGCCTTGTGTATAACCCCTCAAACGTCCAATGAGCGATAGAACATCAAGACCGGTGTAAAAAAAACATCTCTTCATAAAAGTCAATATTTGCTTAATAAAATAAGTCCCGATTTTGGTCCTATCTGAAAAGTTCGACACCCTCCGAAAATCATCATATCCCAGTATATTTACTAGTTCAAAATACTCAAAAAATGTTTTTTTACTTTTTCCTATCAAAATGAACTGAACAAGCACTGCCCTCCTGAGTTAAAACTCTCACTGCCTGATTCACATCGGACAATAAAAAATGGAGATAGCCCACCCAGAACGGAAGTTTTGAGTGACAGCTACAGTTATAAATGAAAAAAGCATTCACACTCATTGAACTGCTCGTGGTCATTGCGATCATCGCAATCCTCGCTGCAATCCTCTTCCCTGTATTTGCTCAAGCGAAAGAAGCTGCTAAGAAAACGCAGACCATCAGCAACGCAAAACAAATGGGAACATCACTCATGATCTACACCGGAGATTACGATGATCTTTTCCCTTCAACAAACATGACTAACTATGCGTCCGGCGCATACATTACCGGGACTGTATCCGACACCCCGGCAAACTGGCGATCCAACAACGCCGCATGGGTCAGTGCAAACGGTTCTGTGTTCCCTAACAACACATTCCCTTATTCAAAGAACTCACAAATTCTTGAAGCCGCTGGCGTACCAGCCGACAGCACATGGGCAGGCGGAACACCGGCAGCATCACGACTTGCCGCAACCTGGTTCAACTCCTTGACCATGAACGGCTTCCTTTCCGGATTCAGCCAAACTGCAATTAATGAAGTCAGCCGAATTCCAATGCTCTGGTACGGCAACGGTAAACAAAAGGTCGAAGGCTACGGTTCATCCAACCCCCTTCTTACCTGTGCAGGTAGCTCACTGAACACACCATGTGTATTCAACCCATCTGGCTATCCAACTGCAACATCAGCGTACGCCGGCTATGGCGGTGTCACGTTCAGCACTGCATTGCCAAATGCTGCCAGTACATACGTTCACAACGGAGGACAAGTTTATGTCCACTCCGATACGTCAGCAAAATTCGTTAAATTGGCTGCCCCCAACACTGTCAACAACTTGACATACGTAGACCCATATGCCGATTACGATGCGAACGGAGTCGGTTTGAGCTTCTACACATGTGCTCCGCTTGGTTCTGGTGCACCAGGATACAGCTGTATCTTCCGACCAGACTTTGATTTCAACTACGACAACTGGGAATAAGCTAAAGAGTTCAATCAATAAATGAAAGCAAAACTTTATAGCCTTCTCGTCATTGTAGCGGTCAGCGTTATGCTCACAGCTACCGGTTGTAACAGCAATTCACAGGAAGGTTCAACACCTAAACCTGAGATTTCAGAAGAAACAAGACAACGCTTCAAGTCAACTGATGCGGGTACAGCTTCTGGAGCTTCGCAACCGGAACGTCCAAGCCCACCGCCGCCACCGCCTCCTGCAGGTAACTAACGGCAAAAAAATGATTCAGCCCCTTGGAACTATCCAGGGGCTGAATCATTTTCAGATCGGCTATTTTTCTGCCGACCAACTAAGCTAGTATCAATCTATTCCATGGATTCTCAAACTCATATTCGTCTTGCGACTCCAGAAGACGCCCCCCAAATCGCCACAATAAAAATTGAATCCTGGCGCGAAGCCTACTCGCACATCCTCCGAACCGAAACCCTAGCCAACCTCAACCATAACCAAGAAACCGAACGGTTCAAAACATACATCCTTAATCAAGAACATATCCTTGTCGCCACAGACTCCCAAGGCAAACCTGTTGCCTATTCTCTTTGGGTTCAATTGCAACCACAGTTAGCTGAAAACGAATCCACTCAAAGCATCATCAAAACCGACTGGCCATATCCCAATATGCTCGCCAGCCTCTATGTCCACCCCGATCATTATGGCCGGGGTCTCGGAACCGCCCTTCTCCGAGCCAACGCCCAGCTCGCTCTCCACCATCATCACAAAGGAATGATGATCGGTGTGTTCAAAGAAAACATCAAAGCCAAATCCCTCTACATGAAACTGGGTGCAGTATTCATAAAAACATCAACCTACACTGTCGATGGAACCGCGTATCCCGACAAAGTTCTCGCCTTCCACGACCTTGTTTCACTGACCTCTACGTCACCCACCTCATAAAACTACTAGGTTTTCCCCTACTTTCCGCTTTTTTCAACTATAGCTAAACATTTCTATCAATTAATGCTAACATATAGTTGCGATTGGAATCGTTTGGATTCTGCGCAAATGGAAAGGAACAAAAAAATGAACAAACTTATGATAGCCGGCCTTGCCGTGCTTGTAGCATCCGCGGCACAAGCTGAAACCGTCTTCACCAACATCCCAGGCAGTCTTGCTGGCAACTACCCGAGCCTTGGTTACCAAGCAACTTCAACCCAAGAATTTGGCAACAAAATTTCTTTGGGCGGCACCGATCGATTGGCATCATCTGCAACGGTCACCTTAAGTAGCTGGGCAAAAAAGAGCGATCCTGAAAACTCAAACATCGGAACTGCTACCCACTTCGATCACAGCCTAACGATGAACATCTACTCCGCTGGAGCTGGTAACACGGTTGGCGGACTTCTCGGAACCGTAACCCAAACATTTTCAATTCAATATCGCCCCGAAGTTTACGGATTCAATGGTATCGCCCAAAACGTTACGTTCGACCTGTCCGGCCTCGGCTTCAACTTGCCCGAAACATTCATCTATGGCATTGCATACAACACGCAAAGCCACGGATACAATCCTCTCGGCACCGCAGGCCCATGGAACTCACTCAACTATGCGCTGATCGATACTTCACCTACCATTGGTACCGATGTGGATGCCGATGATGTGTTCTGGAACACATCCTTTGGTGGCTTCTACACCGATGGAGGAGCCGGCGGAGTTGGAACATTCCGACAAGATACAAATTGGGCTGGATTCACCCCAATGGTTCAATTCGAAGCTGTTCCCGAACCCGCAACAATGACGATTCTTGCTCTTGGCGCACTTGTTGCCCTCAAAAAGCGAAAATCCAACTAACAACTATTCCCAATTCCCCTCAATGCAGATAAAGCTTGAGGGGAATTTCATGTCTGCCCCAACCCATTTCAACCCAAATTCAGTAGAATAAGCAAACCGATGAGCGACCTGATCCAACTAGGAGCCGTAAACCAACGACCCAAAGCCCCGCGGCCAGAAGAACTTGAACTCAAGTTCTCTCAAACCGCCATTGATCAGCTTAACTCACTCAAAACCCACTACCCTGAAGACAAAGCATGCATTCTCCCTGGCCTCTGGATCGCCCAACGAGAATATAACGGATTCCTGAGTAGCAACGCCATCGCAGAAGTCGCCCACAGGCTCAATCGTTCATACGCCGAAGTTGAAGGCGTCGCCACGTTTTACAGCATGTACAACACCGCACACGAATTCTGTTAGCATATGATAGAAGTCTGCACTTGCCTCTCATGCCATATGTGCGGCGCGTACCGAATCGGCGACTACCTCAAAGAGAAGCTCGGAATCGAATACGGCGAAACCACTCCCGATGGGATCTTCACTCTCCACGAAGTCGAATGCCTCAATGCCTGCGACCGCGCTCCCCTTCTTCAAGTCGGAGATGAATATTACGGCCCTGTTGATTACGCCTACGTCGATAAGATGCTCGATGAGCTCAAAGCAAAACCGTCAACAACCACAAAACTCGCCGACGAAATCGTAAAAGTCCATCTCAAAGATGGCAAAAACTAAAAAATCCGGCGAATATTTCTAAACGCCGGATCATTTTTTTTAATGTGCTACTTAACGTCCGCCTTTCTCAGGAGCGGTACCGCCGCCGCGGTTCCCAATGGAACGACCCGCAGCTTCAGCTTCTTTTTGTTTCACAAGTTCAGCATCCGGCTCCATTGCCGAACCATCCTTCATGTAATTTTCTGGTGTCGATGTGTCCTTCTCAGGCTGTGTGCAGCCATATCCGAAGAACAGCCCGACGATTGCTAGAATAAACCAAAGTCGATTCATCGTCTATTCTGTCCTGTCCGGCATAAAGATGCATTCGACCAGCTTGGTACCACAATAGTACGGGCTAGAGGAAATACCTGCAGTCGTATAAGCACGGTAAGGATCTGTTTTGTGCGCAGGGGTTGCCGGAGCCGCAGCACCGATCTTGTGACCATACTTGCGTGACTTAGCCGAGCTATCCGCGAAAACAACAACGCCAGTTTGACCGTAGTTGAACATCTTCGTTCCTGTCCACATGTTTGTACAGAATGAAGGGTTGGCAACGCCTGCCTGAATGTTACAGTCGTTCATACTGGAGTAACGGCAAGGGCCAGTTCCATAGCAACTAAGCCAAGGGTTTGCCCATGCAAAACCTTCCCAGTTTTCATCGTCTTCCCAATACAACGGTAATTCGCTAACTAGACCAATTGCTGTATGGTCGTAATTGCTAAGAAAACCGTTCATCGAAAAACCTACGCTGTGCTTAACGTTTTTGCCTGCAGCAAATGTCCAAGAAGTAACGATTTTCGATACACCTGGCATCTCCAACATCTTGTAGTTCTTTCGATAAGGTTCCGTTGAGTTTGCCCACTGGATGGAGTCTTCACTCTCGATGTAACCGTAAGAAGCCAATGGCCAACCTGCTGGCACCGTCGCAGCATAGCTATACCAATATCCGAATGAGCTACCTGAATTGTACGTTGCATAAGAAGATGGCATCTTATCATCGTAGTCCGACAAGTAAATCATCGTAGCTGTGCCCTGTTGCTTGATATTGCTCAAGGCTTGTGTCTTCTTTGCCGCAACCTTCGCCTGAGCAAAGACCGGGAACAAGATTGCTGCCAAAATTGCGATGATCGCAATAACGACAAGCAGTTCAATTAATGTAAATGCTTTGGATCTCTTCATTTGAATGATTCCTGGAAGACAAAAAACGCCACGCAGTGGCTGCCTCCACTAAAAATTAGTATAGAGGAAAAAGTCCCGAAATACCAACTTTTTTTAAATATTTAACAAAGATGGGAACGTTTTTTCCGGCGCGTCCATTAAGGCCGCGCCGAATTTATTCTTGGGGAAATGTAGCTAACTAACCGCCTTCACTTCTAACGCCAGAAGGCGACGCCCCACCTTCCGGTGTTCTCTCCCGTCCGGCCCGCTCTGGTACATCAGCAGCATTTTTGTATTCACCTTCAGCTGGAGCCTTGTAATCGCCACCTTCTTCCTTCGCCGAACAACCGCATATTGTTAATATGCTAACGGATAAAAGAAGTGCAACCATCAACAAAGTTTTCATTAGTAGAGCACCGGAGTTCCAAAGTTAGCAAAGTCAAAGTCAGGCATAAACAAGAGTGTATGGCATAAGTTCGTATCTTGCCACTCATTCCATCGCGCAACACCATTAGCGTTGTAAGCGGCCCAGAAGTCATTCCTAAAGTCACTCGCATTCGTAGCACCACCAGCAACACGGGTGAACTTAGCATGAGAATCAGCATAAGTTGCATTCATCCCCTGACCAAACATCCACATCGAAGCACCATTAGGATTACTCAATTCACTCCAAGTGCCATTCGAGCCGTTACAAGTAGGAGAACTCGGAACGTACCGACAAGGGCCAGCAGCAATACAGCGGAGCCTTGAACCTGGACGTGCCAATCCTTTAATATTACGATTGCCGTAAGGAGTAGTAATAACCCGAAGCTTGGCAACATCAGCCACTGCCGTTGATGAATATTCTGTCAACAAGGTGTTGAACGAATAGCCAACTTCACTGGGAGGCTTCACTGCCGAGCCATAGATGTTTCCGAACGGGCTATTCGAAGTACCACCTGGTGAAGTCAATATCTGTTCATTCTTGAGATAAGGCCGAACATTGTTTGGCCATGCGGCATTCATCGCGTTGTGATAAACCGCAGTCTCAGAGCCATCCCAATCCCCAGGCACATCAATGTAAGCCTGACCTTGAAACATACCGCTCAAGAACGGATACGCAAGGGGGTAATTATCATCATAGTCACTCAGGTAAATCTGAATCGCCGTCCCTTGGTTTTTTTGGTTGGATAAATCCTGAGTTTTCTTTGCGGCCACCTTTGCTTGCGCAAAAACGGGAAACAAAATTGCCGCCAGTATCGCGATAATCGCAATAACAACGAGCAGTTCGATCAATGTAAATGCTTTTTTCATGTCAATAAATTCTCCTGTTTAAACCAAAGGCTTAAACAAAAAACAGCCGACATCTCAACCAGGCAAAACCTCGTCAAGATATTCGGCTATCTCCATTACTCACTACTAGCTACTAAACATAGGAGTTCCTTAATCTCATGCCCAGTTTCGTCCAAAATTCAGTAAAAAATTTGCTCACTATCTGTAAACAAAATGACTAATTCGGTTTAAGCATCTGTAACCATCGCCGTACTGCCACTCAAAGTCATCAAAGGATCATTGAGAGATGAGACAGCCGTGCCATTGATGACATGAGCAAGCGAGAAACATGAAGCGAGGCCAATTGCAAGAGGGATGAAGGGCAAGCATTGAATCTAATCAACAAGAAATCACCATCTAGATTATTTGGCCAATCTGTTCTGCCCTCTTAGCTTGCGAGAAGCAAAAACTCCCGCCTCTCTTTTCCCATCCGCTTGCCTCAACCCGAGTAGAATAAACTTTAACTCAGATGGCCGAATACAAGCTTCTATTCGAACACGCGCACGACCCCGCTTTCCGAACCCTCAAGGGCTACCTCGATAAAGGCGGATACAAAGGGCTAACTAAAGCCCTCAAAATGGAACGCCAAGCCATCATCGACGAAATCAAAACCTCCGGCCTCCGCGGTCGAGGTGGTGCCGGATTCCCAACCTGGATCAAATGGAACGGCATTGAAAAAGAAAAAACACGCGAACACCATTACGTCCTCTGCAATGCTGACGAAGGCGAACCAGGCACATTCAAAGATAAGCAGATCATGGAGCAAACCCCATTCATTCTTATCGAAGGGATGACAATTGCCGCCTTTGCAACCCTTGCAGACACCGGATACATCTACATCCGTGGCGAATTCGTCGATTCCGCCCGTGCTCTCCGATCCGCCATTGATGAAGCTTACGCCAACGGTTACCTCGGCAAAAATATCCAAGGCTCTGGCTTCGACTTCGACCTCCACATCCACCTCGGAGCTGGCTCCTATGAATGTGGTGAAGAATCCGCTCTCATGTCTTCCCTAATGGGCGAACGCGGAATGCCCCGCCTCAAATTCCCTCATGCCCCTCTCCCCACTGTCGCCGGACTCTGGGATTACCCAACTGTAATCAACAACGTCGAATCTTACGCTTGCGCCCCTTACATCATCGACCGCGGTGGCGAATGGTATGCCACTCTCGGTGCTGCAACCAAAAACTCCCGAGGAACAAAACTCTTTAGTGTTTCTGGTCACGTCAACAAGCCCGGTAACTTCGAAATTGAATTCGGCACCACTCTCCTGGAACTTCTCGAAATGTCCGGTGGGATGAAGGGCGGCAAACTCAAAGCTTGCGTTCCGGGCGGTTCATCTGTCCCCATCATCAACGCCGAAGCCGTCGGTCAAGCAATCATTGGTTACGAAGAAATGGCCGATGTCAAATCCATGGTCGGCTCCGGAGCCTGCATGTTCCTCAACGAACACACCTGTATCGTCAGCTTCATCTGGCGCACCGCCCTCTTTTACGCCAACGAGTCATGCGGAAAATGCACCCCCTGCCGCGAAGGCACAAAATGGATGGAGCAAATCCTGCGCCGCATCGTTATGGGTAACGGACAACCCGGCGACATGGATCTCCTGCTCCAAATCACCAACCAAATCGATGGCCGTTCATTCTGCGGTCTCGGTGACGCCGCCGCTTGGCCCGTCGCCGCCGCCCTACGAGTCTTCCCCGAAGAATTCGAATACTACATCAAGCACGGCAAATCGATGGTCAACACTCCAGAAGCCCTCGCCCTCGCCCCCAAATGGCAACAGGCAGTCCTCACGTAAACACGCAAAAAAACTGAAATCCAGCGCAATAAGCTCACCTCGTTGAGCTTATTCTAAGTAATTACCGACCAGCGTTTGAACGTCTCTTCGAATCCATTTCGATCGTTTTCGCTAATTGAATCTCCGTTTTCTTGACGTACTCTTCCCACGTGTAAAAACGATCTGATTCATCTATCCAAATCCCATGTATGCCCATATTGTTTAACTGCGGTCCATCCTGCTTTCCTGCCTGGAGCCAGGCTCGTATTTTGCGCTCAGGTTGTGGCAATTTAGGGTCTGAATACTTCACCACTGCCGCCGCTAAGAATGATTCTCCAATCAAAGTCGGCACCTTTATACCGTCCGATGTTCTAGCGACCCTCACACCAATTCCGGCGCTAACGTCAGAACCAGTTATCGCCCGAGTCGCTAAAATCCAACCCACTTGAGGTAATGCTGTAACCGACTTCTCGGCCGTAAGTTCCGTGCCTGCAAATGCTGGAGCAAGATAGTCCCGTCCAAATCGCACGAGTGATTCCCGGTCATAGCCCAACACTTTACGCTCTTGAGAGTCCGAATATTTATAAAGGCATTCCCCGTCGCCTTTATGAATGCACTCGACTACTTTCCAGCCAACTGATTCAAGCGACTCCTTCTTTAACAAATACCACGTTACTGAACCCACACCAATAACAATGGCAATCAATGCAAAATAAGTCGGCACCTCGAACTTGCCAACCTTAAAAATTTTCTTCTTAATAACAACCGCTCCCGAATATACAATTATCGCCTAAAGCAATTAGATCCACGAGGTTTGTTAAGCATGCCAAATTTTCTTCATCACAAGAACCGTAAGCTTGCGGAGACTGAAAGTCATAAGAAGTGGGATTCATTGTCTTATTCATCAACCGGATAGCGAGGCTCAGCCCACCATGAAAATTTGCGCATATCCCCACGTTTATTTAAGTTCTTGATTTGACCACCCAGAAGAACACCTA
>JAPUDU010000140.1:0-10624 GCA_027492935.1 Fimbriimonadaceae bacterium
TCCTGGTCATTATTCTCTCCGCTATTTTGGTACCTGTCTTCTCAAAAGCGCGCACTGCCGCCGTTAAAACCAATGCATTGTCCAATATAAAACACAACGCAACTTCCGTTATGATCTATCAAGCGGATTTTGATGACAGGTTCCCCCCTAATATGGGCGATAGCAACGAGCTCAAAGCTTCTCTAGACCCTTATATCAACTACAGATCAAACTGGATCATCATCGATACTCCTACTCAAGGCAATCCAAATCTATCCGGCATCAAATCAACGGACGTCAAATCACCTCAATCAATGATCATGCTGTTCTGCATCCCGCCAAAATTGAACGGGAAAGCCGTCGTTGCCGCCGCCGATGCATCCGCACTCGTAGTTGATGCCAGTGCACTTCAAATCGAAATTTCCGGCAACAGCTATCAAGTACCTGCCAGATAGCCACCCAAAGCATCGAGGTCCAACGGTAAAAAAACCATTCGGCCCCCTTATATTATAAGTTCACAATATTTCCGTTCATATCGTTATCATGACAAAATTCAGGTTGAACTTAGCTCCCTGCCAAAATTACTGGATTGTTAATATAATCTTTACGAAACCCTGACAAGGGCCCCTTCGAATTGCTATAGTATTTCTGTCGGCACCGATTGGGTTCCGCAAATTTCCTCTGGTTACAAGGCCGTTCCTTAAACCCAGAGATTCGGAAAAAATATGGAAAGGAACAGAAATTATGAAACAAAAAGTACTCCTCGTCGCTCTGGCTACCGTTGCTGTCGCATCTCAAGCCCAAGCCGTTATCGTATACGATAACCTTACAGCTCCTTCCGCTGTAGCTGCATCCACATCATCACTCGATCTCAATCAGATCTGGGGCGACTCAGTAACACTTACCTCGGGTGGGATTCTTGACTCGTTCTCGTTTACGATTTTCAACTCAACTAATGGTGGTGCAAACACGAATTCAATCCTCACCGCCACAGTTCAGTGCCTTTTCTTCGATAATACAGTTCCTTACACAACTGGCGATCTGCAAACCACACTGCCATTTTTTGGTGGTTTCAACGGTAATGTTAACTTCGGCACTGGCTTAGCTCCTGGCTTCTTCTCAGTCGTCACTTTCAACAACCTTGCTGCTTTGAACATCACAGTTGGACAAAATCTGTTCATTACTCAACAGGTAACAGCATCGACTGGCGGCTCTACTCGAATGGGAGTTGTAACCTTCAACCCAGATACAGTTGGAACAGGTACATCAGGAAGCTTCTATCGACAAACTGGTGCAACTGAAGGACTCGTCAACTTTGGTGCTGGTACAACAACGAACAACATTGGCTACCGAGTCGATGTTGTTCCGGAACCAACTTCAATGATCGCTCTCGCCGCTGGCGCAGCATTCATTGCTCGACGACGACGCAAGAACTAATCACTGAGTAAACTAAACCAAGATGGCCGGACACAATCACATGTGTCCGGCCATCTTTCTTAATTCACATCCCAAACGTAACGATCCAAGTCCGTAACCACGACCGATGCCGAAGGAGTTGCCATGCTCCAATTCGTACCCACCGCCAGTTGATCCACGCTTCGATAGTTAGCGTGACTATCCCCCCACACCACACAAGCTTTCTTCATCTTTCTAGAAGCTACTCCACCCGTAAAACCGCCGTTCTCAAAAGTCTGACCTGCATAACTCGGAGCGTCACTTCCCCACCGAACAACGGGATAGCAAACAACCGTCGAACAATCCGGCGGATTCACCACGTTGGCCCCCCAAATAGCCGTCCCGACATCGTGCCAATCAGGATTACCCGACCGACTCTTCTTCGATAAAAACATCACCGTCTCCGCCGGAGTATTTGCCGAAGTCATCGAAACAGGATTCGTCACACCACTTGGCCCCGCCAAGCTACGTGGAGACCAAACTGTAAACGCATAACCGTATTGAGTCAAATATTGGTGAGAAATCGAAAGTGGCTGACCAGCAGCCGAGCCCTCAGCACTCGTCAAAGGATCCTGAAACATCTGCGGAGACTTAATATAAGGCATCATCAAAGATGCCCACGGATAATGAAAATCCCCATTCGTACTGATCGGAGCCGTAGGATCAAGCCGGCCAACCAAAACCGCCATGTCATCGTAATCTCCCGAATAAATGGCATGACCCGTACCAATCTGCTTTAAGTTACTAAGGGATGCAGTACCCTTCGCCGCTAGCTTAGCCTGAGCAAAAACTGGGAAGAGAATCGCCGCCAGAATAGCAATTATTGCAATAACAACCAGCAGTTCGATAAGGGTAAATCCCCTGTACTTCATAACTCAAAGACTACCAGAGCATGGTCAATCGTTCCAAAACGAAGAAACACCCTCGGTTCAAGATTCTAAAGCAGAACTGTTGCTTCAATGCTAAGCGTCGCGTAGCACTGAAGCCTTGTTTTAAATCAATTCCTGGGTAGTAGCCAAATTTTTCAATATCGGCTCCAACTGCTCACGAACAAACGCTGCATCAACCTTCACAACCGGCGGAGCAACATCCGGCGCATCGTAAAGGTAATCCTCTAAGAGTCGCTCAAGCAAAGTATGCAAACGGCGAGCCCCAATATTGCCTGCCTTCTCATTCACCAAAGTCGCGTATTTTGCGACCTCATCCAAGGCATCCTCACTAAACTCAACCTTCACCCCATCAACCCCCAAAAGTTTGATGTACTGCTTCGTCAAAGCATTCTTGGGCTCCTTCAAAATCCGAACAAAATCCTTCTCCAATAACGCCTCAAGCCGAACCCGAATCGGCAACCGACCTTGCAGTTCAGGAATCAAATCTCCCGGCTTACTCACGTGGAAAGCCCCCGCAGCAATAAACAAAATATGATCCGTATTCACCGGGCCAAACTTCGTCGCCACCACCGATCCTTCAACGATCGGCAACAAATCGCGCTGAACCCCTTCCCGACTCACGTCAGGGCCTTGACCACCTGATGGCATCGCAACTTTATCAATCTCATCAATAAATATAATCCCTGTCTGCTCAGCCCGCTCAATCGCAAGCATCCCGATCGAACCAGAATCAATTCGCCGTTTCGCTTCGTTCTGCGTCAAAACCTCAAGTGCCTCCTTGACTGGTGCCCGCCGATAAGATGTCTTCGGCCCACCTCGACCCATCAACTGGTTCATGTCAAGCCCCATCTCCTCCATTCCCTGCGGCGTAAACACCTGCAAAAATTGGCTCCCCTGCGCTTCTTCAAATTCAACTTCGACAACTCGATCGTTGTGCAAACCATCCGCAATTTCTTTGCGTAATTTAGCTAATCTGGCTTCCCGCTCTTCTGGTGTCTCTTGCGGCTCATTCTCAGCTTCATTTTCCGCCTGATCGCCACCAAACCAAACTCCCGAAGGATAAATAACGGGTTTATCATCAAGTAAACCAACCATTTGGTCAAGTGCTGCTTCCCGTGCTGGCTCCTGAACCGCTGCGACCATCTCCGCCTCAACAAGTCGAACTGCGTTCGCCGCCAAGTCACGCACCATCGATTCAACATCCCGACCAACGTAACCCACTTCCGTAAACTTTGTCGCCTCAACCTTCACAAAAGGTGCCCGCGCGAGTTGCGCCAACCGCCGCGCAATTTCCGTCTTCCCCACTCCCGTTGGACCAATCATCAAGATATTCTTTGGCATAATATCCGCGCGCTCTTCTTCTGGCAATTGTTGCCGTCGATACCGATTCCGAAGCGCAACTGCCACCGCCCGCTTTGCCTCATCCTGGCCAACAATATATTCATCTAGCTTCGCCACAATCTGACGTGGCGTGAGTTCTTCAATCGGGAGTGACATACCCTCTCGTTCTACCTGTAAACCCCTTCCCCACCCCGGACCGACCACACCACTAATTTCCACATGCTGAGTCTATGCAAGGTTCCATCCCAATTCTGGGAAGGGCTGGCAAAACAAAAAAACGATGCCCCCTTGCAATATTGCGTAAAACATGTATACACTATAGTAGACATACGATCCAAACCCAAGGAACGCGCCATGATCCAATCCCTCACCGTCGAAAACATCGCCCTTATCACTCGGGCAGATCTCACTCTCCAAACCGGGCTCACTGCCATTACAGGCGAAACCGGCGCCGGTAAATCACTCCTCATCGATAGCCTCCTCCTCGCTCTCGGTGGCCGCGCCGAATCTCACCTCGTCCGCCAAGGCGCGCCCAAAGCCCATATTTCCCTCCTCGTCGATCTCAAAACCAATCCCCAAGCCGAACAAGCTTGCAACGAACTCGGCATCGATCTCGAAGACCACCAACTACTCATCCAGCGCGAGCTCACCGCCGAAGGACGATCCACTGTTCGCATCAACGGTCGCCCCACGACCGTCGGCATACTCCGCTCTCTCAGCCCCCACATCGCCGACCTTCACGGACAGCACGACCACCGCAACCTCCTTAATCCCGAAAAACAGCTCGAACTCCTCGATACCTGGATCGGTGAACCGGCTCAAAATCTAAAAACCGAACTCCAAATCCAACTCGCCCGTGTCCAAGCCCTCAATTCACAAATCAAATCCCTTCAAACCTCCGAGCGCGACCGTGCCCAGCGTATCGACCTCCTCGAATTCCAAGTCTCCGAAATCATTGAGGCGGAACTTCAACCGCTCGAATCCGAAGACCTCAAAGCCCACCTCAACCGACTCGTCCACGCCCAAAAACTCGGTGACACATTCAATATTCTCATCGATTCCCTCTCCGAATGTGAAAACTCCGCTACCGAGCGACTCTCAATCGCCACCCGCGACCTCGCCCAAGCCACGACCCTTGATCCTTCTCTCGCTTCAACTCTCGAGCTCACCGAAACTGCCGAATCTGCCCTCGCCGAAGCCCTCTACCAAATGCGCCACTATGTCGAAACCCTCGACTATAACCCCGAAGCCATCGAAATCGCCGCCGCCCGCCTCGACCTCATAAGCCGCCTCAAAAAGAAATATGGCGAATCCGAAACCGAAATACTCATCCACCTCGAATCCGCCCAAACCGAGCTTGATCACCTCATGAATCAATCCGCGGATATCAGCCACCTCACCCAAGAACTTGAAATCCAAACCAAAGAGCTTCAAACCCTTGCCGATTCCCTCACCCTGCTCCGCAAGCAAAAAGCCAAGGAATTTTCCAAAGAAACTCTCCACCACATTCGCGAACTTGCCCTCGAAAAGGCCGAATTCAGCCTCCTTTTCCTCCCTCAAGAAATCGACCAGTCCGGCCAAGAATCCAGCGAATTCCAGTTCTCCGCCAACCCCGGCGAGCCAAGCCAGCCTCTCCACAAAATCGCCTCTGGCGGCGAACTAAGCCGCGTCATGCTCGCTATCAAAGTCGCCTGCGCTGACAGCCAAGGCGTACAAACACTCATCTTTGATGAAGTGGATACCGGCCTCTCTGGTCGCGCCGCCGCGATTACTGCCCGCAAACTCCAACAACTCAGCACGCAGAACCAAGTCATCGTCATAAGTCACCTCGCTCAAGTCGCCGCCGCCGCCGATCATCATATCGAAATCGAAAAAACCACCAACAAAAATCAAACCCGAACCCAACTTCATACTCTTTCCACCGAAAGCCGACCCCAAGCCATCGCCCGACTCCTGGCCGGAGAAGAAATCGGAACCTCCGCCCTCGCCAATGCTCGAGAAATTCTAATATCTGCCCAACGACCCGAGAAATCACTTGTGCTAACGGGCTAACCTCAATCATTGGTATAAGAAATACATCATGAGCACAACTGCACCCGCCACCGCCGCCGGAATTACATGGGATCTCAGCGCCCTATTCTCTAGCATGGAAGACCCTAAAATCGCATCGACATGGACAACCGCCCATGAGCGTGCCGACAAATTTGCCACCCAATACCGTGGCAACCTCACTTCCCTCAATGCCGACCAACTTGCCGAAGCTTTAGCCACTTACGAAGATATTAGCAACGAAGCCAGCAAACCCATTACCTACGCTCACCTCCGATTCGCCGGGGATACCAGCGATCCAAAAATTGGCGCATTTATGCAAGAGCAAACCGAAAAATCCTCCGAGCTCAGCATAAAAATGATGTTCTTCGATCTGGAACTCCAAGGAATCCCCGAAGCACAAATAACCGAACTTCTCAAAAATCCTGCGCTTGACCAATACGCTCACCATATTGAAAAAGTCAGAATCTACACTCCCTATACTCTCGACGAATCAAAAGAAATTCTTCTTGAGGAAACCTCAAACACCGGCCTTCGCGCCTGGCAAAGACTCCACGACGAAGTCACAAGCAACCACATTTTCCGCTATACCAACCCCGAAACTAACGAAACCGAAGAACTCAGCCAAGAAGAAGTTCTTGACAAGCTCCGCGACCCAAACCGAAACATCCGCCAAGCTGCTGCTGACTCTTTCACCGCTGGGCTACAAGAACTCGAACGAGTAATCGGTTACACCTACAACACAATCCTCGCCGACAAAAAACTCGACGACCGCCTACGTGGGCTCGAATATGCCGAGCGAAGCCGCCATCTCGCTAACGAACTGGACAAAGAAACCGTCGACCTCGTCATGCAACTTTGCAAAGAACGTTCCGATGTCGTCGAACGCTACTACCGAGTCAAAAAAGATATCCTCAAACTCGACGAGTTAACTCACATCGACCGCTACGCCCCGCTTTTTGAATCAAAAGAAGAAATCGCGTGGCCCAAAGCAAAAGAAATCGTCATCACCTCGTTCACTCAGTTCCACAAAACTCTCGCCGAACGTGCTGAAGAATTTTTCGACAAAAACTGGATTGATGCCGAGCCCCGAAATGGCAAAACCGGCGGAGCATTTTGCAGTTACAACACCCCCGACACGCACCCCGTCATTCTCATGACGTACCTCGGAAAACTTACCGACGTCGGCACTCTCGCCCACGAGCTTGGCCACGGTGTCCACAGTAGCCTGAGCCGAAAACAAAACCTTTACAACTTCCACGGCACCCTCCCCCTCGCCGAACTCGCCTCGATTTTTGCCGAGATTCTCGTCTTCGAAGACCTCGTCAAAAATGCATCCACCCAAGATGCGCTGGCCCTTTACGCCGATAAGGTTGAAGGCATTTTCGCATCCGTCCACCGCCAATCCGCAATGTTCCGGTTCGAACAACGATGCCACAATCATCGCCGCGACAAAGGCGAACTCAGTTCCGAAGATTTCCAGGGTCACTGGCAAGAAGAATTGCAAGCAATGTTCGGCGACGGAGTCAAGCTTGGCGAACAACATAAGCTTTGGTGGCTTTATGTCGGTCACTTCTTCGCCGTACCGTTCTATGTTTACGCCTATTCATTCGGCGAACTCCTCACCCTCGCCCTCTACGAAAAAGCCAAAGTCGCCGGTCCAGAATTCGCCGACAAATACATCGACGTTCTCGAACGCGGCGGTAGCGAAACACCCCAAGAGCTCATGGCTCACCTCGGTGTAGATCTTAAATCAAAAGAATTCTGGCAAGGCGGATTCGAAGTCATTGATCGCCTCGTCGGCGATTTCGAAAGACTCTGGGAGAAACACAACGCATGAGCGTAAAACAACTCCTCATTGACTATCTCGACGAAGTCGAATACCTTGTTCAAAAAGATGTTGGCGCCACCTCAGAAGAGATGTTTTCGTCAACGGTCGGAGATAAGTGCCGCCCTGCAACCAATTACATGACCGAAGTAGGAGTTTTTAACTCATACACCGCTAAATACGTCAAAGACCCCGAAACAACAGATCAGATCGGAGTCGGCCCTAAACCCGAACTCACTCAAGTTGATTCAAAACGCAAGGCCGCTATCTTGGTAACCAAAGGCTTCAAAGATCTCCGCCGAACCATAGAATCAATGACCGAAGAACAACTCGGCGAAACCGTTTTGGCTCAATGGAACGAGCCAATCACAAAAGCTCATTACATCATGCACGCCCTCGGGCACGCAATGTATCACGACGGGCAACTCACGCTCACTCAAATGATGAGCGGTGACGATACACTCCACTGGACACAATAACAATGAACAATACAGCAATGCTTAAAGAATTCTTGCAGGAAGTCGAATACCTGGCGAACAAGGATATAGACGCCACTAGCGAAGCCGATTTCTGCGACTGCCCCGGCGGCAAAGCCCGCGCAGCTTCCAACTACATGGCCGAGGCCGGACTTTTCCAAACCGTGATCGCCGAAAAGCTCGCCAACCCAGATGTAGAAATCGATATGCAACCCCGTTATGCTGTTCTTGGAGAAATCACAACCAAAGATCAAAGTCGAGAAATGTTTACAAAAGGCTGCCGCGATCTCGAAGCCGCTATTGATCAAGTCGAAGCATCAGACCTCGATACCCCGATCACAGCCCCATGGGGAATGCCAACCACAAAAGGCAAAATGATCCTCCACGGCCTCGCTCATTCCATGTACCACCTCGGACAATTGAACCAACTTCAATTGCTCAAAGGCGACGACACATTCAACTGGATGTAATGACCTTTTTGATGGCTGGGTACCATCCAACTCAGCCATCATGATGACCTTCCAAAATCTCATCCGAACTCTGGACGACTACTGGGCCGCCCAAGGGTGCGCCATTCTGGAAAGTTACGATGTGGAAGTCGGGGCCGGAACAATGCACCCCTCCACCACCTTACGATCACTTGGCCCTGATCCTTGGAACGTTGCTTATGTCCAAGCTTCCCGTCGCCCCGCCGATGGACGCTACACACTAAACCCCCAACGATCCCAGCGCTATTTCCAATACCAAGTGCTCATGAAGCCTAGTCCCGAAAACATCGTCGATCTCTACATGGGCTCGCTCGATGCACTCGGATTCGATTCAAAAAGCAACGATATCCGTCTCGTCGAAGACGACTGGGAGTCGCAAGCAGCCGGTGCTGCCGGTGTAGGTTGGGAAATCTGGCTGAACGGAACCGAAGTCAGCCAATTCACCTTTTTCCAACAAATGGGTGGCATCGATTGCGACCCTGTTTGTGCCGAAATCACTTACGGCCCTGAACGACTCTGCCTCATGATCAACGGCCAAGATTCTTTCTGGGATGGACTCGACTGGTCAGAAACTCTCTCCTACCGTCAAGCCGAATTCGAAAGCGAGATGCAAAACAATCTCTATAATTTCGAAGTCGCCGACACAAAGCTCCTCTTTAATCTCTTCGACCTATATGAAGCCGAATCAAAGCGAGTCATCGAAACCGTAGTCCATTACGACCCATCTCGAAAAATTCTTACTCTTGATGCACAATCAAAGTCAGAAGAAAAAGCTCCAATCGGCGAAGCCCTTGTCTACCCCGCACTAGACCTCGCCCTCAAATGCAGCCACATTTTTAACTTGCTGGATGCCCGTGGAGCCGTCTCAGTTACAGAACGCGCCAAATACATCAATCGCATTCGCGCCCGAGTCCGAGCATGCTGTCTCAAGTACGTCGAAAAGTACAAGTAAAACTCTCCCAAGCAACGAAGTCAGTTAACTGATAAACTAATCATTCATTCACAGCTTTGTGAGAGAGGAAAAATGAAAAGAATCACGTTTCTGGCCCTGCTTGTTGCCGCTTCTGCACTGAGCCAAGCATATTCGTTCGGTGGAGATTGGACTTTCCAATCCGACGCAACTCTCAATTACAACACCAATATCGCCTCCGGTTCACAAAACTCCTTAACAAATTCTCTCGTCACGGTCACCCAGTCAACAACCGATGCATTCGCATTTCCGATCTCTTTCAGCGGCATCACTGGCCAAGGCGATTTCATCGTATCCGGAAACACCGTCACCGACATCAATTCCAGCCAAACCACCGATCCGTTCAATGTCCTGCTCGGAGCCACAATCGTCTCCGTTCGCCTCACCTACCCAACTTGGAATCTCACCGGGACAGTTGATGGCATCGACTCCAGCAACGGGAATGCCTTTGGCGATTACGCTTATCACATAACCGGCAACGCCACAACCATCAACAATGTCCAACTCGAAGCCTTCATGTTTGGCTCATGGCAGAATCTCGGCACAAACAATTCCATCGTCATCGACTCCTGGAGCCTCGAACGAGATGCGGTTCCTGAACCCGCAACCCTCACTATCCTTGCAATCGGCGTAGCCGCAACCTTCAAAAAGAGAAAGCAAAGCTAATTAGCTGCGCTAACCGTAGAGTTCAAACTAAACGACTTAACAAAATCAACTCCACGATTCAATTCAGATCGCGGAACGGCAGCCGATGCCTGATACAATCGCCCATTTGCAATAACTACCAAATGAACAACATTAGGCGCATCCGGCGTATTCGCAATAAACCTCCGAGCTGGTGCACCATTAACTAATAATTTCTGCTCCGCCTCAATCGACATCTTGCTGGATGTCAACGTTCCATCACGAGCCGCATCAAGCAAATCTTGAGGAGACATACTACGAATCACCTCGCGTGGCAAAGTCGTAACCGCCACTCGGTATAAACCCGCTCCTATCTGCGAAGAATAAACTGAACTCACCAACTGGCCAGAATTCCAACTCACCGCCGTCTTACTTTCTTCTACCGCCCCCGGAAACTGCGCGGAAAAATAACTTACTTCCGAAGAATAACGAGCAACGACTTGACGAAACGCAATCCCAACTAG
>JAPUDU010000140.1:10634-16199 GCA_027492935.1 Fimbriimonadaceae bacterium
AACCCACAACTTATTCCCAAAACCGCCGCCCATCTATTCATTTCTCAACCGGATCTCCCAACGCCTTCAAAGTATAGCCCCCCTTGTGATCTCCATCATCAGGCACATACATCCAATCTGCAATGTCCTTTTCTTTCACCGTCACAACTTCCCCATGCTTAATATCCTTTCTTATCTCAGGATTCCCTTCCATCATCCCCGTAACTTCGCCCTCGCCTATTGCCTGAACTGAGATCCATAAAAACTCCCCCTCATTCCCATCTTCACTAATAAACTGCGCACAAACAATATAATCGCCTTTCCCCCAAGTTCCCTCCTCCCAAGCTTTCCAAAAAACTGGTAACTCGGCCCGCGCTTCCTTAATGCTGTCTTGCATCAACTGGCTCAACTTCAAGGTCGTCTCAAACCCACCAATCTCATGAAAACTCGGCGCTGATGTAACAGCAGCCGGACTCTTATCTTCCACCTGCTTTTCCGCCGGAGGCGCGCACCCAACAATACCAATCACCAATACCGCCAAAGCCAACGAGAAGCTTCTCATCACATCAGATAATAACACTCATTCCACTTCTTCAGTGTCCAAAACTTCTTCTCTCTCCTCATCCAACAATAGGGACAAAGAGACCTACATTTTTATATTGCGGATATTTTTTATCCATAATATAAATTAATCATGGCACAAAGACTCGATTACATGAAACTCGCTCCTCAAGCCGCCCACCAACTGATCCAAGCAAGCACCGCCATCGGTCAAGGCTTCGACCACACAATCTTAAACCTCGTCAAAGTCCGCGCCTCCCAGCTCAACGGTTGCGCTTTCTGCACCGACATGCATATCAAAGAAGCAATCATCTCCGGCGAAACCCAACTCCGACTCCACCACCTTGTCATTTGGCACGAATCGCCCCTCTTCTCCGAGCGCGAACGCCAAGCCCTCCAACTCACCGAACGCCTCACCAAAACCATCGCCGATCATTTCACCGATGAGGAATTCAAAGCAATCGCCGCTCACTTCACCGACGAAGAAATGGCGTATCTCGTCCTCAACATCGGCATGATTAACGCTTGGAACCGACTCGGAGTCGCCTTCGCTTCAGTCCCCGGATCACTCGATAAAGTGTTCGGACTAGAGAAAGCAGGTCTCGCTTAGCTATCCTTAGCCTGTGCAATTCGGAAATCAAGTGGAATGGGCAATCCACTGCTGCGCCCTCATCGCCGGACTGCCCCCCGGCAAAGCAATAACCACCAAAGCCTTGGCCGAGTTTCACGGTGTCCCCCGTGCTTATCTCGCCAAGGCTCTGCAACGCTTATCCGATGGCGGCATCCTCACAACAAGCGTTGGCCCAAAAGGGGGTTACACCCTCGCCCAAACTCCATCCGAAATCACAATCCTCGCAATCGTGGAAGCTGTCGAAGGCAAAGAAAGCTCATTTGTCTGCACCGAAATCCGCCAGAACAGCCCTTGCGGCTTCGACGCTCCCGACCCCTGCCCCATGTGCCCTGTCGCCAGCATTATGATGAAAGCCGATGCCGCCTGGCGCAAAGAACTCCGCTCCGTCACCCTCGCTTCTCTTAGCAATACCCTTGTCAAAGTCATCAATCCCGAAATGTATAAAAAAATCGGTGACTGGCTCGAGCAAAACTCAGGCAAACAACTCAAACCCAAGAATTAACCAAAAGTCGGCGACACAAACTCTTGGGCATTGCCTTGCTTCAACTGCTCAAACACTTCATCCGCCGTAGCTAATCGATCCAAATACTCGCGCGCAACCTCATCCGTAAACTCCGCGCCCTTCGAGTAACGCAGTTGCAAGCTCTTATCTTGCGCTACCCCTTCAATTCTCCCTAAAGAACCATCGGCAATTTTCGCAACCAAAGACCGATGCGCCGCTTTAACTGATTTCATCCCTAACAAAAACGGTTCCACAGCCTCAATCTCCGGCAAAGCATGGAAAAGGATCGGCCCAGAATCAAGCCCCTTCGTCAACATATGAATCGTTGCTCCGACATACTGCGCCCGACTATCATAAAGCGCCCAAAAATTCGTCGAATGCCCTCGGTAATAAGGTGACATTCCCATATGAATGTTGTACGCCCCTTGCTCAACCAAGAACTCACACAAAGGCCCTTTAATAAAACTTGCCCCAAACACCACATAAACATCCGAATCCAACGCTCCCGCAAGCGACTCCATCGAAAGCAGATTCAAATCCCCCATCCGAACTGCCATATGATGAATATTTCCGGTCAAAAAACGTGGCTCACCAAAAACTTCCTTCTCCGCCGCCAAAACATGAGAAAAATACTCCTGCATCACCTCTGATTTTTGATAAAAATCCTGCACACTTCCCGGCGCAATCGTCGAACACTCCTGCACCGCAAACACCTCATCGGCCACCCCCGCCAGCGACTCAATCAAATGCAAATGCCGCGGCTGATTACTCGTAAAAACTGTGATTTTCATTCTCTTCCCACCTTCATCTGCTCCAAAACAATCGCATGGTCAATCCTCGGAAACTCAAACTCATGCTCTCTCGATTTCGCCATGTTTGCCCGGAACCCTAACTGAATTCCCAAATCCCTGAGCACCCCAAAAGTATCGGCATTATAGCTATTGCATGGATGCGACATTGCCACGGGTTTCTCTCCTAAAACCGTAACCAAATCATCAAAATTCGCCTGATACTCACCCATTTGATCATTTCGCGAAAGTTCACCAAGTCGGGTCGGATGCGTATAGGAATGCAAACCCACAATATGACCCTCATCATGCAATTCTTTCAACTGATCGCGATCCATCCACAGCCCCTGCGCCACCGAATCCACATCAAATCCCTTTGACTCCATCAACGCATACATCGCCGCATCGTAAGCTTCTTTCCCCAAAACTTCATCCCGCACAAACCGAAAACGACGATCACTATCCGAATAAAACGGAAAATCAACCAAGTAAGCCCCCGGATCAAACCCATCTAGCTTTTCCTGAACGAGATCCCCAAACTCCCCGACCGAAACACTCTCAAAAAAGTCATTGTAAAACTCGTCAATCGCCTTGTAGGTCGAGCGAAAAGTTCTAAAAATTTCAAGTGGCTCCTGAACTCCATGCAAAACCGAAGTGTAAACAAACCAAAATCCAGTCAAACCAAATTCCCGCATCACTGGCAATGCAACATCGTACTGACACTGCAAATTATCATCAAAAGTCAAACAAACATGATTCGGTGCAAGTGTCCCCGCTAAAGCCCGATCAAACCACTCCGATGCACACAAAAAATTGTCCCGCCCGTAAAATTCGATCATAGATCGAAACTCATCGCCACTAATCGATCCTTGCCCAACTGGATGAACATCGCTATGAAAATGATGAAACATTAATCCATGCGCAACTTCAAAACCCATCCGTGCCAGATTACCAGACCCTACTACGAGAAACAAAAAGGCACACCCACCTCGGTGTGCCAAGTCGTCTCCAAAGCTTTCTATTCCTGAATGGGACGCACCTCAATTCCAAATCCATACTTTTCACCAAAAATCGCCGCCGGATGCAAAGAAGCCACGCGTACCGCATCATCAATATTCTCTGCTTCAATAATAAAAAAGCTCCCAAGCTGTTCCTTCGTCTCAATGAACGGGCCATCAGTGACCGTCGTTCGGCCGTTCTTCGATCGAATGCACTTAGCAATCTGAGGACTTTCAAGTCCCTCTTCTTCAACCACCTGCCCTGTCGCACGAAAATCTTTGCACTGCGCAAAGCATGCTTTCAAAATCTCACTCTTCTCTTCCTCCGGAGCGGCGTCAAAGTTGTCGATGTCTAAATATCCAAGGCAAAGGAATTTCATTGTTTTTGTCCTGTTGGTTTGTCAAACCTATAACTGATCGAATGGTCATACCCCTCTTCGACTTTCTCCTCAAATTTTCTCACTTTTTTTCGATTAAAGAAATCTGTTTCGATAAAAACCGCCGCTCTGGCTCCATTGTCGCAAGCCGCAACGCTTCTTTGTACGAAATCAACGCCTCATCAAAAAGCCCTAACCGACGGCACAAATCCGCCCGAGCCGAATGCGCCAGCCCATATCCCGCCAATTCGCCTCTCGCCAATATCTCCTCAACAAGCCGTAATCCTGACTCCGCCCCATCACGCATAGCAATTGCAACCGCCCGATTCAAATCCACGACCGGCGAAGGAGCCAGCACGTAAAGTGCATCGTAATAACCCACGATCCTCGCCCAATCCGTATCTCTCTCCCCTGTAGAACGGGCATGAACCGCCGAGATCGCCGCCTGCAAAGTGTAAGACCCCGGATCACTCATTCCTAACGTACGCTCGAGGAGTGCCTCCCCTTCCTCAATCAACGCCTTATCCCACAACGACCGATCCTGATCCCCTAACAAAACAATATCCCCCTTTTCAGTTGCCCGCGCCTTCCGCCGAGATTCCTGAAGCACCATCAAGGCCAGCAAACCGAGCACTTCCGGCTCGGGCAAAAGTTCTGCCAATATCCGACCCAATCGAATCGCTTCGGTCGAAAAAGTAGAGCGCGTCACGCTATCCCCCACCGAAGCATAGTAACCCTCATTAAAAACAAGATAAGTAACCGTCAACACCCCCGGCAATCGTTCACCCAACTCGTCTGCCACAGGGATTTCAAATGGAATCTTCTCATCTCGAATCCGTTTCTTAGCCCTCACAATCCGCTGTGCCAAAGTCGGTACGGGCAACAAAAATGCCTTAGCTATCTCTTCTGTAGAAAGCCCGCAGACCTCTCGCAACGTCAGCGCCACCTGCGATTCCAGAGCTAAAGAGGGATGACAGCAAGCAAAAATCAGGCGAAGAATATCGTCTTCAACACAATCAAAATCCGCCTCAACCGATTCCTCTACCAATCCCTCATGCAACGGCGCATACATTTTCACCTGCCGCCGCATCCAATCAATCCCTTTATGTCGAGCTACCGAAACAATCCACGCCCGTCTATTCTGCGGTAACCCATCCCGAGCCCAAACTTTAAGTGCTAAACCGAACGCCTCGTGCATAGCGTCCTCCGCCAAATCATAGTCTCCCAACAACCGAATTAACGTGGAATGAATTCGGCGAGATTCTTCTTGATAAAGTTGCTCAGCCGCCCTACCAACTAAATCCGAATTCATTAAATCCATCCTACTTGTCATCACCTTTCATTAGTCGAACAGAACTCAATCAAATCGACAAACAAACGACGAAGGCCAGAAACTTCCCTGCCTACTTTTCCAGCAGTCGCGCCCGCACATCCGCCGAAAGTTTTTCCGTTGCATATCTCAACGACACCCGAGGCATAACCGTTCTGTACTGCTCTAAAAATGCCATCAGCCGGGATTCATCCCGCTTCCCTGCTTCACGAATCCAACTGCCCACTGCCTTACTCACATACTCATGATCGTCTTTTACTAAAATCTCGGCCAATGCAAAAGTATCGTCAATCTCCCCCTTCCTAATAAAAAAGTAAGTTGATACAATCGCAGTTCGCCTCTCACAAGGATTCTCAGACTTCGCTAATTGATAAAGCGGCGCCCGTGACCGATCAATCA
>JAPUDU010000141.1:0-8760 GCA_027492935.1 Fimbriimonadaceae bacterium
CTATGACGAAAGCAATGAAGGCGCTGATTGGGTTTGTTGTCGGTGTCATTTTAGGTTTTGGGGCGTTGACATGGTTTAACACTGAGCTTGCGGATATGCCGAAGGGGCCGGAGTTTATGGTTCGTTGGGATGCAATGAGCTTTGATTCGGCGATTGAAGAATTGGAAGCGAAAGGGGTTGTGAAGAACGCCTGGTTGTTTACTCGGTTTGCGAAAATTGAGAAGAAAGCGGTGAAGGTTGGATCCGGCACTTATGCGTTTCATCCCGGGATGACCATGAATGAGGTTGTGGCATCTCTGAAAAATCCACTCAAGCAGAATGTGCGTATTCCGGAAGGTTGGTGGATTGGTCGGGTGGCAAAACGACTTGAGGATAAGGGGGTTTGTAAAGCTTCGGAATATATTGAGCTGGCGGGAAAACCGGAAGAGTTTAAGGATGTTGTGAAGTTTGATTTGCCGGAGAAGAGCTTGGAGGGTTACTTGTTCCCGGATACTTATGACCTACCTCCGATGACCGGGGCTAAGGCAGTTATCACGATGCAACTTCGGACTTTTGAAAAGAAGGTCGTTGATAAGGTCGGGACGGAAGGATTATCTCGGGCGCTTACGGTTGCTTCGATGGTGGAGCTGGAAGCGGCTCAGGATGAAGAGCGTCCGCGAGTTGCTGGGGTTATTGAGAATCGGATTAAAAAAGGGATGCGGTTGCAGATAGATGCAACAGTTCTTTATGCGATAGGGGAATGGAAAGAGCTTGGGCCAGGGGTTGTGAATACAATTCAGTCGCCTTACAACACTTATTTGAACTCAGGTTTGCCGCCGGGGCCGATTGGTTCTCCGGGCTTGAAGAGCATTGAAGCGGCGATGAATCCGGAGGTTAACAATTATTTGTTTTATGTTGCTCGACCAAATCGAAGCCATTACTTTACACCGGACTATGGTTCTCATCGAGCGGCAATAAACAAGGCTCGTGGGGAGTGGAAAGCAGAACGAGAAGGTGGAGGATGAGGAATTTTAAGTCGGGGACATTTGATCGCCACCGTGTGCCGAAGCACCTTCAGCGGTTCTCACCAGTTGAGGCACTGCATGCGTTGGAAGAGGTTGATTTGGAGTTACTTTTTTCGTCCGGCAAGAAGCTGATTTTGCTTGATGTTGACAATACTTTGTTGCCTTGGAAGAGTGAAGAAATTCCTCAATCAACTTTTGCTTGGATCGAGCAAGCAAGGATGTTGGGGTTCCAGCTTTGTATTTTGAGTAACACCCGGAATCCCGAGCGATTGATTCGGCTGTGTGATAAGTTGGGAGTGGAATTTATACGGGATAAGTTTAAGCCGAGTCCGAAGATGTACTTTTTGGCTTTAGGCAAGTATGGGGTTAAAGAGTCGGAGGCGGTGATGATTGGGGATCAGCTGATGACAGACATTTGGGGTGCGAATCGGGCGGGGATTGATGCCATTTGGGTTAAGCCGATCGGTCGAACCGAATTTGTTGGCACCCGCTATTTATCCCGCAATGTTGAACGGGTGATTGGTCGAATTTTGCATAACTATTTTCAGGCTGACGGTATTGATGCGGAAGTGAAAGCTGGTTTCTTTAGACATGAAGTTGTACAGCAGATTTTGAAGTTTGGGGTGGTGGGGGCAATTGCTACGGCAGTTGATATTGGTATTCACTCTTTCTTGATGTTTGGGGCAAAAGTAAATGGGGTCTATCTCCATGATTCGGTTGGAAAATGGGTGATTGAGCGATTTAGTTTAGGGTGGCCATTGGATCGAGAACATTTATTGGAAGCAGCTTATGCTCCGCTTAAGTTAGGCCCGGTAATGTTGGCGATCATGGTGAGCTATTTTCTGAATCGTTGGTTTACTTTCCAGGCGACACATGAGAAAGCGAGCTTGAAGCAGGCGGGGCAATTCTATGCGGTTGCTTTGGTGGGGATGCTGATTTCGATTACGGTGGGAACGGTTGGTCAACGGCTGGCGCAGATGAATGAAACTTTCAACTTTTTGGCGGGAAGTGGATTAGGGATGGCAGCAGGGTTTGTTTGGAATTTTACGGGGCAGCGACTATGGACATTTCGAAAGAAATGAAAGTTTATGATTGGCGAGATGTGCCCGATGGCGATTTTGCGATTTTAGGTGATCCAGTAGGGCATAGCTTGTCGCCCCGGATGCATTCTGCGGCTTATCAATTCTTGGAGCTCGACTTAATGTATCGGGCGGTTCGGGTTCCGGTCGGTGAGGTTGTTCCGGCTTTAGAAGCTTTGCGGGATTTGGGTTATCTGGGCGTTAATATCACAGTTCCACACAAGGAGGCGGCATTTGAGTGGTGTGAGCACGTTGAGAAGGGGACGTGGCGGTTTGGGGCGGTGAACACTATTCGGTTAGAGAACCGAGCCGGAGTTAATACTGATGTTCCGGGCTTTCTGAAAGTTCTAGCCGATCAAGGAATTGAGCCGGGGGCGAGGATTATGTTTTTAGGGGCGGGTGGCTCGGCCAGATCCTTGATTGCGGCTTGTTCTGACGCGGGATTTGAGATTGGGGCTTGGAATCGGACACGCGAGCGCTTGGAAAAAATGGTCGGTGAATTGGGTGTGAAGGTTGATATTTTGGAATCGGCGGACGTTCAAGGTTTTCAAGCGATTATCAATGCAACGTCTGCCAGTTTGGGAGAAGTCGATTTGCCGATCGTATGGCGGCAATCGGCGATGGGTGGATTTGCGTTTGATCTTGCTTATGGACCGGAACCGTCGCCGTTCTTAAAATGGGCGAAGGCCAATGGGTGGCTAACTTCGGACGGTTTGCCGATGCTGGTTGAGCAAGGGGCGTTGGGATTTGAGTGGTGGTTGGGCAAAGAAGCTCCCCGAGAGGCTATGCTTCGGAGTGTAGGGCTATGACAATTTTGCAGCCAAGTGAAGAGGTGATTGAACAGGCGGGTGAAGTCTTGCTTGAAGGCGGCGTTGTGGTTATTCCGACTGAGACCGTTTATGGTTTAGCTTGCAATGCGATGGATGAGGCGGCGGTTCGGCGAGTTTTTGAGATTAAGGGCCGCCCCGCTGAGAACCCATTAATTATTCACTTGTCATCGGCTGATCAGCTCGATGACGTGGCGGTTGAGATTCCAGATCTTGCACGGAAACTCGCAAAACGGTATTGGCCAGGGCCGTTGACGATGGTTTTACAGCGTCACCCGGAAGTGCCTTCGGTCACAACCGGTGGGCTTGATACGGTTGCGGTTCGTGTACCAGCACATGACGTTGCACGAGCAATTATTGAGGCGGCAGGCTGTCCTATTGCAGCTCCCAGCGCGAATGTGTTTATGGCTTTGAGCCCTACTCAGGTTGAAGATGTCGATCCGGAAGTTTTGATTGATGTTGATATGATTATTGATGGCGGTCGGTCGGAATATGGGTTGGAAAGTACAGTTTTGGATATGACGGCAGAGCCTCCACGCATTTTGAGACCTGGCGCAGTGAGTCGGGCTGATATTCAGACCTTGGTGGGTGGTCCACTTGGGAATATTCCTCCGAGCGAGGTTCGCAAAGCTCCGGGAATGTATCGGCGCCATTATGCGCCAAAGTCGCCCGTGAGACTGGTGGATCGGCCGTTGCAGGGGGATGAATGTGGGCTTACATTTGCGGCAAACGAAAGTGAGCTTTTGCTGAAGATGCCGAAGGAACCTCGTGCTTATGGGGCGGTTCTTTATGGGGCGTTGAAGCAATTGGATGGCAAAAAGCCGAAAGAGATTCTTGTTGAAGAACCACCAGAAACTCCAGAGTGGGAAGCGGTGTGGGATCGTTTACGAAAGGCTAGTGCGAGTCTGCAGTAGCTCCACATGTTGCGCGAACAAACATGAGTGGTCGAGTGACATTCTTAAGAATTGACTCGAAAAGCTTGCCGGACTCTTTATTTTCTTTGATCGATGAAGGGATAGCGATGATAACTTGTTCGGCTTTGATCTCTTCCGAAACATCGGCGATTAAGGTTGGAATGTCGCGAGTTCTTTCGAGACGAATTTCTGTGTTATGTCCCTTTGCAAATGCGGCTTTCACCTTTGCGCCATAGGTGACCAGACGGGCTTCTTCTTCTGGTACGGGAGCATGGAGTGGGAGTTCTCGCGGTACTTCGATAGGGAGGAGGAAAACGATGTGGGCTGGTGCGGTGCTGACGAGTTGTTCGAGCTGTCGGAGGAAGTGATCGTCACATTCATTTGGTGAAATGACAGCCAGGATTTGGTGAGAGCGTGATCCTTCTCCACGCTTTTTCTTTTCTTCACCGCCTTTGAGGAGGAGGTCTAGTGAAGTTCGCGCCTCTTGCACGCTCGGGGCAGTCGCGAGTTGTGACTTGACGTGAGGGGTGAGTTGTAGAACCGCCATTACTGGATCGGGAACGCTGGCGAAGATGATTCGTGCGTTTTGACCGAGTACGTAGTCGATAGCGAGTTGAAATGTTCGCGCGCCATCTTCGGTGATGCTTGAGATATTGGCGCAGTCAACGATTACACCGGAGGGGTGTCGGTTGAGGGTGAGGGCAATTGCGGTTTGTACTGATTCCCAGAACGGGTTGTTCAATGAACCGGATAGCGTGATAACGTCTTCGCTTGCTTCAACAATCATTTTGGTTTCTGTTCAAGAAAATATCGGACATTTGTTATGACGACATTGTTTCTTCTGCCGAGCATCATTTTGAGCTGAATGGCGGCGTTATTATGCAAAAGACCTTGCCACCAATGGGCTGGTACGGCTTCTGGCACTATGACGGTGACCATTCGTTTATCATCCATTTTGATGAGTTGATCGACGTAGTCAATAATTGGCTGGGCGATTGATCGGTACGGGGAATCGAGAATGATGAGGGGCATATCTGCGCCAAACTTTGTCCATTCACTTTTGAGCTTTTCAGCAGACTTCGCGTTCATCGAAACGTGAAGGGCACGGCAGTCGGGGCTGGTGGCTTTTGCGTATTGGATTGCCTGCAGAACGCCTTTGTGAAGACGCGGAATAAGCAAGAGGGTTGTGCCGGCAATTTGTTCTACTTGGTCAGAGTCATCTACTGTGAGTTGACCAGCCAGTTTTTTGTAATAGCGGTTGATGAGTTGGAATATCGTGATGAGGACACCCATCGCGATGAGAACAAGCCAGACACCTTCGGCCCATTTTGTAACGAGAAGGAGCCCGCCAACAAAAAACGTGACGATCGTTCCGATCCCTGAGATGGAGCCTTGCCAGTATGTTTTGCGAATGGCTTTTTTCCGCTCTTGTGGTGTATGTGTCGGGGTTTCATCACCCGCTTCGAGTTGGGTTCTTGTTTTGATAAGCCAGCGTCTTTTTCGGAAGAATTGGAACATTCCGGCTTGGGAGAGGGTGAATGCAATAAAGACCCCGAGAGCGTAGAGCGGTATTAGGGAGTGGGTATCGGCTTTGTATAAAACGATAAGGAAAATTGACAATGCAGTTAAAACGATAATGCCGTTTTGGAATACGAGGCGGTCACCAACGGACATGAGCTGTCGGGGAAGGTATCCGTCACGGGCGACAAAACTACAGAGGCGCGGGAAGTCGGCAAATGCCGTATTGGCGGCGAGGAAAAGAATTCCGGCCGTCATGATCATGATTCCGTAAGTGAATGGGCTGTTACCAAACTGGAGGAAAGCGAGCTGGGCGACAATTGTTCGGTAGCCTTCGTCGCCGATATGGCCAGGGGTTAATCCTGAATGCCATGCACTCCAGGAGATTCCACAGAACATCAGGATGAGGAGAGATGCCATCAAGATGAGGGCACGTCCTGCGTTACGTTGTGATGGTTCTTTAAATGCTTTAACCCCGTCGGCGAGGGCTTCGGTACCGGTAAGAGCGGTACAAGAAGCCGTAAATGCTCGAGCAAGAAGGAAAACGCCCATCATTCCAAGCATTGAGTGCTCTCCATCGCCGGGAATAGGTTTTGGCGGTATTGGGGGTTGACCAATTCCTCTAAAAACGGTTACTCCAATGAGAATAAAGAGCATAACAACAAAACCGTAAGTGGGGATGGCGAAGATGATGCCTGATTCTTTTGCACCTCTCAGATTCATTAGGCCAAGCACGCCTACGGCAGCAACGGCGATTGCGACGGTATATGGCTGAATCTGTGGGGCAAGGGAGACTACGGCTTGTACACCGGAAGAAATCGAGACGGCAACAGTGAGAACATAGTCGATAAGAATTGCGGCTCCAGCGACTTGTCCTGCTTTGGGGCCGAGATTGTCGGAGCTGACAATATAGGTTCCACCAGATTCGGGGTAGGAGTGAATTGTTTGGAAGTAACTAAATACGATAATGATTAATAAGATTGATAGAGCAACTGCAATCCAAGGCAGCGAGTTGTATGCTACGAGCCCTTCCGCGGTTATTGTTCCAACAAGTATTAGGACAAGGAGGACTTCTTCGGTGGCATATGCGACGCTGGAAAGAGCGTCAGAAGCAAAAACAGCAAGGCCAAATGGGACTGAGAGTCGCTCATTGTGGGCGTGACTACGGTGGATTGGTTTTCCGAATAGTCGATGTTTGAGTGGTGTTTTACTCATGGTTGCTGCCACATTGAAATTTTGCGAACCAGCAATAGTTGATTATGCTTTGCCGAAGTTAGTTTTGTATATTTAATTTTTTGTCGAGGATAATCCAGCGAGGTGAACTGGGCTTTTTCAGTTCAGCAAGCGGGTTTAAGCAACAAAGCCGAGTGGCGATTTCTGGGGAAAAGTCCTGGGCGATGTTTATGAAGCAGTCGTAAAGAGTAGCGCAGGAACCAGCAAGAGAGTTGTTTGAGGCGAGGCGAACATCGTTTTCGCCTTTGATAACATCGTGTCCCCACATTTTGAATCTTTCTCCCGGGGCTTTCCCTTTCGCAAGGGTGCAGTCACTGACGGCAACAACTTTATCTTTGGGTTTTGACCGGAGGAGAATTTCCGTGGCAGGGTGGCCGACATGGTGACGGTCGTAAATGATTTCTGCAGTGATTTGATCGAGGTTGAGGACGGCACCTAAGGCACCGGCTTCGCGGTGGTGAAGCGGGCGCATGGCATTGTAGGTGTGCGTGGCGTGAGAAAGACCGTGGCTAACCGAATCAGACATTCCCTCATAAGTGGCGTTGGTGTGACCGGCGCTGACGATGACGCCGTGGTCGGTGAGTTGGCGAATTTTGGTCAGTGCGTTCGGTTGCTCAGGGGCTAGGGTGATGAGCTTTAGCCTCGGATCGGCGAGAATGGCATCCCAAGGCGATGGTTCGGTGAGGAATGGGATTATGAATTCGGGGGGTTGGGCGCCAGGGTATGCAGGGGAAATGAATGGGCCTTCGAGATGGAAACCCCAAATGAGAGGATGCTCAGGGAGATTATTGAGAGCAGATTGGACAGACTCTGCAGAAGCGGTTACGGTAGTGGGGAGGAAGCCGGCGTAGCCTTCTTTGTAAAGGAGATTGGCGAGTTCGATGATTTCTTCGGAAGTAGCGGACATGAAGTCGATACCGAATGCACCGTGGATGTGGAGATCGAGAAAACCGGGGATGCAGTAGCCTTCGGGTTCTTGGTTAGACGGCAAAAAGTTGGGATTGCCATCAACTAAGGTCACTTCGTATGTATCCCAACCTTGGGGGCCAGGGGATTGAAAAATACCGTTCATCTAAGTGCGTGCATAGCCTCCGGAGTGTTTTTTTATGAGGCCGTCAAGTTCGAGCATGGTGAGCTCGGATAGTAAGGCTTGCGTTGAGAGCCCGGTTTCGGCGGAAATTGTTTCGAGAGGCATTGATTCTGAACCAAGAAGATGGAGGATGGTTGCTTGGGTTTGAGATAGATTTTGAATTGTTTCTTCTTGGGTCGGGGGCTCTAGTTGGAGGTCTTCGAGGATTTGGTCAGGGTGGTCAACAAGGGTTGCGCCATCCCGGATGAGTTGGTGGGAACCACGGTAGTTATCGAGGGAGATGCTGCCAGGAACGACATAGAGGGGGCGGTTGAAATTTCCGGCATGGGTGGCAGTGTTGAGTGAACCGGATGGAAGCGGGGCTTCGATAACGAGGAGGGCGTCGACGAGTGATGCGAGGACGGCGTTGCGGGCGAGAAGACTTTCTTTAGAAGTGGGCGTTCCGATGGCATACGGGCTCAGGAGGCAGCCGTTTGTGGTCATTTGTTGGAAGTTTTCGGCGTGGAGTGGGGGTTGGGCTATCTCGACTCCACAGGGAAGCACACAAACTTTTGGCTTATTGATGAGCATGGCCCCTTGATGAGCCGCAATGTCGATTCCGAATGCGCCGCCGCTGACAATTGTGCAACCAGCAAGGGCGAGGTGTTCGGCAAATTTTTGGGCGATTGCTTTGCCTTGAGTTGTGGCTCTTCTTGTGCCGACTATGCCGATTTTCGGTTGGTATAGGCAATCAATGTTTCCCCGGATAAAGAGTGCGCGGGGAGGATTGGGGACTTGTTGAAGGGTTTCGGGATAGTCAATCGGATGGAGGATGGTTACTCCGGAGTTAAAGGCAGATTCAACTTGTCCAGGCTTTGGGGAGTTGATGCGATTCCGCTCGACATCGGTGAGTTTTGGCCAGGAGAGGAAGATTTCGGTGGGGTCTAAATCGGAAGGCCGAAGAGTTGCGAGGAACTCTTCGGCCTTATTCTTGTTAAGCGAGGCAGCAAGGAAAACTTGCCAGAATCGCTCAGGGTACATGTTGTTATTGGTTGGGCTTACTTGCCGTCGCCTGCACGACCACCACCACCGCCGAGGCCGCCGCCACCAGCTGGT
>JAPUDU010000141.1:8770-12919 GCA_027492935.1 Fimbriimonadaceae bacterium
GGGGGGGTAGTTGATTTTGGTGGGCTACCGAGAGGAGGCAATGAGTTGTCAATTTTGATTGAGAAGTCTCTCTTCATTGTATTGCCCAACCAGTCGGATGCAGTTACGGAGATCGTTGCTCGTCCGTTGGCTATTTGCGCGTTTGCGCCGCGTGAAATGATGAGAACGTTGACGAAGCCGTCGTTGCTCATACGGTGGATGTATTCCTTACCATTGACGAGAACTTTGACTGAGTCAGGGTTGATCCCGATGCCAAGGTCTTCAATCTTGAAGATCATCTCCATGGGTGCTTTACCGGCAACTTCATTTCCTGGAGTTGGCCAGAGAAGTTCGGCACTTGGCGGGGTGACATCGACTCCCAATTCTTTGTCGAACATGAGCATGCTTGCATCACGGGTTAAGACGAAAAGCGAGTTACCGCTCATTGCCGGATTACCTGCAACCAATGTGTAGGTTCTTGGTTGAACCGGTTGAGCTTGAGATCCACCGCCGATTGCGCCACCACCTAATTCTGCACCGCCACCAGTTGGAGGAGCAGCAGCATTATTCACTGCAGTTGTAGTGATTGGAGAAATCACGTAGCTCCAGATGATGCTGGCTGATTTTGGATCAACGAGGTTGATAGCACCGTTCGCGGTGGCGATGGCTACGTTGCTACCGACAAAAGTTGGTGAACCGAAGGGAATTCCAATTTCGACTCCTTTGCCAAACATTGCTCGGCCGTTGGAATTGAATAGCATGAGTTCGCCTCTTGATGTGAGGGTAGCGATTGTGCTGTCGTTTGCAGCGGGCTTACCCATGAGGTCTTTGCCAACGTTTTCGTTAAAGACGACTGAACCTGAGCTTGCCCGGAGGCAGATCAGATAGTTGCTGGAGTTTACGTAGATTCGATCGTTAAAGATTGAGAAGTTGCCCGTGGGTTTGAGCGAGTTGAGTCGCTGATCCCACTTGGTTTTGAAGCTGCCAGTATCAAAGGAAGCAAGCTTGCCACGTTGAGTCGTGAAGATGATTTGATCGCCGAAAGAAGCGATGCTGTCGTGAATAAGGGAATCTTCGGCGAAGGGTTGTCCGACGGCGGTTCCGGTATTGATATCAACGATGCGGATTGTTTGCTTGTTGGTAACAAAAGCAACATTGTTACCGGCGACAGCGATATTGCTTGTGATTGGTTCTGATACAAGGGATTGCCACTTGAGGCTTCCTGTGTTGACATCTAAAGCGTAAATCGATTTTTCGTCAGCACCGGCGAGTACAAGGTCTCCTACGATGGTGCATCCGTTATCGAAGCTGCCAGCGATCGCTTCTCCGGATGGGAAGCGCCAATTCATGTTTCCGCTAGCCTTGTTGAGGCTGTAGATTCGTCCACCCACTGCGACGATAACATTGTCACCATGGAATTGGGGTGTTCCGCTCGGTGAGACTTTAGCGGATTCGGCCCATCTCCAAGCGAGTGGGGTTGGTCCGGTTATATCCGCGGTGGCGAATGCGGTAAGCGCCATTACGCTGACGGCGGGAATTGCTCTCAGAATCAATCGCATCATCAAGTGTCCTTTGATCGTGACCCAGCACGGGCCACGCCCAGTATAGCGGGCGGTGGCATCCTATGTCACGTTTTACAGTTGTCTTTTTCGGACGTTTTTGCGGGGGTGAAGGTCACGCTTTGGATGTGCCGGGAGATATGATGGGGTTGATGCGGGCCGTGCTTTGTTACCATAAGGTGGGTTTGGAATCGGTGGAAGGGCGTTGGATTAATGTTGCGCCAGCGACACTTGAGAAGCATATTGAGTTCTTTTTGTGGCGTGGTTATGGGGTTTTGCCCGCGGCGCGGATATTTGATCAAGGGGTTGATCGGGCGATTTCGCTTACTTTTGATGATGCTTTTACATCGATGCTAGAGAATGGAATGCCGGTTTTGGAGCGGTTAAAAGTTCCGGCGACGATTTATGCTGTGAGTGAACGAGTGGGGCTGACGGCAGATTGGGAAGGGTGTGGGGGGGAGAGCTTGGCAACTTGGGATCAGTTAAGGGAGGCTCAAAAGGCGGGCATGGAAATTGGCAACCACACCGCAACTCACGCAAGTTTTCATAAATTAGATATGGCGGGTCAGATTGCAGAGATTCGTAAGTGTCATGAACGGTTGGTGGAGGAGGGGTTGAACCCGGAAACTTTTTGCTTGCCGTATGGGCATTACACATTGGAGACATCGGCGGCAATTTTGGATGCTGGCTACCGGACTGGATTCACGGTTGAAAAGCGACACATTCGATCAATTGATGATGCTTGTTTGTTGCCTCGTTTTGCGATGAGTTACGGTGATTCGGTTATGGGATTGATGTATAAATTGTTCATTCGGCCTAAGATTTCGGGACATCGGTAGGGATGTTGCGGGTCCTAAGTTGCGAAGAAATTTCTTGGCAGGTATTATCGTTACCTCTGACCGGGCCCATAGCTCAGCTGGTTAGAGCGCACCCCTGATAAGGGTGAGGTCGCTGGTTCGAGTCCAGCTGGGCCCACCATTCTCCAGTTGTCTATTTGGAGAATGTGTCTTAAATCCCCTTGCGCGAGAATCTCACGAAATGTGTTAGATGGGCTTGCGCCGGTTCAATCCCGACCGTTGCTTTTGATGATTGAATCTGGAAGACAGCAAGCAATTAGCCGTGCGCGCGGCGAAATCTTTATGCGCGCCGTGGATTCAAATGGAAAATACAGAAACAGGATTTTTGGCGCTTGGCGTCAGCGAACACTTCGTCAATAAGTTACAACGTCAGTCGATTGTTGAACCAACCCCAATTCAAGCCGGTGCGATTCCGCTTGCTTTGGCAGGACATGACGTTATTGGTTTGGCACAGACCGGAACCGGAAAGACTCTCGCTTTTGGTTTGCCGATGGTTGAGCGTTTGGAACGCGGTGAAGTTGGCTTAGTTTTGGCTCCGACCCGTGAGCTTGCTCAGCAGATTGCTGAATCCCTTGAAGTTTTGGGTGTTCGTTCGGTGTTGGTAGTTGGTGGTGCAAACATGAGTCGCCAGGTTGGCGAGTTACGACGACCTCACGATGTTGTCGTTGCAACTCCTGGTCGATTGATGGATCACTTGCGACAGGGCACATTTACATTGCGCCGCATTCGCATTACCGTTTTGGATGAAGCGGATCGCATGTTGGACATGGGATTTGCGCCGGATATTCGCTTGATTCTGAGTCAATGCCCAACACCGCGACAGACTTTATTGTTCTCGGCGACGATGCCGCGCGGAATTGAAGATTTGGCGATGGAATTCTTGGAATCGCCCGAGCGAGTTGAAGTTGCTCCTCAAGGGACAGCGAGCGAGCTTGTTACGCAAGAACTGATTTACTTGCGCCATGAAGAAAAGTTTGATAAATTGACCGAGATTTTGGATGAAGCATCAGGAACATTCTTGGTGTTTTCGCGAACTCGACATGGCGCGCGAAAACTTACGAAGGCTTTGCGTGAAGAAGGCCACAAGTCAGCTGAGATTCACTCAGATCGAACTTTGGCTCAACGACGGGAGGCACTTTCTGGATTTAAAGATGGTCGTTACCGCGTTTTGGTGGCGACGGACATTGCTGCACGCGGGATTGACGTTAAAGATATTTCGGTGGTTGTGAACTTTGATGTTCCGGAGCACTCGGAAGACTATATTCACCGGATTGGTCGAACTGGCCGTGCGGGTAGTAAAGGCCGGGCAATTACTTTAGCTTTGCCAGGTCAAAAACGATTGATTCGCAACATTGAGCGATTGATGGGCGACGAGATGTTGGTCGGTGGCCAGATTCGCAAGCCAAAACCGGGTTATCGAGATAGCGGCGAATATCCTTCACGCAAGCCATCGGTAAATCCCGATATGTTTGATGATCGACGCCCGGCGCGCAACGATGATCGCCGACCCGAAATGGTTGAAGACCGACCACGCAAGGTGAAGATTGTTCAGCGTGAAACGGCGCAGCCACGATTTGAAAATCGCCGAGATGATTGGTCACAAAGCGAGCGTCCGCAGTTTGATCGGGCACGAGACGACCGAAATCGAGACGAGCGTCCTCAGTACGATCGACCTCGCAATGACCGCAATCAAAACGATCGTCCTCAGTACGATCGACCTCGCAATGACCGCAATCAAAACGATCGTCCTCAGT
>JAPUDU010000141.1:13019-16182 GCA_027492935.1 Fimbriimonadaceae bacterium
ACGATCGACCTCGCAATGACCGCAGTCAGAATGATCGCCCGCAATACGACCGACCGCGCAACGATCGACCGCAGTTTGATCGTAACCGCTTTGACCAGAATCGTGATGATCGACCTCGCTTTGACAAACCACGAGAAGATCGACCTCGATTCGATAAACCGAAATCTGACCGGACGAAATTCAATAAGGTTGATGTGAAGCCGATCAATGTTTCGGGTTCAGAAATTCCTTCGGCTCAGGATTTGACAAGAAATCCGTCGGATCGTTCGAAGAAGAAGCACCGCAAGGGGCCTGAGCAAGTAAACGATGGCGCGGCTACTCCGAAGAAAGCACGGCATCGCAATGGTGGCAAGCCAGTCGGGAAACCGAGCTGGGTTGGCAATAAGGTTAAGGTTCGGGGCAAGAAGAAAAAGTCGAACAGCCGTAGCTCGGTTAACTAAATTCGATTCGTTCTTTTATGGGATGGCGAGACGTTTTGTTTCGCCATCCCATTCTTTTTTACCACCGGCAGAATTGCGTCGGTCGACGAAAAGCTCTAGTCCGTTGCCTTCGGGATCATTGAAATAAATAGCCCATGAGATTCCGTGGTCTACAGGCGTGAAAGGGATACGGAGGGTTTTTAGTTTTTCAGCAAAGGAATAAAATTCGGGTTCGGTTTGAACCTCGAAGGCGACGTGATAGAGCTTTTGCCCACTGTTATTGAATGGGAATGCGGTTTCTTGGAGGGCGAGGATATGGTGAGTTTCATCGTTTGAGATGAAGATAAAACTACCGAGGTCTTCGGTGATTTTCATATCGAAGACTTCGGTGTAAAAGGGGAGGACGGCGGGGATGCTGTTGACTTTTAGGTGGACGTGGCTGAGTTTAGGTGTGGGCATGGTTTAAGGCTGTTCTAGATTGGAAATTTGCGACCTGAGTCGGGCGATGGCATCTTGGGGTGCGGCATTGGTGCGGTTCTTAGATTCTCGCAGTACATCCAGAGTAATACGAAGACGCTCTAAAAAGTTTCCGCATTTGTGGCATCGGGACGCATGGGCGACCGCATAGAACTTTTTTATTCCGGTAGCGGAGCCGTCGGCGACTTGCTGGAGGATTGCTTCCATGTTTTTGCAGGGAGCGGCGTCTTGATTGTGGTTGAGATTCATTGCGGTTTTAGTTTGCGGTGTAGGCGGTCAGTTTTGAGCGTACGAGTTTACGGGCGCGGAAGAGTCGGCTTTTGACGGTGCCGATGGGGATAGCGAGGATTTGGGCGGCTTCTTCGTAGTTGAATTCTTCGATATCGCAGAGAGTGATTACTTCGCGGTATTCATCGGCGATGCTGTCGACGGCTTCGAGGATTTTTTCAACTTCGAGTTGCCTATCTATTGCTTGCCAAAAATTGTCTTGGGTGGGTTCGGCGACGTTATCGAGGCTTGATTCAGAGCGTCGGTTGCGTTTGCGAACGGTTTGATAGAATTCGTTGCGGAGGATTGTGATCAGCCAGCTTTTGGGATAGCATCCGTCGTTTTTGTCCCAGTTGTTGAAGGCGAGGATAATTGTTTGGCTCACTAAGTCTTCAGCATCGGGGTCGTTGCCAGTGAGTCGGCGGGCGATGCGGTAGAGCAGTTCGAGGTGCTGGGCCAGAACGTCGCCGATATTCTGTTTTGTTTTGGGTGCGGCGTTCATAAAGTTTGCTTTCTTAGGTAAGGGTTGAGAGGTGGCAGTTGTTCCTGCCACCTTGTATTTTGCTACTTTACTTGAGCATTACGGCTTTGGAGAAGCTGGCTTCACCGAGATTTACTTCTGCGAATGAACACCAGATTTGCACTTTGGCGATGGATTTGATGTATTTGGGGAGGACGATGTCGCGGTTTTGTTTTTCGCCGGCGATTTTGAGTTGGTTGAGCAAGTAGGTGTTGCCTTGGGCATCAACGACTTGCCAGGAGGGGGACGGAGTGCCGGGGATTTTGAAGTCATCACTCCACTTGAGGTGGTAGCGACCTTCTTTGCTGTAAAGGCTGGCTGATCCGCCGTTGACTTCGACGCCTTTGAACATTCCGGTTTTGCCCATGTCCATCATTTGCATTTGACCCATTTCAGTTTGTTTGTTGTTGTTGGTCAATTGCGGGGTTGCGGTAGCAAAGGCGACGGAGGCTACGAGAGCCGAAGCGACGAGTAGGGTGTTGAGTGTTTTCATGTTTGTTTCCTTGATTGTTGAATGTGAATTTGGGTTTGGTCGAGGCGCAATGAGGGCACGGTTGTGCACTGTTTAGCGCGGAGGGGGATTAGATCAGGGTGAGAGCCGCGATGTCGGCGGACTTGTTTTGCTCTTGTTGAGAGCGGAGAAGAATAAAGCTGCTGATCTTGCCGGTTTTGGTATCGACTACGGCGATAGATCGGTAGAGCCAGGCATCAAGAGATTTGGTGATGCTGACGCGGTTCTTGCCTTTTTTGAGGCTGCCGAGTTTTTCGAACTTTACGTCGGAGGGGAAGTCGCCGACTTTTAGTGTTTCTTTTTTGACGAGGCGGAGTTCGTAAGATCCGGAGGCGATTTTGGAGAAGTTAGACTCGACGTAGCGTTTATCGTTTTCTTCGATAATTGCGGACTTACCGGCGAACTGCTTGCTGCCTTAAGTATTGCCGTAGGTGACGGTGATGGTATTGGCGAATGCGATAAGGTTTTGAGAAGGTTGGGTGCGGAAGCTGGTTTTTGGTGCTTCGGTTTGGGGTTTGAGGGCGGCACCACCAAACCCGACGAAGAACCGTTTGCACCAGATGGAGACGCCTTTGTATTCTTCGAGGTTGGTTCCGGCGGGGACTTCGTAGTTTTGGTCGCCGATGTTGCCTTTGATGGTTCCGAGGTCGATGAATCCGTTGTTGTTGACATTATCGGGGGAGCCGTCGTTGCCTTTGACGAGGTAGACGTGGACATCGGGGCCGTTGGAGGTGTGGAAGTCTTGCAGTTGGACGTAAGTTTTCCGCCGGTGGTGATGAGTTGGGCGGTGCCTTTTGTTTCGTGGGCTTGGGAGGCGAACATTCCGCTGGCGAGGATTTTGGTTGTTTCGGATGAGGTGACGGGGAGTTTTTCGGTTACGGTTTTGTTGACGAAGAGGAGTTCGGGCCGGAAGGCAGCCCATCCGATAACGGCGAGGGGGAGGGCGACTGCGATTGCGATGAGTTGTTT
>JAPUDU010000142.1 GCA_027492935.1 Fimbriimonadaceae bacterium
GTTCAGGTTGATGTGAAACTTCTTATGCGTGGGTAGTCGCGCTTACTTGCGGAGTTTTGGTGAGTTGATTTGGTGGCAAGCGCGGCATCGTGCTTCGTAACTTTCTGTGGCTCCAATGAGGACAATTGGATCGTTCCATTTTGCAGGTTTGCCGTTAATGATGCGTTGAGTGTGGCTGGCGGGTCGGCCACATTTCATGCAAATTGCGCGGAGTTTTATGACTTCATCAGCGGCGGAGAGGAGTTCGGCCATGGGGCCGAACGGTTGGCGTCGGAAGTCTTGGTCGAGTCCGGCGACGACGAGTTCTTTCCCGGAATCTGCAAGTTGAATGATGAAGTCGACGATTGATTTGTCGAAGAACTGCACTTCTTCGATGCAGACGACATCGGTGTCCTTTTCGATGAGTTTTGCTAGGTCGCTGGCTTGTTTGACGGGAATGCTGGGGTGTTTGACGCCCATGTGGGTAACGACATGCTCTTCGTCGTAGCGGTTATCTATAGCGGGCTTGAAGACCTGGACTTTCTTTTTGGCGTAGAGGGCTCGGCGCGCTCGGCGGATGAGTTCTTCGGATTTTCCGGCATACATGCTGCCGCAGACGACAATGAGTTGACCGTATTTTTTCATTCGGGGGAATCTCCGGAGGAGTCGTTTTCGAGGTCGGATTCAAACATTTCTTCGAGTTCTTCGCTCATATCGTCGTCGGTGGCTCGGCCCATTTCTTTGATGAAGTCCCTCATTTGGCTTGTAGATTCTGGCTGATTCATGTCTTCGAGTTCATCGGCAATGGCGTCGATACGGTCATCTTCGGATCGGAGTCGACGAAATTTGCTGACGAGTTTCTGGTGTTTTTGGGCTCCACAGTGTGGGCAGGGTTCATTTTCAGGGTCTTCGGTGATGCTGAGGAGGAGTTCGAATTTTTTGTTGCACGCGAGGCAACGGAACTCATAAATCGGCATTTCGGATTCATAGTACCGGGCAAAAACGTTGGCATAGCGCGGTAGAATAGGAGGATCATGAAAATCTGATTCACTCGTGCAAGGGCTTAGTTTTGTTGAGATTTAGGTGTTCGCCCTTGTTGTTGTGCCGCTTTGGTGCGAGTGATCATGATTTTGGATCCCTGATCGGTGGGATGTATCATTTGGCTTGACACCCTTGACCCGTTGATTGAACAGAAGAGGCGTTATGTCAGAAGAAGCAAAAGTTAAGAGAGATAAGAATCATTTTAAGGTGAATACCGAAGATCGTGAGCGGGTGCTCATGGTGTTTGTTAATCCAGAAGCGGAAGAGGACAGTTATGTTGAAGCCGAACTTGAGGGATTGATTGATGCGGCGGGCGGCGAAGTCGTTGGGATGATCCGGCAACGGGTGGAGCGCCGGATGAAAGCAACTTACATTGGCAAAGGCAAAGTTGAGGAAGTCGCTGCGATGGCGTCGGAGCTTGGTGCAGACGCGATTGTTTTTGACTGTGAGCTTTCCGGAATTCATATCAAGAATTTGGAAGAGCGTATGGCGATCCGGGTGATTGATCGAACGCAGTTGATTTTAGATATCTTTGCAGGACGCGCCCGTACACGTGAAGGACAATTGCAGGTTGAACTTGCCCAGTATTCCTACCGATTACCCCGATTGATGAGCGTTTACACGAAGTTTGAACGCCAGAGAGGGGGTATCGGGATGCGCGGCCCAGGTGAAACGAAGCTGGAAAGTGATCGCCGAATGGTGCGAGATCGCATTGGAAAGTTGAAGAAGGAAATTGATGTTGTGAAGCAGCATCGCACTCTTCAGAGAGACAGCAGACGCGATCAACCGTATCCGATGGTGGCGATTGTTGGCTACACGAGTGCCGGAAAGTCGACATTGATGAACCGCATGGCGGAAACAGATGTTTTGGTTGATGCGATGCCGTTTGCAACGCTTGATCCGACGACTCGATTAATCGACTTGCCGGATGGCTATCGATTTTTCTTGAGTGATACGGTTGGGTTTATTCGAAACTTGCCTACTTTGCTGGTTGCGGCTTTCCGAGCGACGCTTGAAGAACTCTTGTTTGCTGACTTATTGCTTCATGTCGTTGACGTGAGTAACCCGGAATGGGAGATGCAATTGGAATCGGTTCTGCATACGATTGATTCGCTCGGTGCGGATCAAGTTCCAGTATTGACGGTGTTCAATAAAATTGATGCGGCGGTTGATCCGGTTATGGTTCGCCGTATGGCGAGTGAGCATCCTGACTCGGTGGCGATTAGTGCTTTGACAGGTGAAGGAATAAGTGATCTGCTGGAAATGATCAAAGGATTGGTTAGCGACCGTCTTAGTATCATCAAAGTCTTGGTTCCTTACTCAGAAACAAATCTGGTTGAACGAGCATATGATTACGGTCGGGTGCTAGTTAAGGAGTACCGTGATGATGGAATTTATCTCGAAGCTGAGGTTGTTCCTGAGCACCGGGGCAAGCTTGAAGCGTTCTTATTAGAAGAGTGATGCGATTAGGTGATTGGATTCAGATAGCAGCCGATGAGCTGACTCAGGCGGGGGTTGATTCTCCCCGCCTGGATGCTCAGGTGTTGGCGGCTCATGCCTTGGGTCAGGATCGTAGTTGGATCCTTGCTCATCCCGAGGAGGCGATTGTAGGTGAACATTTACAGGGCCTTTTGATGCGGCGAAAGAATCGTGAACCACTCGCATACATTGTTGGGGAACGAGAATTTTATGGACGGCGGTTTTTTGTTGACCCGGATGTTTTAGTTCCGCGTCAGGAAACAGAATTTTTAGTTGAAAGGGCGAAACTTTGGATGAATGATGTTGAGGATTGGTCGATTCTTGATGTTGGGACGGGGAGCGGTTGTATTGGTATAACTTTGGCTTTGGAGTGCCCGGGCAGTTCGGTAACGCTATTAGACAAATCTGCGAATGCCTTGCGGGTGGCGAATAAAAATGCAGATGCTTTGGGTGCTCGAGTGGATTTTGTTCATTCAGATTTGTTTAAGTGGTTGCCTAAGCGTCGATTCCGAATGGTTGTGAGTAACCCTCCATACGTTGCTCATCGCGATGATTTACCGCCGGAAGTGCGCGATTTTGAACCTCACGATGCTTTGTTTGCGGAGGCTGAAGGTTTGGCGATGTATCGCAGACTAGCAGCGGAAACGTTTGCGGCAACAAGATGCGAGGTTTTGATTGTGGAAATTGGTCAGGGCCAGGAAGGCGAAGTTGAGACCATTTTCACTGAATATGGATGGCAAATGGCTGATGCAATGTGTGATTTGAATCGAATTGTCCGTACTTTGACTTTTGTACCGGCTGAAGTCACGACACTTTAGCTTGGCCTGTCATAATCTGAGTTGCATGGAAATCGTTGTTCCGGCTGATTTTGAGTACCTCTACGTTCAGAATGAGGAGCGCCCGGTCGTAAAAATCCCGAATGAGGTTTTGCGTAAGAAAGCGACGCCGATTGAGAAAGTAACGAAGCGCCACGTTAAGTTGGCCGAGAACCTTGTTCGGATCATGAAGGAAGCGAATGGGGTTGGTATTGCGGCTCCACAAGTTGGCGTGAGCGAGCGGATTATTGTTATTGCTCCGGAGAGAAAGCCAATTGTGTTGGTGAATCCGACGATTGTCGAAAAGAGCGGAAAGCAGATTGGGGAAGAAGGTTGTCTAAGTATTCCTGGCCTCTATGGTGATGTTGAGCGATACATGTCAATCACGGTGGAGGCATATGACATTAAAGGTCGGCCGGTTGATTATGATATGGAAGGTTATGCGGCGGTGATTGTTCAGCATGAGATTGACCATCTGGACGGCGTTTTGTTTATTGATAAGGTTGATGAAACAACTTTGCATTGGCAGGATCCGAATCCGGAGAATCGCTAACCTTGCGAATTGTTTATTTTGGGACAGCTGATTTTGCGGTGCCGGCTTTGCGGGCGGTTTCTGAGCATGTCACGCTTGTAGTAAGCCAGCCAGACCGACCGAAGGGCCGTGGTTTGAAGATGCAAGCCTCGCCAGTCAAAGAAGCGGCGATGGACTTAGGATCGCGTGTTGAGACGCCAGAGAAATCTCGCACGGTAGAGTTTCGAGATGTTTTGGAGGCGGAAAACGCAGATATTTTTTTGGTTGCAGCTTACGGACAAATTTTGAGCCAAGCGGTTTTGGACATTCCGCGGCGTGGCTGCATTAATTTGCATGGTTCGATTTTGCCAAAGTGGCGGGGGGCGGCACCGATTCAGCGTGGGATTGAGGCAGGGGATACGGAAACAGGTGTTACTCTTATGCAGATGGATCGCGGGATGGATACGGGCGATATGATTGCCATTGAGCGAATTCAGATGAGCGGAGATGAGACAGCCGGTGAGGTTTACGGGGCATTGTCGAATTTAGCGGGTGAGATGGCGCGCGCATGGATGCCTAAGATTGCCGCCGGTGATTATGAACGGACGCCACAGGATCACGATTTAGCGACGATGGCACCTAAGGTTGAAAAAACGGAAGCGGAATTGACCGCGGATCTCGATTTAAACACAGCCTACAATCGGTTTAGAGCATTTACGCCAGCTCCAGGAGCTTATGTTGTTTCGGAACTTGGTCAGATTAAATTACACAAGATACGGCCAATCCAAGCCGTTTTAGGGGAGCCAGGCACACTTGTTATTAGTGAGGGGGAGATGATTGTGGCGGTTAAGGGGGGTGGTTTGCGTTTTGAAGAGTTTCAACTTGAAGGGCGCAAGCGGGTTTTAGCATCAGAGTTTTTGAATGGGGCACGGTTGAGCCCGGGAATGCGTTTTTTACGATAGGAAATCAAGCACAATGGATTTTGAGATTTTCGCGGAGAAAAAAACGAGAACATGAAAAAGCAGAATGCCAAGCGCTTTGCAATTATGGGGATTGTGATTGCAATCCTTATTTTTGGGTTTCAAATGTGGAACCAGGTCGCGGATGATCCTGATTTTGGCGAATTCAAATCAGTAAATTACATCATTGCGCTTGAGCGAGACGGTGCGCAGGCGAAGGTTGTTATGTTTGATGACGCTGGCAAACGAATTGATTCTCCCAAGCCAGCGAAGTCGGAATTCGACGATCGTGAAATTAGCTGGAGTGTTGACGGGCAACGTGTATTTGTTAGTAGTAATCGTGATTCAAGCGCTTATTCTGTTTATCGCTGGAATCCTGCAAAGTCAAAGTTTGAAAGACGATCAATTGGATCAATCAGTCAAGGTACACCTTGGTTTGGCCCTTTTGGAGACCCCGATGCGAAAAAATTTGGATTGATTCAGGCGGGTGGCCAAATTCTGGCATTGGAGATCAAATCGGGAGCAACGGGCACAGTGTTGCCGCCATCGGCTGATCGCGTTTCATCAGAAGGAGAAGGCTCGACTTCTAGCATGGAAATGTACAGTAAGTTTGGAGAAAGCTTTGTTAAGGCACGCTTTGCCGGTTCAAAGGATCGAGTTCTTGGTTTGATGCGCAATGATGAAGGGAATACTTTGATTCTCCATCCTATTGCGATGCAGCCTAGTGGGCAACCGTTCCCCCCTATGGAACTTTACCGTGCTAATCGAATCAATTTTGACGTGGATCGTAATGGGGTTGCAGGAGTCATGTTGGCAGGCTTTCAATTTCCTCCCAACCAGGAAATACCAGCCGAATTTATTAAAGATGGAAAGGCAACGCCGCCTTTTCAAGATGGAATTTTTAAGGTAACGATTGGATCAGATTATTCTCCTCAAGTTGAACCAGTGGGTTTCATTCCACCAGGGGCAAAGGAGAGCTTTATGGATTTAGCTGTCTCACCGGATGGTTCCAAAGTAGCGGTTGTTGTCGGCAGACAGGTGGATAGTGGCGGATTTGAGCCGATTGGCATTTACGTGATGCCATTTGAGGCGCAAGGGAATCAGCACATGATGGAGTTAGTACCTGGAGCGGTGGCTTCTCCGAGTTGGTCGGCTGATGGTTCGAAATTGACCTATGTGAAAACGACTGGCTCGGATACAGACATTTATCGAATTAATGCTGATGGTTCGGGCGAGTTGAAACTGACGAGTGGCGGGAACTGGGCAAGCCCCTTGTTTAGTCCTCAGCTTGCGCAGTAAGTTTTTCAAGAGTTAAGGTTGTTGATCGTCCGGTCAAGAATGGGAGAATGATTACTTCCCCACCATATGACCGGACGATTTTTGTTTCTGGTAGTTGGTCGGGAGAGTAATCGCCACCTTTGACGTGGATATCCGGTTTGAGGCTTGCGATTAGGTTCTCGGGAGTTTGTTCGGTAAAGCAGAGAACGAAATCGACACAGCGTAGAGCAGCAATCACAGCCATACGATCCTCAAGAGTATTGATGGGGCGGCCGGGGGCTTTGTTGAGACCTCGGACGCTTTCGTCTGAGTTGAGGGCTACGACAAGGAGATGGCCGAGTTCTTTGGCTTGCTGAAGATATTGGACGTGGCCCGCATGAAGGATATCGAAGACACCATTAGTGAAAACAAGCTTTTGCCCTTTGCGTTGCGTTTCTATTTGATTGAGAGTTTTTTGATTCATCGGTCTAATAAGCGATTGGCGGTTTGGGTGACTTGCTCAAGATCGGTTGAAAGACAGTTTTCAAGTTGCCCGTAGGGACAAGATCGATGAGGTTTGGTGAGGGTGTATAAGCCTAGGCAGGGAGTATTAAGACCAGCGGCGATATGAATACTGCCGGTATCACCGGCGACATGAAGGTCGGCAATTTTGAGAAGCGAGATGAGCTCAGAAACCTTTGTTTTGCCAATGAGACTGATTGGTCTTGATTTGGTGTGGGACATTACATCGTTCACGGCTGGCTCATCTGCTTGTGTGCCAATAAATGCGACAGTTGCTCGTGTGGCAAGGGTATCGGCGAGCGCGGCGAAATTTTCGGCGGGCCATCGTTTTGATGCCCACCCTGCACCAGCATGACAAACAACAAGCTTTTTTGCAGGGTCAAAGTCTGCGAGGAGTGTAGCGATTTTTGCGTCTGAGTCGGGATTGGTAGTTAGCCCAAAGTCGACTAAGGTTGCTCCTCCGGCGGCACGGGCAACATCAACATATTGGTTAACGATGTGGATGGAGGTTGAGTCTGGGGTGACGGGTTGAGTGAAAAGACGGGCTCCTTCGCGCTGCCAGTGATAACCCAATTTTTGTCTGGATTTTGCGTAGGCAATAGGAATGGCTGATTTTAAGAGTCCTTGGAGGTCAATAGCGACATCAAATTCTCCGAGATCGTGAACCGCTTTTTTCCAAGTTTTCCAATCTTTTTGAAGCACGACGACCTCATTGATATGGGTGCAAGAGCGGGCAATATCAGCAAATCGTTTATCGCATATCCAAATGATTTCTGAATCAGGGAATGCGTGGCGGAGTGATCCAGCGGCGGGCAAAGAGCAGGCTACATCTCCGAGAGCACTTAATCGACTAATAAGGAAGCGGATCGGCGTCCTCCGAGATAAGGTTGAGCGGCGCGGATGATTTCTTCGGTAGTGATTTTATCGGGGTCGGGGCCGGGCCGGAGAATGGTGACGTTGTTTCCGAATGGTCGGTAGCGGTTGGGATCGGTTTTGCCGAATATTGTTACGGCGGGGACCCCGTATGCCGATGCGGCATGAGCTGTTCCGGTGTCAGCCGAGATGTGAAGTTTTGCATTGGCGACGAGGTCGAGAGCTCGTTCGAGGTTAACCTGTCCGACGAGGTTTGTTACTCCATCGGTGTAAATGGGATCATCGCTAGCGCCTCCAATTGCTGTGACCTGATGCCCTTGGGCTATCAGCTCTTTGGCGACTTGGTGCCATCGGCTTTGAGATAGTTTTTTATGAGGGTGTCCAGAACCAGTTTGAATAATGATTTGGTTGTTTGGAATTTCGTGAACCGGGGGCATGAGTGGCTTGGCAGGCAGTTGAAATTCATGCCATGAGTTGAGGAGTCGGAGGGACGCCTCAACTTCGTGTACTGAACCTAGCAGGCAGTCTACGGTTGGATTGAGCCGCTGGGCCATACCATCGGATGTTCTGGTTGCAAATCTTTTTTTTGCTCCTGATAAACGGAGGCAGAAAGCGGTTTTAACTTGGCCCTGAAGGTCGAAAGCGACATCAAATTTTTCTTTGCGCAGAGCAGAGAACATTTGAAATTGGCTCAGCCATGTTGTTGGGGAGCTGCGATGTTTTTTCCAATGTTCTGTGTCGGCAAACACAATAGAATCGACGAGTCGAGATCGGTCGATAACGGGGGCAAAGCGATCTTGAACCGCCCAGGTGATATGCGCTTGAGGGAGAGTGTGTCGCAGGCCAGATAGCGCCCAAGCGGACATGATGCAGTCGCCCATCGCACTAAATCGAACGACCAGGATTTTGGGTTTCATAAAAGCCCCTTACGACGGGCGTTTCGCCATCGATCGTGCATCCAAAGCCACTGGTCTGGGTGCTCACGGATTCTGTCTTCGAGCCATGAGTGGATTGCACGCATCAAACCTTCACCGGCGGTATCTTCCGGTTGAACAGGCTCGAGAGGCGGGAAAAAGGTCATTGTGTAGTGATTTCTAGAATCATAGACGCAGACGACGGGCACGATGGTCGCGTGAGTTCGGTGGTGAAAAACACCTGGCCCGAGAGCGGTTCCGGCTAGATGGCCGAAGAAGGGGATGTAGATATCGGAAGCGTTTTGGTCGGGGAGGATGCCAACGATTTCGTTAGCGCGTAATTTCTGGAGAACAAGTCGAGCCGCTTGCCCACGGGGAATCACTTTAGTTCCTGGTTTGCGGCGTAGATCGTTAACGATTGTGTTGACGCCTTTGTCATCGGCGTCGCGAGCAATGACATTGAGGGGGTAGCCGGATAGGCTCATCCAGGCGGAAGCGCGTTCCCAGTTACCAAAATGGCCAGTGATGAGGATAACACCTTTTCCAGATGCCAGAGCAGCATCAAGATACTCGCGTCCAATGATGGTGGTTGTATCTTCAAAGTCTTTTTGCGACCGATGGGCGCCGGCGAGAAAATCGGTCGATATTCTTCCGAAGTGTACAAACACTCCCTTGGCGATTTTTTCAATGTCGGCTTGAGATTTTTCAGGAAAAGCGAGTTTGAGATTATCTATAGTTTTTTGGCGTCGTTTACCGGCAAATTTCCACATTAAGCGACCATATTTTTCTCCCAGCTTTTCGACTTGCTCTGGGTTTTTGCCCTTGACGCGTCGGAGCATGAAGTTCATGAATGCTTCGGCGACTTTACCCAGGAGTTTTTTCTTTTTTGAGCTCATCGATTTTGCTTTCGATCCAGGATAGAAATGATTCAGGATCTCGCGGGGCTACGCGGTAATTGACGATTGCGACTTTGAATCGGCTGATATCGGGGTGGTTAATGAGTTTGACGTAATCTTTCGCCGTTACAGCGAGGGGGATACGAGAATCAAATTCTGAGAGAAGATTACCTTCAAGCAGAGGATCGTGGTCGGGGAGGATCTTTTGGTATTTAACCGTGATTCCAGCAGTTTGGAGGCTATTGATAAACCGATGCGGCTGACCGATGGCGCAAAGGGCTTGTACGCTGGTTCCTTTTTTAAACGGTTCGCCGCTGATTGTCGTGACTTCGAGTGGAAGAGGGTGAATATGTTCTTCGTAAGTAAGGACGCGGGTTGCTCGTTTTGCTCCTAGTTCAGGTGGCTCGCGGTAAGGGCCAGCGGGGAAACAGAAATCATTTTCTAGGCTTGGTTCGATAACTAATGTGATGTCGGCTTGGAAGCGAAGGTGTTGGAAGCCATCATCCATCAGCAATGTGGCATCGGGGAAGTTTTGTTCGGCGACTTTGGCGGCAGCGACTCGATCATGCCCAACGATGAGGGGAAGGTTGGGAAGGAGCTCTCGAAACATAGTTGACTCATCACCCCATTCTTTAACCGCGAGTGAACCTTCTGGTGCAAGGGTGGCCCCATGGTAGCGTGGTGAGCCGTACCCTGATGTACTGAGGATTACCTGATGCCCTCGTTTGATGAGTGCTTCGGCGAGATAGAGAGTAAATGGCGTTTTTCCAGATCCACCAGCGGTGCAGTTGCCGATGCATATGGTTGGAATCTTGGCTGTGTATGCTTTTTTAAACTTGAGTTGATAGATGGCTAAATAAGCCCGCCAACCAGCTTGATAGAGGAGAGAGAGAGGAAAAAGTATCCAAGCGATATGCCCCTTTTCTTCCCATACTTTTTCAAAGAAACTGCGCACTTGATTGAGTTCATTGTGGCACTATTGAAGCGATATGGATAAACACAGCGTGGTCGAAGCATTTGAAAATGGCGGCTGGGATGCGGTGCGACCGGCGGTTTTAGAATTGGAGCTTGTCGATGGAGTTAAGGGGTTGAACCAATTGATGATTCATTTGAGGTGGGAGTTGAAGGATCATGAGGGGATCGCTCGGGTGGCTGATATGGCGTCCGAATTGGCTGGAGATACGGAAGATGAGGGGGTTTTGGGGGCTTTGAAGGCGATTTCTTTTAATCGAGCGGCATTCTTTTGGCGAGGATGGGGAGATTCGGACATGACAATCTCTCCAGAAATGGAGATTGCTTCTACCGGTTACGCTGTACGTAATCTGCAGCTAGCGGAAAGGCTTGGAAAGGTTGGGGTTCCTTTGGGTCGGGCGGAGTGGTTGATGGGGGCGTTTGATTGGGCAAACGGTGATCGGGATTCGGCGGTGATTCGGTTTCAACGGGCGGCTGAGTTGGTTGGCGAAGGGGATGATCCGCTGGAAACGACGATGTGCTTGGCTTATGCTAAAGCTGCTGGGGGCGAAGATGCGAGTGAATTGCTAGAGGTGCTTGATGCGGCGGAAGGAGGTGAGTTTTATTCTGGGCAAGTTCGATCAGCTTTGAGTTTTTATGGATAGGGCTAAATTTGACCGATTAGTCTTGGAAGCTGAATCACTATCAGTTATCGGATGGGATTGGGGGGCGGTTGGAGATCGATACAGTGAATCGGAGCTTCCTTGGGAGTACACAGAAATTGTTCGGTCGCGGATTACGGGAGTCGAACGACTACTAGATATGGGAACGGGAGGTGGTGAGTGGTTGATGTCGTTGGGGGATTTGCCCGCCGAGACTTGGGCGACAGAGGCGTGGGAGCCGAATGTTCCGATTGCGAAGAAGAACCTTGAGCCGTTGGGGGTCCGGGTGGTGGGAGTTGAAGAAGATTCGTTGGCCGGATTGCCGGACGAGTTTTTTAACTGTGTGGTCAATCGACATGAATCGTTTGATTCAGGTGAAGTTTGGCGGGTGATGAAACCGGGCGGAGTTTTTATCTCGCAACAAGTGGGCGGTCAGGATGCGCGAGATTTGAATGAGGCACTTGAGGATGAAGTTCGGTTGCCTTATGCGGAGTGGGGAACTGAGTTGGCAAGTGGTCAACTGGAAGGAGCAGGGTTTACGGTTTTGGAATCAAGTTCGACGGTGGGTGAGTATTTTCTGGCGGATATTGGGGCAGTAGTTTTTTATCTCAAAGCGACGCCTTGGCAAATAGAGGGGTTTTCGGTGGACAGTTATCGGGAGCGGCTTTGGGAATTACATTTGCGAATGGAAAAGGAGGGTGGGATATGGGTGACGATGGATCGGTTTTTTGTGGTTGCACAGAAGAAATGAGAAAGTTTGTTCAGAGTTAGGTCGTTCGAAGTCTAAGTTGTAAAATATGTTTCGGGAAATGCCGAAAGCTGCTTTTACAACACTTGGCTGTAAGGTCAATCAATATGAAACACAAAGAATCCTCGACTCGTTTGCAGAGGATGGGTTTGAGGTTGTGCCGTTTGACCAAGCGGCAGATGTTTATGTTGTGAATACGTGTTCGGTAACAAGTCAGGCGGAAGCGAAGAGTTGGTATTCGGTGCGGAAGGCGGCACGGACAAATCCGGCAGCGAAGATTGTCGTGACCGGGTGTGCGGTTCAGATGGGGTTAAACAAGGACTCTGCTTTTGAAGTGGGAGATGTTTTTGTTCCGAACCCGGATAAGTTGAACGCGAAAAAATATTTCTATGAGGCTTTTCCAGAGATGGAGAATTGGGTGCGGACGGAGCCGCATGAGCACATTATTGATATAAAAGAGGGGCGAACGCGGGCGACACTGAAGATTCAAGACGGCTGTTCGGTCATGTGTTCTTATTGTTCAATTCCTTATACACGGCCGGGAATGGTGAGCCGGCCTTGGGAGGAAGTTTTGGATGAGGCGAAGCGGCTGGCGGAAATGGGTTACCACGAGGCGATTTTGACCGGGGTTCTGATTGGTGCTTATGGGCCGGAGAGCGGCAGTAATGGGCTTGGATTTGAAGCTTTGGTAACAAAGTTGAGCGAAGAGAGTGGGTTAGCGCGGATTCGGATCAGCTCGATCGAGATGCATCAGGTTACAGAACCAATTTTGGATTTGGTGCGGCATGGGGCGGTAGTACCGCACTTTCATATTCCTTTACAGAGCGGGGACACGGGGGTTTTGAAGGATATGAATCGCCGATACGATCAACAGATGTATCTCGATTTGTGCGACCGGCTTTATTCTGAACTGCCGGACTTGCAGATTACGACGGACATTATGGTTGGGTTCCCGACGGAGTCGGCGGAGCGGTTTGAATCAAGCGTTGCGGTTTGTGAGCATGTGAAGTATTTGAAGGCTCACGTCTTTCGGTTTTCTCCCCGGTTTGGAACACCGGCGGATGCTTGGGGTGACCCGGTTTCGCCGCAGGAGAAGCAGGATCGGGCAAAACGGTTAACAGAGATTACGAATCGAACAGCCCGCGAGCAAGTTCGGCGCTTTGTTGGGCGCACGGTTCGGGTTTTGGTTGAGCGTAAAGGAAAAGATGGGTTGCTTGAAGGAACAAGCGACAATTGGTTGACCGTGAAGTTTGCGGGGGCGGATTCGATGCGGAAGACTTTGCAGTGGGTTCGGATCGAGGATGAGCGGGATGGGGTGGCGTTTGGTGAGCTGGCCAGTCCAGAGCGGTTGAACTCGCTGGCAATGGCTCGGAGTTGAACTGCGGGGAAACTCTGTGAGTTGATCATTGGCAGAGTTAATGCTCCTAACGGCAGCTGAAAGTATTGAAATCAAAACCCTTTCGATGGCTTAGCTCGTAGTAAGGGTTGAAATGGGTGCATTGATACTTGGAATTTTGCTTTTGGTTGCGGGGTTTAGCATTAAAGCAAACGCAAAGAATCCTGAAATGAAGAAAGCAGCGCCGTTTGGGTCGCTGTTAATTGTGGGTGGGATCGCGGTCGCGGTTATTGGAACAGCCATCAATACGGTGGTGATTGTGAAATCGGGTTATGTTGGCGTTTTGCTGCAAACAGGGGCGGCGGTTGGACAGAAATCGGAAGGGATGCATTTTCTTATTCCGGGGGTTCAGGAACTGGAACTTATGGAAGTTCGAACTCAGAAGGTGGAAAGCAATGCGACGGCGGCGAGTCGAGATTTGCAGCCGGTAACGGTTGATATTGCGTTGAACTACCGGATTGATCGCGACAATGCTTCTGATCTTTATAAGAATGTTGGGACGGAGTATGCAGCTCGGATTATTACCCCGGCGGTTCAGGAAGGGATCAAGGTTGTTACCGCTCAATATACGGCGGAAGACTTGATTCGGCAACGCGGGAAAGTGAAACTTGAAGTGGAGAACATCATTGCGGAGCGCTTGAGTAAGTTCCACATTATTGTGGATTCGGGTGGGCTTTCGATCACCAACTTTGAGTTCTCAGCTGAGTTTAATAAGGCGATTGAGTTGAAGCAGATTGCTCAGCAAGATGCGGAGAAACAGAAGTTTGTTTTGCAAAGAGCAGAGCTTGAGAAACAAACCAAGATTGCTCAGGCTCAGGGTGAAGCAGAGGCGGCTAAGTTAAACGCTCAGGCGCTGCAGGCGGCCGGTGGTGAACTTGTTGTCGCTCGGGAATGGATTGAGAAGTGGGATGGTCAGGTTCCGCAAGTCAGTGGAGGGCAAGGAATGATTATTGACCTTGGTTCGATTCTGAAAGGGAAACCAGCGACAGGCAATTAAGGCAACTAATAATTGAGGAAGCTCCTGATTTAATAATCAGGAGCTTTTTTTGTTGAGGGTTGACATTTAATTACCGGATGTATATAATACGTACCAACTGGTCGGTATTAATTGAAATCCACATCTGATGAAACCCGGGAAAAACTTTTGGAAGCGGCAATGAAGATTGTTCGGCAGAAAGGCTATTCGGCAACGACAGTGCAGGATTTGTGTGCTGAAGCCGGAGTTTCTAAAGGCGCGTTCTTTCATCACTTTGAATCTAAAGAAGCGATGATTGTTGTGGCTACAGATTATTTTTCCAACATGGCAGATGGATTATTTGAAGCATTGAATCGTCCGGAGTTAGAGGATCCACTTGACTACTTGTTTGCATATATTGAGTTACGGGAATCTATTTTAGGGGGGGAGATTTGGGAGTACACATGCTTTCTGGGGACTGTTGTTCAAGAGGCTTATGCAAGTTCCGATGCGATACGGCAAGCGGCTCAAAAGCATCTTTTTTCCCATGCGGAAAAGATCGAAAGCAAAGTGCAGTTAGCTTTGGAGCAGAGAGGAATTAGTGAAATTGATGCCAGCGAACTGGCATTGTTTACGCAATCTGTACTTCAAGGATCATTTATTTTAGGGAAAGCAAGCGCAAGTAATGAGATAATTTTAGCAAGTCTTCGGCACTTGCGACGATACATTGAGTTTGTTTTTGGGGTTTCGGGGACAAAAACAGTTTCGGCCGCAAGGGTGGTTGAATAGGAAAATAATGGACAAGACAACGATGACACCATATTTGGTTTTCTACGGGCAGTGCGACGAAGCGCTCAAGTTCTATCAAGAACGTTTAGGGGCGACAATTGGCATGGTCATGCGATTTAATCAGGCTCCTGGTATGCCTGAAGATGCGATTGCGCCTGATTTTAAGGACAAGGTAATGCATGGCGAATTTAATGTTCGTGGAATGACGATTTTTGCATCCGATGGCAGCCATCCGGGCAAACGGATTGAAGGAGTTTCGTTTGCAATTGAAGTGCAAACGAAAGAAGAGGCAGATGCCATTTTTAACTCGCTCGTAGCAGGTGGCAGTGAAGTAATTATGCCGATGGAAGAAACGTTTTGGTCTCCTTACTACGGAATGTTGAACGATCCGTTTAATGTTGGTTGGATGGTGATGCTTCCGGGTGAGGCGCCGTAGGTGAGAATATGAGTACACAAGAAAATATAAGAAAAGAGATTCGCAAATCAATTGAGATTGATGCTTCCAGAGAGAAAATTTGGGACGCGATTACGAGCGATGAGTCGTTCCGTGATTGGTGCTCGGCATTTTGCGATGGTTCTTACTTTGTCGGTGATTGGAGTGAAGGAAGCAAAATGCGCTTCTTGGGGCCATCACCGGAAGATGGTCAGGAAGGCGGCATGATTTCTGAAGTTGTTGAGCATAAGCCTGGTCATGTGCTTCGATTGAAAGCAGTCGGGGAGATTAGCAACGGCGAAGAGAAATATAGTGGTGGCAGTTTTCCTGAATGGCTTGGAAGTCCAGAAGAATATTCACTGATTGGTGATGCTGCACCGTACGAGCTTCAAATTTATGCTGAGACGCCGGAAAACATGCATGAGTTCTTTAACTCCGCATGGGATCAGTCGGTTAACCGCATAAAAGAGATATCGGAGCAGAGCTAACTTGGAACAAACCGAAAGCACTCCCAAATGGGTGAAAGTTGTTGGTTGGGTGATGTGGGCTTTGGCAGTGCCATTTATGGCATTCGATGCAATTCTTCATATCGCTAGCCCGCCCTTTGCTGTCGAGGCGACGGAAAAGATTGGGCTCAATCCGCAAATTTTGTTACCGCTCGGCGTAATTGAGTTGTTCTTTTTAGCTCTTTACGTTATTCGGCGAACATCAATCTGGGGTGCGATCGGTTACACCGGTTTTCTTGGTGGGGCGGTAGCTGTTCATGTCATGTCTGAAACGCCAGGCGTTTTCGCCGTGATCATGGCCGTTTTTATTTGGGGGTCGTTGGTGTGTTTGAAACCAACGGTAGCCAAAGTATTTGGCTTAGGGTC